>NZ_CP084267.1:0-300000 GCF_022879595.1 Caballeronia sp. Lep1P3 | reverse complement strand
GCGACGCCGCTGGCCACGAGGTACAGATACACCGCCCACCATGCCAGATGCAACGGCAGGCCCAGCAGCCACCATACTTTCCAGAAGCGTTCTTCTCCGCGCCAGGCCTTGCGCAACATGCGTCGCCATAAAGGGGGAAGGAGGCCGCATTCTACTTCACGCCGCTCGAGTGCCCGGCGTTGCGTCACGGTGGCAGCTTCGGGCGCGGCAGAACGCGCAGGTCTGAACCGGCAACACGCCGCGCGCCGCCGGTAACGACTAGGTTCTCGTGGCTTTTCAGCGTATTGCGCTGCGGCAAACGCGCTTTCTTTCTATTTGCTTTCGGTTTTGCCGTTAAGCAAACGCGTCGAATTCCGAGACAAGCGTGCGGCGCCTGATCGGTGCGAGCGCGGCGCCGAGCCGCTCGGCCTGACGCTCGCTGACCACGCGCATCAGAATCTCGCCGAAGCGCGGCTCGTCCACGCCCGACACGATGTACTGCGAACGATACGCGTCGATCAATCCGGCGTGCACGCGCGCTTCCTCGTCGCTCGACAGCGCGCGGTCGAGTTGCGTGACGAAGCAATGCGCGTCAGCGGCGGCCTGCGCCTGCAGCATGCCGTCGATGGCCGCAATGAGATCGATCAGATCGCCGACGGCCGCATCGCGCGCGGTCTCGTCGATGCGCGTGTCTTCACGCATCCATTCGAGTTCGTCGATGATCGCGTGCTGCGACTCTTCCTTCCAGTGGAACAGGAAAATGTCCTTGAAGAGCGGCGACATGCTGCTGTCGCTCTCCATGCTGTGCCGGTAGTGCACTTGCGTGACGATCTCGATGCAGCACGTCAGCGCGAGAATCGACCACGTCGATTTTCCCAGCACGAAGCTCGCGACTTCATCGGCGTCGGGCACGAAGCGGTAGCCGTGAGGAAGCGCTTGCGCGGCGAGCGCCTCGACACGCCGAAAGAGTTCCTGATGCTTCAGTTCCTCGTCGGTGAAGCGGACGATCGCCTCCATCGCGGTCTGGTCGGCAAGCGCGTGGCCACGCCCGACTTCCATCATCTTCGCGCCGACGAAGCGCTCGATCAGCCCGAACATGTTGGCGTAAGTGCGGCCCTGAATCTGCGACATCAAACGCCGTTCGTGCGCGTCCAGAAACGGCAGGCGGTGCACCTGCGTCAGTCCGTCGGGGAGGAACGTGTGCGCGGGATCGAAATGGCGGCCGCGCAGCACGTCGCGATCGATGTCCCAGCGGATGCGGCGGGACACTTCGATGCACTTCGCATAGCGTTGCTGCGTGGATTCGTGACTGGCGGCTTTCATGAGGCGGGCTCCGGGATGACGTCGTATCGGCGAAGACGGCGCGTTCGTCGCCGTCGGAAGTCATTCTCGGGAGCGCGGCGCGCTCGCACATGAGGCGCACGTCCCGCTCGCGGCGGGGACTGCGCGATCACGACGGCGGAAGGCAGGACATGTGTCCCGAAGCGGGCGGTCGATCAGGCGGCGGGCGCGTCGAAACCCGCGCGGCGCGCAAGGACGATGGCCTGCGCGCGGTTCTCCACTTCCAGCTTCGCGAAGATGCTCGTGATGTGATTGCGCACCGTCTTCTCGGACAGCGCGAGGCGCGCGGCGATCTGCGCGTTGTCGCGCCCGCCTGCGAGCAATTCGACGACATCGCGCTCGCGCGGCGTCAGCGTCGCGAAAACGGGATTGCCCGCCGACGAAGCCGGCAGGAACGCGCGCACTTCCTCGCACCAGCGCTGCCATGCGGCATCGGTTTCGAGCACCAGATGGTTCTCGCTTTCGAGCGGCACGAAGCGCGCGCCGGGAATCTTGCCGGCGAGCAGGCGGCTTTCGTCGAAGGGCACGCGCGCGTCGCCGCTCGCGTGCAGCACGAGCGTCGGACACTGCACCTGTGGCAGAAGATCGACGACGTCGATCTCGTTGAACACCCGCATGATGCGCGCGGCGTTGCGCGGCGTGGTCGTCATGCGTTCGAGTTCGTTGAACCAGTGATGCTGCTCGGGCGTGCCGCCGGGAATGAATTGCGTCGTGAAAAACTGGCGAAACGCCGGATTCTGCTTGCCCCAGCCGAGTTCCGCGAGCCTTACGAGCATTTCGGCTTCCTCGTGCAGCGCGGGGTCGTTCGCGCGCTTGAGCCGCCCGCGCGCATAGCCGCCATGAAGCACCAGATGACTCACGCGTTCCGGATGCGCGACCGCGTAAGCCACCGCGATCGACGCGCCTTGCGAAATGCCGACGAGCGCGAAGCGTTCGACGCCGCTTGCATCGACGACGGTTTCGAGATCGCGCAGCCACGACGCGAACGAAATCTCCGCGACATCGCGGTCCGACAGCCCGCAGCCGCGTTGATCGTAGCGAATGAGCGTGTGGCGGCTGCATAGCTCGATCATCAGATGGCTCCAGACCGGGCTTGCAAAGTCCAGCTCCAGATGACTCAACCAGTTCGCCGCCTTGACGACAGGCGCGCCCGAGCCGCAGGTGGCGTAAGCGATTCGCACGCCATCGCTCGCCGTGCAGAGGCGGATGTGCTGCCGGGGAGAGGACGGGCGCGTCGCCATTGCAGCGGAAGTAAGTAGGGAGTGCGTAGAAAAACGGCACACGCGCGGGCGGCGCGCGACTCTTCATGCTCGCGCGTAATCGAACCGAAAGTCAAGAAACTGAAATGCGAATCTAAGGGCGCCGCGCGCTCAGAAGCTGGCTGGCGCGCGCTCGCGATGCATCGCGAGCGCGCGCAACGACGGCCACATATGCATGTAGTGAACCATGAAACTGTCGGGGCGCTGCAATTGATACGGCGTATTGAGCGTGGTGCAGTCGACGAGTTCGGCATCGCTTGCCATGCCGTGCCGCGTCAGCACGCGGATGAACGCGTCCTGATCGCCGCCGCTTGCGTAAGTGGACGACTTGTCCGCGACTTCGCCGATGGCGCGTTCCACTTCGCCCAGCACGTCGATGTTCGCCTGCGTCCGCCGAAAGCCCATGATGCCGGAGTTGAACTGCCAGCTCATGTCGTTGGCAATGAGGCGGTCGCGGTTCGTCAACAAGGGTTCGAGCGGCACGGACTGATCGATTACGAGGACATCGGCGTCGATCCAGAACATCCACTCGTGCGCCGGCAAATGGCGGCGCAGCACCCAAGGCTTCAGCCAGTTGCCGCTCGCGTTTTGCCCTGCTTCTTGAGGCACGTCGCGATAAAGATGCAGCGCGTAGCCGTGGCGCGCGCAATAGCGGCGCAGATTGCGCTCGGCGATCTCGCCATAAGCGGCGATATTCGGCGTGTAGAGCATGGCGAGCGCGATGGGCGCGTCGGGGCGAATCGCCTCGTAGGCATCAGCGGCCGTTTCGCGGGCGCCGAACGCGAGATACGGCTCGCCTTTCGCCTGACATTCGTTGATGTGCTGCGCGAACAGATCGCGCATATCGGCGTGGACCGGCTGGTTCGGCGGCGCGGCGGGAAGATCGGCAAGCGCGATGGCGAACGCGGGCCACTGCGTCCACATCGGATCGATATGCCACGCCGCCGGCACGACGGGATGCACGCCATGCACGCTCGCCGTATAGACGAGCGGCGCGGTCATGCGCAGCAGGTCCGACTCGCTTGCGAGCGCGCCGCCGAATCTCGCGCCCGCGCAGAGCCGCTGCGCCATCTCGCGCGATGCCGCCGTGTTGCGCCAGAGTTGGAATCCGGCGAGCAGGCGATGCGCGTCGGCATCGGCCATCGACACGGTCAGCTGATCGCGGCCTGCGTCGGCCAAGAGCGCCTCGCACGCGATGTCGCGCACGATCAGGCAGTCCTGCGTCACGAGCAGCACGAGATCGCCTTCGGCCGCAGCACGCAGCGCATGCAGAAGCGTCTGATACTTCAGCAGCGTGCGCAAATGCGCCCAGCCGATGCCGCTTGCATCGACGAATTCGTGCGCGTAATGGCGGCGCTCGCAATAGCGCCGATGATTCTCGAAGGACGCGTGCGCGCCCTGAGTCGTGAAAAAGCTGATGACCTTGGTCGTCATGGAAAGCTCGATGAACACCGCATGGGCATTCATCGATTCTCCATGCGCTTGCGCCCGACGCGCAAGCCGCCCGACACTTTGTTTCACGGCGGGCGGCGGCCGCGCGCACCGTTTCGCACGGCGCGTCGGCGCGCGGACGACTTAACGCTCGATCGTCGCCATGTCGATCACGAAGCGATACTTCACGTCGCTCTTGAGCATGCGCTCGTAGGCGGTGTTGATCTCGTCCATGCGGATCATTTCGATATCGGACGTAATGCCGTGCTTGCCGCAGAAGTCGAGCATTTCCTGCGTTTCCGCGATGCCGCCGATGAGCGAACCCGCGAGCGACCGGCGCTTGAAGATCATGTTCATCACAGACGGCGACGGATGCGGATGCTCCGGTGCGCCGACGAGCGTCATCGTGCCGTCACGCTTGAGCAGTGAAATGAACTGGTCGAGATTGTGCGACGCCGCCACCGTGTTGAGGATGTAATCGAAGTTGTTGGCGTGCGCGGCCATCTGGTCCGGATCCTTCGAGACGACCACTTCGTGCGCGCCGAGGCGCTTCGCGTCTTCCGTCTTGCTCGGCGACGTGGTGAACAGCACGACATGCGCGCCCATCGCCGCCGCAATCTTGACGCCCATGTGCCCGAGGCCGCCCAGACCGACGATGCCGACCTTGTCGCCCGGCTTCACGTTCCAGTGGCGCAGCGGCGAGTACGTCGTGATGCCCGCGCAGAGCAGCGGCGCGACCGCGGCCAGCTCCAGGTTTTCGGGAATCCGCAGGGAATAGGCTTCATCGACGACGATCGACGTGGAATAGCCGCCGTAGGTGACGCCGCCCGACTTCTTGTCCGGCGAGTTGTACGTCTGCACGAAACTTTCCGGGCCTTCGCAATATTGCTCGAGGCCTTCCTTGCAGGCTTCGCACACGCGGCAGGAATCCACCATGCAGCCGACGCCCGCGAGATCGCCCGCCTTGAACTTCGTCACCTCGGCGCCGACCTCGGCCACGCGACCGACGATTTCGTGTCCCGGCACGACGGGGTAGTTCGTGCCGCCCCATTCGTTGCGCGCCATGTGCAGGTCGGAGTGGCACACGCCGCAAAAAAGAATGTCGATGCGAACGTCGTTCGGACCGACGTCGCGGCGCTGGATTTCGAGCGGTCCGAGCGGCTTGTCGGCTGCGGACGCGGCATAGGAATAGGCTTTCAACATGGTCGGTTTCCTCTTGAATGGTGAAGCTCTTGGACATGAAGCCGGCGTCTTCGCGCGCTGGGAAGACGCGGCCGAATCAGGCGTATGCGCGCTCGACGCGCGGCATTTTATGTGCGGCAGCGAACCTTCGCCAGCATGCTGCGCACCCGTTGCATCCTTCTTGCCGATCCTGCCGATACTTCGGCGTCAGCGCGCAACCTCGTTACTGTATGCCTATCGCTATATCTCTGCTGAAGCGGCCGGGGGCGGGAACGGATGCGCGTTCCGTGCATCGCGTCGCTCGTTTCAGCGGGACCGATGGCGGATTCACGTCGCCTTCCGCGCAGGGAGACGACGCATTCGCAATGACGACACGAAAGATGCCGCGCCGGACACACGCGACCGGCGGCGCGCACGACAACGAGAGCCAAGACGATGATAGCGAACGCAATCAAGGTAAGCATCGACCTGCCGGAAGGCGCGGTCAGCGCGGAGTTTTATCCGGATACGGGGCGGCTGCGCGTTCTCGAACGCGAGGTGCTGCGCGTCGAGCTTTTTCCGCCGCAATCGTGGTTCACGGTGGCATCGGTGGCGGGCAACAGTCGATGGGGCACGCGGCCACGCGAGTCCGATCTGCATCGGGTGCTGGAGAGCTTCATCATGCAGCGCTTCGGCATGTCGGCACTCGCGAAGGCCGTGTCGGTCGCGCAATGAGATTCGCGCCGTTAGATTCGCACACGCTCAAGGCTTGCGCGCCGAGCGCCGCGTGCGTTGATAAAAGCCGTTCGGCTTCGTCCTGACCCACTCGACGAAGCCGCGCACCGCCTCGTGCGCGAGCAGCGCGTCGACGGTGGAATACTGATGCGCCAGTTCCTTTTCGCTGAAGAGCGCATGCAGTTGCCGATGACAGATGCGATGCAGCACCGCCGTCTGCCTTCCGCCCTGCGACTTGGGCACGAGATGATGCAAGTCGCGCTCCGACGGCGGCACAGGACGCCCGCACAATGCGCAGATTTCTTCCTGCGGCGGGCGGTACCACGGTTCGGGCGTGCGCTTGGCCATCGTCCTTCTCGCGTGCGGCGTGATCGACGGTTCAGTTTACCGCGCGTCACGCGAGGCGTTCGCGCGGACCGCCGGGCGAGGACGTGGCATCATGAGGACACGGTCCACGCATGCCAACGCATACCCACGCCGGAGAAGCCATGGAAGTGACCATCAACGAATTGACCGGGCTGCTTGCGGAACTCGAACGGGAAGACCCCGTCGATTACGGCGACTTGCCGTTCGGCGAGCCCGAGTTGCGCAGTCTCGTGCTGACATCGCTGCTGGAAAAACATCGCGCGCTGCAGGCAAGCGGCCTCAATGCCGGCGATGTGAACCTCACTTACATGCTCACGACCGCGCTGCTTCTGATCGAGAACCTCGTGCTGCACGCGCGGCTGCTTCTGCTGCAGGGACAGCGCATCGACGTGAATGCGCTGTTGCGCAAGTATTCGGGTGGCTGACGCTCAGCGACGCGCTCAGTAACCAGGACGCGGTGGCGGGGAATATCCCGGAATCTGGTTCAGCGCGTGATGGCATGCCGCCGATAGCGCAGCGAGACGCTCGACGCTTCGACGCATCTGCGCGTGCGTTTGCGCGATGCTCTCGCGCAGGACGTCGAGCCGCGGCGTGATCGTGTCTTCCATCGTCTCGCCGATCGCGCCGCACGCGAGAAGTGTTTGCGCATCGTCGCGCGCTTCGCGCAATTCGAGGATGTGGACCTTGTTCTGCGCGAGCAGCCGCGCGTGCGTCTCGGCGATTTCGCCGAGCCCCATCGCACGCATGCGGCACACGAACTGCGGCATCGAACGCAGGGCGACTTCGCCGGCGTCGTAGGCCATGAACTGGACGTCGTCGATCGGCAGCGACAGACGGCCTTCCGGGGTTTCGAATTCGAGCTTGGTGAGCATGAAAGCAGCGCCTTTTGAAGTTGCCGGAATTCTAGGCAACCGGGCTGCATCGACCTTTAGGAGAAGGCTCAATCCCACGTCCGGATTTGCGTTCGGTGTGTTTCGCGCCGAAGCCTTGCCGCACACGACGCGCTTTTCCGCTCAACGCCGGCCTTGCGCCGGTTCCGTCGACGTCGCGTTTTCGGGGACATCGAGGTTCCAATCGCCGAACGTGTACCAGTCATCGCCGAGAAGTTCGGCGGGATGTTGCGTGCGGCTCGATCCGTTGCCGCAACGCAGCGCGTCGGAGGCGCAATAGTGATCGCAGCCCCAGCAGTTGCGCTCCGGGTGTTTCGGATGAAGAGGGAATCGCTTGGCCATGCTTCGTTGCCTTCGTCGAGTCGTTGCGTCCGCACGCAGAATACGGCGCGTTCAGCGTGCGGCCCATAGGACGACTTCACATGCGCGGCGCATCACGCGAAACAGCGCGTTTCGTTGATGCGCCGTGCTCTAGGCGATGCGCGCGTTCAGCAAGCCGCAACCGTCGGCTTTGTCGTTCCCGTGAGCAGCAGTTCGATGAGGTCGCGCACGCTGCGGATCGCCGCGCCGAAGGGCAGCTTCTCTCGTCCGCGAAAGAAGAGGCCATTGCCCACGTCCCCGCGCAGCGCCGCCGCCAGCCGCGTATCGATGCAGAAGTGGCCGAACTTCTCGATGCCATCGCGCAAGCCGCATGCACTGAGACATTCGAGCGCGGTCGGGCAGGTCTGCTTGCGCGCGCCGATTTTCGTGCGGATGCGCTCTTCGTTGCGCAGATAGCGCATGAGCCACGGCGTCTTGACGGCCCGCGCCGGCAAGCCCGTCACGCTGACGAACTCGACGATGTCCTCGGGCGTCGCCTCCACGAGCACGCGCTTGAACTCGGGATGCGCGTCCCCTTCCTCGGTGACGGCGAAGGGTGTGCCGATCTGCACGCCGTTCGCGCCCGCCGCGAGCCACGCGCGCACCGCCTCATGACTGTTGATGCCGCCCGCGACGATCACCGGCACGTCGGCGCGCGTGAGGCCGAGGGACGCGAACACCGTCTCAAGCTCTTCGAGCACGCGCGCGAATCCGAAGCGCTCGTTGTTCATGTCGGAGACGTCGTTCACGCCGAGATGCCCGCCCGCGTGCGCCGGATGCTCGATCACGACGGCGTCCGGCAAACGGCCCTTCTTCATCCACTTCTTGAGGACGAGCGCGACGCCGCGGCTGTCGGAAAGGATCGGAATGAGCGCGATGTCGCAGCCTTGCGTCAGGTCGGGCAAGTCGAGCGGCAGGCCCGCGCCCATGACGATTGCATCGGCGCGCTCTTCGCAGGCCACGCGCACATAGTCGGCGTGCGCGCTCACCGCCTTCATCACGTTCACGGCGATCATGCCGCGTCCTTCGGCAAGCGCCCGCGCGCCGCGGATCTCGCGTTGAAGCGCGGTCAGGTTCGCGCGTTCCAGCGATTCGCGCGATGGATCGGCGCGGCAGGTTTCGAGCAGATCGGGATGATGATGGCGCAAGTCGATGCTCGCGATCGTGCCGACCGCGCCTTCCCGCGCGACGCTCCCCGCGAGACGATGTGCCGATATGCCGACGCCCATGCCGCCCTGCACGATCGGCAACACGGTGCGCGCGCGAATGGTGAGCGGCGCGAAGCCTTGCAGCGGCAGCGTCGAGGAGAGCGGAGCTTGAGCCTGGTTTGAAATCATGATCTGACTGAATGAAGGAAACGTCGATGACGCCGGGGGCGACGCGCGACGTTCATGTGGATTCGGAAACGACGGACGCCGTAAATGCGTCGCCGCGTTCGCCGTCATGGCCGGCCGCATAGAGCGCGACCTGCAGGCGGCTCGTGAAGTTGAGCTTGCGCAGGATGTTGCGCACATGAATCTTCACCGTGCTTTCCGCGACCGAAAGCGAGCGCGCGATTTCCTTGTTGCTCGCGCCGCGCGACAGTTCACGCATGATGTCGCGTTCGCGCAACGTGAGCGGATCGGGTGCGATGACGGGCGCGCAACTGCGGGCGGCCTCCACCTGCACCGGCGGCCGCCGCATGCTCGCGACGAGCCTCGTGGTCATGTCGTCCGCAATGACCGGCTGCCCCGCGGCCGCCTTGCGAATGGCTTCCGAGAGCGTATCGGCCTCGATGTTCTTGAGCAGATAGCCGCACGCGCCGTCGCGAAGCGCAGCGGTCATTTCGTCGACATCTTCCGACACAGTGAGCATCACCACCGCGATTCCCGGCAAGTCCTGAACGAGAAGCCGCAATGTTTCGAGCCCGGACAGTCCCGGCATGTTGATGTCGAGCAGAATCACGTCGGGACAATGCTGCTTGGCCCGCTTGATGCCCTCCAGACCATCGGCCGCTTCGCCGACCACGTCGAAATCCGGCTGGCGCTGCAACAACGCGCGTACGCCGGAGCGAAACAGCGTGTGGTCGTCGATAAGCAGGATGCGAATGGTCATGATGGAATGCGTCGGACGACGAGCGGTTTCCGCATATCACACCGCCTGGCGCGCGTGAGTGGGCAGCACGAGTTCGACGCGCGCCCCGCGCCCCGGCGATCCAGTCAGCTCGAGCGAGCCCGAGAGCCTGTCCGCGCGCTCGCGCATGATGTGAAAACCTACGTGTCTTTCGTCGAGGAAACCCATATCTCGGGGATCGTATCCTTGACCGTCATCCTCGACCAAGAGCCTGAATTCGCTTTCGTTGACGATCGTCACATACACACGACTCGCTTGCGCGTGCTTGCGGATGTTGGATAGCGCCTCCTGCAAGATGAACAGAATCTGCAATTGATGATCCGGCGGCAGCGGCAATCCTCCGGCCTCCCGATAGTCGAGCGTAATCGGCAGGCCGGACTGCGCCCGGAAGCGCTCGACAGTGCTTTCAACCGCATACTTGAGTTTGCCCTTGCCGAGCTTCGAGCGAAAGTTGATGAGCAGCTCGCGGACGTCCTCGTAACTTTCAGCCACGCCGCCCGCGAGCAGCGGCACGATCTCGCGCACTTCATCCATGCGCCCGTCGCGCGCGGCAGTATCGAGCAGATGCACCTGCATTCGCAGAAAGTTGAGGCTCTGCGCGATGCTGTCGTGCAGACCCTGCGCGACGAGATTGCGCTCCTCGGACACGGCAAGCTGCCGCTCCAGCGCGGCGAGCCGCCGATTCTTCACTGCGGTGCCGAGATGATGGCCGAGCGTTTCGAGCAGTTGCATCTCCGAAGGAGGAATGCGCCGCCGACGGTCGAAGTGGAGCGAGAACGAGCCGAGGCTTTCGCCTTGCGAAGCGATCTCGAAGGCAATCACGCCCGAAAAGATGTGCGGCTGGCAGGGCCGCATCATCATGGTCGCGGGATCCTGAATCACGGGCGCACCGTTCTTGGCAGCCATGCCGCAAAGACAGGCGCCGGCGGGCATGCGACGCTCGGCGTCGAGCAGGCGCGCCGGAAGCCCGTCTGCTGCGACGAGATGCAGATGCTCGTCTTCGTCCGACATGAGCCGCACCGTCGCGCCGGTGGCGTTGAACTGACGCGTCAATCGCGCGACGAACCCGCGGCAAAGCGTGCTCACGTCGTTGGGCAGATTCAGGAATGCCGTCATCTCGTATAGTGCGATCAACTCGCGATTCTGCGCGGCGAGTTCCGCGGTCTTTGCCTCGACACGGCTCGCCAGGTCGCCGTAGAAAACCTGCAATTCCGCCGCCATGCGGTTGAAGCCCGCCGCGAGCTGCCCGAACTCGTCCAGCGTTTCAATGGGCAAGCGGGCGTCGAACTCGCGCCTTTCTATCTGCGCGAGGCCTTCCTGCAGGCGCTGAACGGGCGCGACGAACCACACGTACAGCAGATAGACGATGGCGATCGTCCCAAGACACGACAGCGCCGCGAGCGCAACCTGCGACATGCGCAGCCACGTGGTCTTGCGGGCGTTCTCGCGCTCGATGAGGCTCACGAGCGCATCCGCTCCCGCGACGAAAGGCGGCAATTCGTTTAGATAGTCCGGCGCCCTGAAGGCGTTCCGCGCGAACGGTTCGAGCCGCGTGTGCCACATTCCGTTGACGCGATCGAACTGCGCGCGAATCGGCGCATCGGCGGGCAGAAAGAGCGGCCGTGCGGGGTCGCCCCATCGAAGACGGTCGAGGGTCGCGTTCATCTGACGGACCTGCGCCGCGAGCGCGGCCTCGTCAGTCTTGTACCGTGCAGTGAGCATTGCGATGCCCACGGCGTTCGCGCGCATGCGCAAGCTGCCTGCGTCGTTGATGGCCGCGCCCGCCCCCTGCAATTGCCAGGACAATCGCAGCGTGACGCCGATCATCGCAAGGACGAGCAGCAGCGCCACGGCCGACAGCGTGACAATGCGTCGCGCGAGCCGTTTGCGCGTCTCTGGACGAAGCGCGCGCGCGTTCATGTCAGCGGCTGCGAACGAGTTGCCACGCCCGCGCGACATAGGTCACTGACGCGAAACCGCTCCACACGTGCACGAGCCGGGTGAACGGGAAGATCACGAAGAGACTCAAGCCCATGAAGAGATGCGCGCGAAAGACGAGCGGCGCCCCCGCGACATAGCTCGCCGCGTCGCCGCGAAAGGTGACGATGTGCTGCGCCCAGGTCATCAGGCGCACCATCATCGCGCCATCCATGTGACTCGCGGACTCGCCGATGGTCGAAAGCCCGAGCGCGAGGGTGACGAGAATCCAGAGCAGCAGGACACGGTCGCCGTTTTTCGTGACTGCCGAAAGGCGCGTGCTCGTCAGGCGGCGATGCAGCAGGATGGCAAGACCGATGAGACACAGGCTTCCCATCACGCCGCCAGCGATCATCGCGACTGCCTGCTTGACGCTGTGCTCGACGCCGAGCCAGTCCCACACCGCTACCGGCGTCAGAAGACCTAACAGGTGCCCGAAGAAGAGTCCGAGTATGCCGACATGAAAAAGGATATTGCCGAGTCTCAGATTGCCGCGATCGATCAGTTGCGTGCTATCCGCTTTCCAGCTGTACTGCTCGCGCTCGAAGCGCATCAGACTGCCGAATAGAAAGATGCAGGCCGCGATGTACGGATAGATTCCGAACAAGAATGTGTTCATCGAGCGTCCTTTGTGGTCGGTGCGCCTTGCCCGCCAAGCGACGCGGGGCTGCGCGGGTGAAAGCGAATGGTCTTCATGGCCGATGCCTGCGAGGGCGCGAGCAGCGGTTCGACGCCGTCCGCGCCTGGACCGAAGATTTCGAGAGCCTCGTCCATGTCCCGCACGGGCGGCTGCGTCAGCGGCCGCGGCTCGACCGACGCAAGTCCGCGCAGGACCTCGAAGACGCCCGCGTACTCGCTCCCGCTGTTCGCGAGCCGCTGACCGATGGCGTGGAGCACATGGATGGCCTCGTCGAGGAGCGACTGGGCTTTAGCCGGCGGCACGAGACCGAGCACCTCGAGGAACAGCGGCACATAGTCCGGCAACTCGTTGCTCGCGACTTCGAGTCCGAGCGCACGATATTCGTCGAGGAGATCGACCATTGCCGGACCGCGGTCACGGCTTTCGCCGTGCACATGCTCGAAAAGATGCAGCGAATGCGACGGCGTGCGGTCGAAGGTCGCGACGTACACCTCTTGTGACTCGATCAGGGAGCGGCCCTTCAACGCCGAAATGAGCGGCACGAGGCACTGGCGCGCCTCTTCCGAGGGGGCGAGCGCGGCATCGATCTCGGGCAACGCATCGAGAAGCGCTGCATCGGGATAGTCCAGCAAAGCGGAAAGAACAGAATAGAGCGACATGATGGTTTTCCGTTCAGATGGCTTTCTTGCGCGACTTCGGCAAGTCCGCGAACGCGACTTCACCGTGCGGCCGCGCGCCGAAGAGCGAGCCTTTCGATACGCCCGTCGAGCAACCGTTGCCGAAGGAAAAGCCGCAACTGCCTTTCTCGTCGAAGCTGTCTTCGGTCATCTCCTTATGTGATGACGGTACAACGAAGCGGTCTTCGTAATTCGCGATTGCCATGAGCCGATACATCGCTTCGACCTGCGTCGCAGTGAGGCCGGCGTCGCGCAAGACAGCGTCGTCGGTTTTTCCGTCCACCGTCTGTGCGCGCTTGTACGCGCGCATGGCCAGCATGCGGCCAAGCGCGGATACGATGGGCGCCTCGTCGCCCGCTGTTAGAAGGTTGGCGAGATAGCGCATGGGAATGCGCAAGCTCTTCACGTCTGGGATGACGCCGTTCATGCCGATGTGCCCGGCATCGGCCGCGGACTGAATCGGTGAAAGCGGCGGCACATACCAGACCATCGGCAGCGTCCGGTACTCGGGATGCAGCGGGAAAGCGATCTTCCACTCGCACGCCATGCGATACACCGGCGAGCGCACGGCCGCGTCGAGCCAACTCTGCGAGATGCCCTGACGCAGCGCTTCAGCTTGCACCTGCGGGTCGTTCGGATCGAGGAACAATGAGAGCTGCGACGCGTATAGATCCGTTGTCTTTTCCACCGATGCGGCGCGCTCTATCCGGTCCGCGTCATACAGCATGACGCCGAGATACCGTATGCGCCCCACGCACGTTTCCGAGCATACGGTCGGCTGCCCGGCCTCGATTCGCGGAAAGCAGAACACGCACTTCTCCGCTTTGCCCGACTTCCAGTTGAAGTACATCTTCTTGTACGGACAGCCGGACACACACATGCGCCAGCCGCGGCACTTGTCCTGATCGACGAGGACGATGCCGTCTTCCTCGCGCTTGTACACGGACCCGGACGGGCACGACGCGACGCATGCGGGATTGAGGCAGTGCTCGCACAGGCGTGGCAGATACATCATGAACGTGTTTTCGAACGTCGAGTACATCTCCTTCTGGACGTTATCGAAGAGTTTGTCGCGGCTCCGAGAGCTGAATTCGCCGCCGAGATCGTCCTCCCAGTTCGGCCCCCAATGGATCTTGTCCATTCTCTTGCCGGTAATGGCCGATACGGGCCGGGCGGTCGGCGGAGTCCGGGACAGCGGCGCTTTCTGCAGATGCGCGTAATCGAAGGTGAACGGCTCGTAGTAGTCGTCGATGCCCGGCAGGTTCGGATTCGCCAAAATGTTGGCGAGCACTTTCAGCTTGCCACCCTGACGCGGCTCGATACGCCCGTCGCTTCTGCGCGTCCAGCCGCCCTTCCACTTGTCCTGGTTCTCCCATTCCTTCGGATAGCCGATGCCCGGCTTCGTCTCGACGTTGTTGAACCACGCGTACTCGACTCCGTCGCGCGATGTCCATACGTTCTTGCACGTCACCGAACACGTATGGCAACCGATGCACTTGTCCAGATTCAGGACCATCGCCACCTGGGCGCGAATCTTCATGATGCTGCTCCTTCCTCGAGCGGACCTTCGAGCCAGTCCACCTTTTTCATCTTCCGCACGATCACGTATTCGTCGCGATTGCTGCCCACGGTTCCGTAGTAGTTGAAGCCATACGCCTGCTGCGCATATCCGCCGATCATGTGCGTGGGCTTGAGCACCGTGCGCGTCACCGAGTTATGGATGCCGCCGCGCATGCCGCTCGTTTCCGCGCCGGGAACGTTGATGATCTTCTCCTGAGCGTGATACATGAGGCACATGCCGCGCGGCACGCGCTGACTGACGACCACGCGGGCCGTCAGCGTACCGTTCGTATTGAAGACTTCGACCCAGTCGTTATCGGCAAGACCGGCCTCTTTCGCCTCCGCCTCCGACACCCAGACGTGCGGACCGCCCCGCGATAGCGTGAGCATGCGCAGGTTGTCCGTGTAAGTCGAATGAATGCCCCATTTCTGATGCGGCGTGATCCAGTTGAGAACGAGTTCGTGCTCGCCGTTAGGCTTCGCACCGAGCATCGGTGCGATGGTCTTCGTGTCGATGGCGGGCTTGTACACGCACGACCCCTCGCCGAAATCCAGCATCCAGCGATGGTCCTGATAGAACTGCTGCCGCCCCGTGAGCGTGCGCCAGGGAATGAGCTCGTGCACGTTGGTATAGCCCGCGTTGTAGCTGACTTCTTCGGACTCGAGCCCTGACCAGGTCGGTGCCGAAATGATCTTGCGCGGCTGCGCCTCCACATCCCGGAAGCGAATCTTGTCGTGTTCGCGGCCTGCGGCCAGGTGCGTATGATCGCGGCCCGTGATCTTCGACAGCGCTTGCCAGGCCTTGACCGCGACGTGTCCGTTCGTTTCGGGCGCGAACGTAAGGATCATCTCGGCTGCGTCCACCGCCGTTTCGAGCCGCGGACGGCCATCGCGATCGCCAGAAAGCGTCGCGAGTTCCGTCACTTCATGCGCCGTATTCCAGCTAATGCCCTTTCCGCCGTTGCCAAGCTGGGCGAGCAAAGGTCCTACCGACGTAAATTTGTCGTAGATCTTTGCGTAGTCGCGTTCGACGAGCGTCATCGAGGGCGCTGTCTTTCCGGGAATCAGTTCGCATTCGCCCGCGCGCCAGTCCTTGGGCTCGAAGGCCTGGCCGAGTTCACCTGGCGTGTCGTGCATGAGGGGCGTGGTGACGAGGTCGGTGCGCGTGCCGAGATGCTTGCCGCCGATCTCGGAGAACTTCTTCGCGATCGCCTTGTAGATGTCCCAGTCCGTTTTGCTTTCCCACAACGGCTGCACCGCTTCCGACAACGGATGGATGAAGGGGTGCATGTCCGACGTGTTGAGATCGTGCTTCTCGTAGAAGGTCGCGCTCGGCAACACGATGTCGGCATAGAGGCAGGTCGTGCTCATGCGGAAATCGAGCACCGTCAGCAGGTCGAGCTTGCCTTCGGCGGCGGGGCGCAGCTTGACCTGACCTGGCTTGGTCGCGCCGGATTCATCGTCGAATAAGGCGTTCTGCGTGCCGAGCAAGTACTTGAGGAAGTATTCGTGGCCCTTGCCCGAACTGCCAAGAATGTTGGAGCGCCACACGAACATGTTGCGCGGAAAGTTCGCAGGGTTGTCGGGATCGTCGCATGCGAAGTTCAGCGCCCCCGACTTCAACTGATCGACTGCGTACTGGATAGGCTCCCGGCCCGCGCGCTTTGCCTCGTCGACGATATCGAGCGGATTCGCGCCCAGCTGAGGCGCGGACGGCAACCAGCCCATGCGCTCGGACTTCGCGTTGAGGTCGATCATCGACAGGTCTGCGTAGCGTGACGTATCCGCGCCAGGGCCCAGAATCTCGGCGACGCTTATCTTCTCGTGCCGCCATTGGCTCGTATGGTTGTAGAAGAACGACGTGCCGTTCATCTGACGCGGCGGACGGGACCAGTCGAGCGCAAAGGCGAGCGGCGCCCATCCGAACTGGGGACGCAGCTTTTCCTGGCCGACGTAGTGCGCCCAGCCACCGCCACTCTGACCGATACACCCGCACATCATCAGCAGATTGATGATGCCGCGATAGATCATGTCATTGTGATACCAGTGGTTCAGCGCCGCGCCGACGATCACCATGCTCTTGCCGTGCGTGCGGTCGGCGTTGTCCGCGAATTCGCGCGCGACCTGAATGACGAGGTGCCGCGGCACCGTGGTGTGCCTCTCCTGCCACGCCGGCGTAAAGGGCACGTCGTCGTCGAACGATGCGGCGACGTTGGGACCGCCTAGACCCTGATCGACACCGTAGTTCGCCATCTGCAAGTCGTAGACGGTGGCGATCGGAACGCTCGTGCCATCGGCGAGCGTGACGCGCTTGACGGGTACGCGGCGAGTCAGCAGCGCATCGTGCTCGCCGCAGAAGTTCGGAAAGCTCACGTCCACCACGTCGTCGTGCGCGTCGACGAGCGACAGACGCGGATCGATCTCACGCCCTGAGCCAGCGTCCTTCTGCTCGAGGTTCCAGCGGCCGACCTTCGCGCCGTCCTGATGACGCTCTTCGCCCCACCGGAAACCGATGGTGCCGTTGGGCGCCACGATGTTCCCGCTCGTCTGGTCGATGACGAGCGTCTTCCATTGCGGATTGTTCGCTTCGTCGAGATTGCCTTGCAGTTGCGACGCGCGCAGGAACTGGTCCGGCAGCAGCGCGCCTTCGTGCTCGCGCAGCACCACGAGCATTGGCATGTCGGTGTACTGCTTCACGTAGTCGCGAAAGTACGCCGACTTGCCGCTCGCATGGAATTCCTTCAGGACGACATGGCCCATCGCCATGGCGAGCGCCGCGTCGGTGCCCTGCCTGGGCGCTAGCCAGATATCGCCGAACTTCACCATCTCGCCGAAGTCCGATGAGACCGCGACCGTCTTCGTGCCCTTGTAGCGCACTTCGGTGTAGAAATGCGCGTCGGGCGTGCGGGTCTGCGGCACGTTCGAGCCCCAGACCATCAGGTATGTCGAGTTGTACCAGTCGGCCGATTCGGGCACGTCGGTCTGTTCGCCCCAGACTTGCGGCGATGCCGGCGGCAGGTCGCAGTACCAGTCGTAGAAAGACAGGCACACCCCGCCGATGAGACTCAGATAGCGCGCGCCGGCGGCGTAAGAGACCATCGACATGGCCGGAATCGGAGAGAAGCCGATGACCCGGTCCGGACCGTACTTGCCGATGGTATGCGCGTTCGCCGCCGCGATGATTTCGGTTGCCGTGTCCCAGTCGGCGCGCACGAAACCGCCGAGGCCTCGCACGCTCTTATAGCGCTTCGCCTTCGCCGGGTCTTCGCTGATCGAAGCCCAGGCCGCAACGGGATCGAGCGTCTTGCGCGCTTCGCGCCACATTTCGATCAGACGGGCGCGAACGAGCGGATATTTCACGCGCTGCGCGGAATACACGTACCAGCTATACGACGCGCCACGCGGACATCCGCGCGGTTCATGGTTCGGCAGATCGGGACGCGTGCGCGGATAGTCCGTCTGCTGGGTCTCCCATGTGATGAGACCGTTCTTGACATAGACCTTCCACGAGCACGAGCCCGTGCAGTTGACGCCATGCGTGGAGCGCACGACCTTGTCGTGCTGCCAGCGGCTGCGATAGCCGTTCTCCCACTTGCGGTCCTCGTCCACCACCGCGCCGTGACCGCCCGCAAAGGTGGACTTGACGCGAGACATGAACTTCAGGCGATCCAGAAAGTGACTCATTGATACTCCGGGCCAGGCCAGCGCGCAGCGGGATTCCGATGCGCGCGGCAATTGCTGTTTCGATTCGAGTGTAGGGTCGCGCGAGTCTTGCGCCCATTCATCGAAAGGATGAGTTAACGCTCGTCCAAAGAACTAGTCTTCTCGGGCGTCCTAATCCTTTGGTACTAGTCTCGCCGGTCAGCAGGGCATGGACGCATTGCGCCGCGCATAGCACGCCCACGTCACGACTGCGCAGACTGCGTAGAACGCGATGAAGCAGTAGAGCGCCATGACCGGCGATCCGGTCGCGTTGATCGACGTACCGAAGCTGCGCGGAATGAAGAAACCGCCGTAAGCGCCGATCGCGCCCGCGAAGCCCAGGACCGCCGCGGACTCCTTGCCTGCTTCATGCACCGCCTGCTTCCTGGCGGTTTCCTGCCCGCCGGCGGCCTCGCGCTGCTTCTGCGTCAGGAAGATGACGGGGATCATGCGAAACGTCGATCCATTGCCGACGCCCGTCAATGCGAACAGCACGACGAACATCGCCAGGAAACCTGCGAAATGGCCGCTTCCGCCGTCGTGCGGCAGGCAGGCGATCACGCCGAAAACGGCCACGATCATCGCGATAAAGGTGGCGAGCGTGACGCGCGCGCCGCCGAGACGGTCGGAGATCCACCCGCCGATGGGCCGCGTGATCGCACCCGCCAGCGGCCCGAGGAACGCGTAGGCCGTCGGGTTGACCGAGGGAAACTCCGCCTTCGTGAGCAGCGCGAGACCCGCCGAGAAACCGATGAACGAGCCGAACGTGCCGACGTACAGAAGGCACATGAGCCAGTTGTGCTTGCGCTTGAAAATGACGGCCTGTTCGGAAAACGAGGCCTTCGCATCGGCGATGTCGTTCATCCCGAACCACGCCGCAATCGTCGACACGACGATGAACGGCACCCACACGAAGCCCGCGTTCTGCAGCCATATGGCGTGTTCGCGGCCGTCGACCGTGTACGTCTGCCCTTCCCCGCCGAGCGATCCGAACACGGCCGCCGCCACGACGATGGGGGTCACGAATTGCACCACCGACACACCGAGATTGCCGATGCCCGCGTTCATCCCGGTCGCAAAACCCTTTCTGGCCTTCGGGAAAAAGAAGCTGATGTTGGCCATCGACGAGCTGAAGTTGGCGCCGCCGAGACCGCATAGCAAGGCAAGGACGAGCAGTGTCGAATAGCTGGTCGAGGGATCGCGAAGCGCGAACCCCATTCCCAGCGCGGGAATGAGCAGGCTCGCGGTGGAGAAGGCCGTGAAACGCCGGCCGCCGAAAATCGGCACCAGGAACGAATAGAAGATGCGCAGCGTCGCGCCCGACAAGGCGGGCAAGGCCGTCAGCCAAAACAACTGGTCTTTCGAGAAACGAAAGCCGCCCTTGTCCAGATTGACGGCGACCACGCTCCACAGCGACCACACGACGAACGCCAGCATGAGCGCGGGAATGGAGATCCACAAATTGCGGCGCGCGATGTTTTCGCCCGTTGCGCGCCAGAAGCCCTGATTTTCGGGCTCCCACTGAGTGAGCAGATAACGTGACATGAGAGGACTCGAACGTTGAAGCGCGATGAAAAACGATCGCGCTGGGTGCTTCAGGCCGCGCGCTCGGCGCGCCCCGGCTGAAACGTGAAATGCATGCTGATGAGACTGACCACGGTCGCGCCGAACATCAGCATGAAACAGGTGGTGCGAACGCCGGTGAGATCGGTCAGCAGGCCGAAGAGCACAGGCAAGAAGAACCCCGCCAGGCCGCCCGCGAGCCCCACGACGCCGGAGACGGCGCCGATGTTCGTGGGGAAATCCTCGGCGATGAACTTGAACACCGACGCCTTGCCGACCGCCATCGCCACACCGACCACGAACATCAGTGCCGTGTAGAGCGCAGGACCCGTCGTGATATGGAAATGGCGCGGGCCGTCGGCCGAGTGAACGGCCAGATCGGTGGCGGGATAGCTCAACACGAAGAAGCACGCGAGCGCGACCCACATCACGATCCACGTCGTGCGGTGCGCGCCGAACCGATCCGACATCCAGCCGCCCAGTGCCCGAAGGACGCCCCCCGGCAGCGAGAAGCATGCGGCGAGAAACGCAGCCCGCTCGATGCCGAAGCCATATTGATTCACGTAGTACTGCGGCATCCAGAGCGACAGCCCGACATAGCCGCCAAACACGACGGAGTAGTACTGCGCATAGCGCAACACGCGGCGGTCTTTGAGCAAGGCGAGTTGCGACACGAAACTTTGTGCGTTCGCGCCGAAATGCGCGGGGTTGGACGCGGACAGCAGCCAGAATGCGAGCGCGGTCACGAGCATTGCGATGGCGTACACCTTCGGGACGATGGTCCACGTTCCTGCGGCAAGCATCAGCACCGGTGCGACGAACTTGTTGAGCGCCGCGCCCGAATTACCCGCGCCGAACACGCCCATCGCGAGTCCCTGACGCGACTTCGGGAACCAGCGCGCCACATACGGCGTGCCTACCGAAAAGCACGCGCCCGCGATGCCGACGACGAGCCCCAGCAAGAGGAACTGCCATAACTCGGTGGCGTACGCGATGAGCCAGATAGGAACGATGGTCACGGCCATCGTCCAGAAGAAGACGATGCGGCCGCCGAAGCGGTCGGTCCAGATTCCGAGCGGCACGCGCGCCAGCGACCCGCTCAAAACCGGCATGGCGGCCATCAGGCCGAACTCCGTATCGCTCAGATGCAACTGCTGCTTGAGCGCAATGCCGAGAATGGCGAACACCATCCAGACCGCAAAGCAGATGGTGAAGGCGAATGTGCTCGCGCCGAGCACGCGCCATGCGGTGGAATCAGCCGCGCTGGGCGCGACGGAGGGCAGGTTGAGGACGCTCATCGTCCGTTCCTTGTGATGAAAGACTTCATCGCAAGGATAGGGAGCGCGCTGCGCGTGCGATATCCGCCAGGCGGACTAGTGCGGCGCTTGGCCGCTAGTCACAAAGGAGTACGCCGCATGATTCCTCGCGACACGCGGCACCGCGCGCGCACGAAGGCGCCTGCTCGGGGATAATGAAATCGATACGCCGGAGCAGATGTCATGAACCTCCCCTTCTACACGGTCGGGCATTCGACGAAGACGATCGATGATTTCGCGGCGCTCCTGAAGGCCGGCGCCGTGGAAGTGGTCGTCGATATCCGGACCATTCCGAGATCGCGCACGAATCCGCAATTCAACGAGGACGGCTTGCCCGCGAGTCTCGAACCGCACGGCCTCGCTTACCGGCGGATCGCGGCCCTGGGCGGGCTTCGCGGCAAGGCCCATGACGTGCCTGCCGAGGTGAACGGCTTCTGGGAGAACGCCAGCTTCCACAACTACGCGGATTACGCGCTGTCGCCCGCGTTCCGAAGCGGGCTGCAGACGCTCGTGGAACTCGGGCGGGAGAAACGTTGCGCCGTGATGTGCTCGGAAGCCGTCTGGTGGCGCTGCCACAGACGCATCGTCGCGGATTACCTTCTCGCGCGCGGCGAGACGGTGTTTCATCTGATGGCGGGCGAGCGCGTGGACGAGGCGCGGCTGACGCCCGGCGCGTCGGTCGGCGCGCCCGACATCGTCCGGTATCCGGCGCGGCCCGCGCAGGCTTGAGTCTTCGCTGAAACGCATGCGGCTCGCCGCTTGCTGCACGGAGCGCAAGTGGCTGCCGCTTTTCTTCGATCCACATCCACCAGCCGTGCGCAAACTGCACGGCGGTCCATCCATCAGGCACTCGAACAATGGAACAGAAAGCACTCATCATCGGCGCGACGGGCATCGTCGGCGGCAACGTCGCGGATCACCTGCTCGCGCGCGGCGACTGGAGCGTGACCGGGCTTTCACGCGGCCGCTCGCCCATGCGCGACGGCGTCGATGCCGTCACCGCCGATCTCACGTCGCAGGCATCGGTCGAAGAAGCGCTGCAAGGCCGCGATTTCACGCACGTCTTCTTCACCGCGTGGTCGCGACAGGAGAGCGAGCGCGAGAACATCCGCGTCAACGGCGCGATGGTCCGGCATGTGCTCGATGCGCTCGGTCCTTCGGGCAGGCTCCAGCATGCCGCGCTCGTCACGGGCCTCAAGCACTATCTCGGCCCGTTCGAAGCCTACGCGCAAGGGGATGTCCCGCTCACGCCGTTTCGCGAGGAACAGGGCCGTCAGGCAGTCGAGAACTTCTATTACGAGCAGGAAGACCGTCTCTTCGATGCAGCCAATCGATACGGCTTTGGCTGGAGCGTGCATCGGCCGCACACGATCATCGGCTTCGCGCTCGGCAATGCGATGAACATGGGCGTGACGCTCGCCGTCTACGCGACGCTCGCCAAAGAGACCGGCATGCCGTTCCGGTTCCCCGGCTCGGCCGCGCAATGGAACGGCCTTACCGACATGACCGATGCGCGCCTGCTCGCGCGCCATCTCGAATGGGCATCGACCGCGCCGAATGCACGCAACGAGGAGTTCAACGTCGTCAATGGCGATGTCTTCCGCTGGAAGTGGATGTGGTCGCAGATCGCGCAGTACTTCGGGATCGAACCCGCGCCGTTCGACGGCACCACGCAACCGCTCGAAGCGCGCATGCAGGACGCGAGCAGGCAGTGGGCGGAGATTGCCGAACGTCGCAATCTGATCGAGCCCGACATCGGCAAGCTCGCATCATGGTGGCATACGGACGCTGACCTCGGCCGCCCGATGGAAGTGCTCACCGACATGAGCAAAAGCCGCAAGGCCGGCTTCCTCGATTATCAAAGCACGCCCGATTCGTTCTACGCGCTGTTCGACAGGCTCAGGCACCATCGCGTGATCCCCGCATGAGGCTCGTTGCGTCCGCACCGCGATGTTGCCGGGAGGCGCGGCTCGTCAGTAGTGGACCGTCAGCGGTTCCGGATGATCCTGCGTGATGACGTAGCTCGACTCGACGGGCCAGCCCGCTTGCGTGAGCGGCGTCGCGTAACGCTGGCACTGGCCCGCGCTGCCGAGCAGATACGACGAAACGCTCAGGAATTGCGAGTTCGAAGCCGGCGCCACATAGACGGTAACTTCGGAACCGGTGCGAAGCACCGACGATGGCCGCGGTCCCGCGTTGCTCACGATGAGCGGCGCGCCGCTGCAGTCAGCCGAGAAGTACTGGTTGATGAAATACAGTCCCCAGCTGAACTGACTCGCCGAGTAGACCGTCTGGTCGCCGGTGCCGCTGACTTGGCGCCGCACGACCGGCAGGAACACCGAAGCGCCGTTCACCGTGACGAACACGCCCGCGCCGCCGCCCGAATATCGGAATGCGCCGACCACCTTGCCGTTGGCATCGAACACGCGCAGCACGCGATGATGCCGATAATTCGCGCGATGGTCCGCATCGTCGTGGGCGAACGGCGCGAGCGAATACGACATGAGAAGAGCCGCTACGATCATTGCACGCATCGAATGAACCTCCAGGCCGAAATCGCCGTTCGATAGAACGCGTTGCGGCAAGCGCGCCGGTCACTCGCGCGATGATTGTGCCGGGCCCGCGTGCGCATCGCGGATCGTGAGCGGCTCCGGATGCGAACCGGTCAGCGAGTACGTGATCGCCGCCGGCCAGCCGTATTCCGTGGTCGGCACGGTAGCGGTCGTGCACTGAAAGTTCGGTCCGGAAAGCGTCGAGGCCACGCGCATCGGGGCGGAGTTCGTATCCGGCGCCACATACAGCGTCACATCGGCGCCGCGCCTCACGGCCAGTGACGGACGCACGCCCGAAGTGAGCGTGATGATTGGCGTGCCGCTGCAGTCGGACGATGTGAAATCGACCGCGTTGGTCCCCGACCATCTGAAGTTCGTGCCCGAATAGACGGTCTGCGGACCGCCATCGCCCGATACGATCGTCCGCTCGATGAACGCGAAGGCGATCGCGCCGTTTATCGTCAGATAAACGCCCTGCCCGCCGTAATCGTCGAGCGGCGCGACGGGTCTTCCCTGCGCGTCGTAGACCAGCAGCTCGGCGCCGAGCTTATGGATGTCGCCCGACGTGTCGTCGCCGAAGGAGGCGGACGCGTAAAGCAGGAGCAATGCGGAGACGACGATCGCACGCATGCTTTCACCTTTTCACGTTGCAGCCGTTGCCCGGCCGACTGCATGACCGGGGAACCGTATCGCCGACGCGAACCGACCGCTAGTTCGTCATGCTCATGGTTCGCGCCGCCGCTCTAGGGTGCGTCGGTACCGAGTTCGACTCTCGCCTCGCCGATCGAAACGGCTTTTCCCTTCGGGTGATTCAGGGCGCTGATTCGCACGAATGAGACCACGATCTGGTTCGGATTCGTTATGCCGAGCCGTGCGAGCAAGTCTGTTACGTCATATTCGATCATGTTCATGCCGTGGTACCGCGCGGTCGAAATCTGGAACGCGCCGAGCGTGCCGACGAAATGATCGGACCTGACCGCGTCCACGTCCCCGGTGGCCGGCAAGTTCACATACACGTTATAGAAGAAGCCGCCTCCTGCTGCGCTGGATGGCATGTTGACATCGTCCAGCACGAGCTTCACATACTGAAACTTGTTAGCAACCGATGGCGCGACCTGCGTGGCGCTCAAGCCGATTGCGGGCGAGCTCGACAGCACGTCCTTGAGCGCGGTGGCATTGGACGCCTGCAGCGGAATGCTCGCGCTCAATGACGTTTCGCCGAGCGCGATGCCCTTTACGCCGCCCAGCGCGCGCCGCGTCGCCGATATGCTGCGCCCCGGCGTCGTCGTGAACGTGGCCAGTTGCGGGAGCCCGCGAATGGCCGACACCTGTGCTTGCACGCGAATGATCCGCCCTTGCTGCGCCTGCGGCGGCAACACGGCCGGCGTGGTGTCGTTGGCGTAGTCGTAGCCGAGTTGCGCGGTGGTGCGCGTAAGCGAGCGCGCCATCGTGAGGCTCCTCGCATACGTGAACGTGCCGCTCCAGTAGCTGTTGCTCGCAACCGGCACCTTGCTCGTCGGGCGCAGTGACCATGCATTCCACAGGCGGTCGATATTGCAGTGATGCAGGTAGAAGAGCGGGTCCGTCGCGGCCGTGGCGATGTCGGCCATCGGCCCGCCGATGATGTCGTGCACCGGATCGTGCGGCGCGTTCTCGCACATCGTCTCGAACGCGCTGCTCGTGCCGCGCTGGAAGTTGACGATGCGAGAGCCGAAAGGCGAGAGGTCGAGCGCCTGATACACGTTCGAGTTCACGCGCGAAACGTAGAGCGGATTGCCGCTCGCGGTATCCGTGAATTCTGATGGGATGGTCGGATACGTATAGTAGTCCCAATATGGCAACGTGACACCCGTATCGCCGGAAGACGACTTCAACTGCTGCTCGAAGTAATAGATATATCCGCGATGCCATGCCATGAAGTACGCCACGTCGTGCGGGCAATAGTTGGCATGAACATTGGCCCAGTACTTCCAGGAAGTCGCCTTGGTGCTGTCCGTTATTGATTTCATCGTGCGAATGGCGGTGAGATACGACGCGTAATGCGGCGTTGCCTTGAATGCCTGCCATTCGAGACGGATAACCGGCGTCGCCCCGAAGCTCATTCTGGGAAGGGAAGCCAGTGCGAGTGCGGACGCCGTGCCCTTGACGAACGTGCGTCGCCCAATAGAAGTGGATGCCATACATACTCCCTGTGCGCTGAAAGGCAGAGAGCGCATGCGTCGCGTTGCAGCGGTGCCGGTGTCTCTGGGTGAAGCCGTTCTCACTCATTATGGACAAATTCCCGCAGGCTTCAATCCGCGCATGATCGTCGCGCGATATCCCATGTTCGCTAGACCACATACGTGTGTGACTGCGAATCGAACGCATCGGCGAGGTATTTAAGCGCGTCACAAATGAAGCAGTGCTTGACGACGTCTTTAGCAACGATGCGGGCGCAATCAGTCCCGAACGTTCGTATGTTCTCGGTAATCCTGAGCGTTGGGCGAGAGGCTATTGATGAATCGCCGAGCGCAGCCGTTCCACTTCGCGATCGGAGACGGGCGCTGCGTGATTGCCCCAGGTTCCGCGAACGAAGCTGACCACCTGTGCGATTTGCGCGGACGTCAGTTGACCGTGAAAGCCCGGCATCTTTTGCTCGGCGGGTCCGGTTTCGGTCTTCGGGCTCTTGCTGCCTTCGACGACGATGCGTATCGCCGATGTCGGGTCTTCGGAAAGCACGAGCGCATTGCCCGCGAGCGCCGCGACCTTCCCCGGCTGGCCGCGTCCATCGGCCTGATGACAGCGCGCGCAGAACGACAGATACACGCCCGCGCCCGGGCGCTCGACTTCGCCCGTTTTGATGCTTCGCGCGGTCTGCACTTTCGCGTGCTCGTCGTTCGAGAAGGAAGCGTAGGCCTTCTCTGCGGGAAGCGATTTGACGTACGTCGCAATGGCCTGCAAGTCGGTATCGGACAGGTACTGCGTGCTTTCGCCGACCACCGGCGCCATCGCGCCGAAAGCTATCGCGCCCGCGCCATGACCGGTGCGCAAAAAGCTCACGATATCCGCCGCCGACCAGCGCCCGAGTCCGCTTCCCGCGTCGCCGGTCAGGTTCGGCGCGAGCCAATGATCGTTCACGCCGCCCGTCAGATACCACGGCGACGTTTCGCTGTATCCGAGTTCGTTGTACGCGGGTCCGCGCGGCGTGTGACACGCGCCGCAATGCCCGAGTCCCTGCACGAGATACGCGCCGCGATTCCATTGCGCGCTTTGTTTCGGGTTTGGCTCGTACTGGTCGTGATTGCCGAAGGCAAGGCTCCAGAACAGCATGCCCCAGCGCTGATTGAACGGAAACGGCAGATGCGTTTCGGGCGCGCGCTTCGCCGCCGGCTCGACGCCGTGCATGAGGTACGCATACAGCGCGGTGACGTCGTCATCGGTCATGTTCGCAAGCGACGGATACGGCATGGCCGGATAGAGCCGCTTGCCGTCGCCGCGCTTGCCTGCGCGCAATGCGTCCGCGAATTGCCGCAACGTATAGCGGCCGATGCCGAACTGCGGGTCGGGCGTGATGTTGCTCGCATAGATGGGGCCGAACGGCGAGTTCACCGGCATGCCGCCGCCCAGAGGCGTGTGATCGGCGGCGTCGTGGCATGCGCTGCAATCGCCGGCTTTCGCGAGATATTCGCCCCGCGCGATGAGTCGAGCGTCGCGGAGCGTCGGCGATTGCGCGGTGACATCGTCGGGCAAGTTGTCTTTCGAGCGCCCGCCGCATGCGCCGAGCGCCGCGATCACGAGCGCGGTGGCCAGGCCGATTGCAGTTCGCGTTGCGTTCATGTCAGTGCCATTGGCTGCAAGTTTCGAGAAACACTTCGGCGAGGACCGTGAACACGAGTCCCACGACGAACCCGCAGCCGATGAGCGCACTGCACAGCGCAACGAAGCGCTTGCGGCTCACTTCCTCTTGGCCGCGCGATGGCTTCTCGGACGAACCCTCGGCCTTCAGTTCCTTGTGCTTGCGGTCGAGAAGCACGAAGCCGTATACGGCGAGCGCCGCGCATACGACGGCAATCGCAATCGCCGCGATGGACGTGCCATAGAGCCACGCGTGAAGATGCGGATAAACGGGGCGCGCGCGGTGGATGGAACCCGCGTCGCAGGCCTGCGCCGAAAGCGTCTCCGAAATCATCACCTGAAGCAGCCATGCGCCGGGCGCGAGAAAGAAGCCCGCACCCGCGCAGAGCGCGAGATGGCGCTGTTCTCGCGACGTGAGCGGCGACGCTTCGGCGGAGACGGACGTTTGCATCAATGGCCTCTCATCCAGAAGGGCGTCACGTAGAGCGACGTGAAGATGAAGAGCCACACGATATCGACGAAGTGCCAGTAAAGCCCGCCGATGCGCATCGGCACGTTGCGCTCCGCATCGAAATAACCGAGCGCGATCCACACGGCGAGCAGCACCAGAATCACGAGCCCGACGACGACGTGCGCCATGTGAAAGCCCGTGATGGTGAAGTAGAGCGAGCCATACAGATGCGCGGTGATGCCGTATGGATGGTCATGCCACTCCTTCAGTTGCATGCCGGCGAACGCGCAGCCGAGCGCGATGGCCACGAGCATCCATCCGAACGCGGGCCAGCGCTTGCTCTTCTTGAGCGTGCGCTCCGATAGCCACGCGAACACGCTGCTCAGAATGAGCGTGCCGGTGCTCAATGCGCCGGTGCCGATCTTCGGCATGCCTTCGGGAGGCCACGGAAGCGTCGTCTGCGACTGCGAATAGAAGTAGCAGAAGATCAGGTAGCCGAAGAGGCTGGCTTCGGTCGCGATGAGCGCGAGCACGCCCCACCATCCACCGGAATGCTCGCCCGCGCTGCCGACCGGCAGGGCATCGCTTTTTCGCGCGGCTTTGGCGGGCGCCGTCTGTGCCGGTTCGGGCGGCTCGCGCTGCGCGAGCGAGCGGCGCGGCCACATCCACGCGATGAGCGTCGCGCCCGCCGCCGCCATCGCGATCGCAGTGAACGACGGCGAGCGCAGCAGCATGCCGACGAAGACGAGCGCGCCGAAAAGCCCGAGGAAGAATGGCGACCACGCGTCCTCGGGCATCTTGAGGATGACATCGGGTTTGCCGCTGAACGGATGCACTCCGAGCGCCTCGCGTCCCTGATGCAGCAGATAACCCGCTTCCAGGCTCGATTGCCGGCCCTTCGGCTGCAAGCGGTCCTCCCACATCGGATGCCGCGATTCGATCACCGGCAGCACCGCGAAGTTGTACGCGCGCGGCGGCGATTCGGTGGACCATTCGAGGCCCGGCGCGTCCCACGGATTCTGCGGCGACTTGCGTCCGCGACGCGCCGAAACGAGTGCGTTCACCACGAACACCAGCACGCCGATCGCGAAGAAGAACGAGCCGATGGTCGTGATGAGATTGGACGTGTCCCAGCCCATTCCTTCCGGATACGTGTAGATGCGCCGCGGCATGCCGAGCAGACCGGAAATGTGCATCGGAAAGAACCCGACGTTGAAGCCCACGAAGATGATCCAGAACGCGATCTTTCCCCAGCGCTCGTTCATGAGGCGCCCGGTGAACTTGGGGAACCAGTACGTGATGCCGCCGAAAACAGGGAACACGTTGATGCCGAGCAGCACGTAATGCAGGTGCGCGACGATGAAGTACGTGTCGGTGAGCTGCCAGTCGAGCGGCACGGCGGCGGTCATCACGCCGGACACGCCGCCCACGACGAACATCAGCACGAAGCTCGCGAAGTAGAGGAAAGGCACGGCAAAGACGGGGCGCCCCGTCCAGATCGTCGCGATCCATGCGAAGACCGCCACCGCGCTCGGAATGGAAATCAGCACGCTCGCCGCGCCGAAGAACGCGAGCGCGAGCGGCGGAATGCCCGTCGCGAACATGTGATGGATCCACACTTCGAAGCCGATGATCATCGTCCCGACCGTGGACATCGCAACAGCGGCGTAAGCGACCAGCGGGCGGCGGCAGAACGTCGGTAAGGCATCCGAAACGATTCCCATCGCGGGCAGCACGACCACGTAGACCCAGGGATGCGCGAACATCCAGAAAAGATGCTGCCACATGAGCGGCCGGCCATCGCTTGCCACATCGAAGAAATGCGTGCCGATGTTGCGGTCCATCCAGAGCAGGAAGAACGCGAGACTCACCGAAGGCACCGCGAAGAGATTCGCGAACGAAATGGTGAGCGTGCCCCAGACGATGATCGGCAGACGGTCCACCGACATCCCCACCGCGCGCATCCGAAACAGCGTGACGACGAAGTTGACCGCGCCGACCGTCGTCGATATGCCGAGCAGCACCATGCCGAGCGAATACACGTCGATGTTCGGCCCGCGGCTGTATTCGAGCGTGGACAGCGGAACGTAGTTGAACCAGCCCGCGTTGGGTGCCTGTCCGAGCGGGAAACTGCAATAGAGGAAGATGCCCGCGAAGAGAAACACCCAGTACGAGAGCGCATTCAGCCGTGGAAACGCCATGTCGCGCGAACCGAGCATGAGCGGCCACAGGAAATTCGAAAATCCGCTGAGTACCGGGAGCGCATACAGAAAGATCATGGTGACGCCGTGCATCGTGAAGAGTTCGGCGAACTGGCCGGGCGTCACGAGCGATTCGTTCGGCTGCGCGAGTTGCAGGCGCATGATGAGCGCCTCGACGCCGCCCATCAGCAGGAAGACGAACGCGGTCACGATATAGCGCAGGCCGATCTTCTTGTGATCCACCGTGGTGATGAAGCCGCGCCATCCTCCTTCCCCTTCCCAGACGTCGGAAAGCCGCTTCTCCGCTTCCGAGCCTTGCGGCACGGTGCCGAACTCCGGCTCGCGCCGGAACGCGACGCGGCTCGTCTGCACAACGCTTCGATCTCCAGTGACGGCCATCGTCTCTTCCTTACCTGAGAGTAGCGAGGTACGCCGACACGTCGCCCGCTTCGGCAGGCGAGAGCTTCATGTCGGGCATGAGCGTGCCGGGCTTGATTTCCTGCGCATGCTGTATCCAGTCCATCAGATTCTCCGGCGTATTGACGACCGTTCCCGCCGCAAGCAGCCGGCGCGACAACACATGCGTGAGGTCGGGCGCCTGCACGCCCGCCGACTTGCTGCCGGCGACGGCATGACATCCCGCGCAGCGCTCCTCGAAGAGCTTGCGTCCGCGTATGCCCTGAGCCGATGTCGGCGCGGGCGCGTCGCGCTGCTGTGCGGCATACCAGCGGTCGTAGTCGGCCTGCGGCTGTGCGTAGACTTCGAACGCCATATGCGCGTGCTGCACACCGCAATACTGCGTGCACTGTCCGCGAAAGATGCCGGGACGGTCCGCCTGTATCCACTGACGATTCACGCTCCCCGGAATGGTCTGCGTCTTGCCTGACAATTCCGGCACCCAGAAGGCATGGATGACGTCGGCGCTCTTGAGCACGACGAGAACCGGCACGCCCACCGGAATGTGCAGTTCGTTCGCCGTTGCAAAGTGGCTCGGGCCGTCGCCGTAGTCCACTTTCCACCACCAGTCGTAGGCGGTCACGGTGACGGTCAGCGCAGGCTCTTTCGGCGGATCGGCCACTTCGGCAAGCACGCTCAGCATGTAGATCGCGATGCCGAAGAGCGCGACGGTGGACACGATGCTGCCCACATACACGAAGCTCAGCCCGCCGCCCGAACGCAACGCGCGATGGTCCTCTTTCTTGCGCCGGCGGAACATCGCGATGAGCAGCATCACCGCGATGATGACGCACACGAGACTGCAGATGAACGCGAGGGTCCAGCCGAGATGAAGGACGGGCTCTGCCGCCGGTCCCTTGCTGCGCAGGAAATACGCAAGCGGCGTGGGCCCGCTCGCGAGCGATCCGGCTTCGCCCGGGGCTGCCTCGCGCGCCCATCCGTCGAGAGGATGCAGCGCGGCTCCAAGCGATAGCGCGCCTTGAACGACCGTTAGGGCAAACCGGCGCACCGGACTCACGTCATCTCCTTCGAATGGAATGGCGGACGTTACGACGACTCGTAATGCGCGCGCTCGAATGTTGCATGCGGTCGCGTCCATGGATCGGGCTTCTCATAGCAACGCACATTCCCGTTAGCTTGAGCGCGATGATCGCGCTGCGGAAGTTATGTCACGTCGTGCTGTTTCTTCAATCGCTTGAAAAAAATGCTGCGCCAGCGATCGGCCAAATGCGAATTGATCCCACCGCTGGCATCATGAAGATGAAAGGCTTGGACGGCAGGGTGCATCATGAATGGAGTGCAGAGCATGAGTAAAGGTAAGGCTCGGGCGCGTCGCAGCGTGCCGACGAAGAAGGACCTCGAGTCCTTGTCCAATTTTCGTTATGTTCTACGAAGGTTTCTCCGGTATTCGGAGGACGTGACTCAGTCGGCGGGAATCACCCCGCTGCAATATCTGTTGCTGTTGCATGTTCAAGGCATCGCGGGGCGCTCGTGGGCGAGCGTCGGCGAACTCGCGGAGCGCCTGCAGGCCGCGCCCAACGGCACGGCCGCGCTGGTTTCGCGATGCGAGCGCGCGGGTCTTGTCATACGCAAGCCGGGAGAACAGGATCGTCGTCAGGTCGAAGTCCACCTGACTCCGGCAGGCGAGCGTTGTCTGCTGAAACTCGCCAACCTGCATCTGAACGAGATCAAATCGTTCCGGTGGATCCTTGCAGAAATCTGACGCGCGTTCCATGAAGCTTTCAAAAGAATTAGCGCGTCATAGACGGCACGGCGGTTGCGTCACGTTGTGACATATCGAATCGCAAGCGTGCATTTCTCGTCGCAGCAACTGAGGAGCAAACCATGTCCACTACCGTCGGCGACTTTCTGGTCGACCGCCTTCACGCCTGGGGCGTGCGCCGCATCTATGGCTATCCCGGCGATGGCATCAACGGCGTCCTGGGCGCCTTGAATCGCGCGAAGGGCAAGATTGAATTCGTGCAGACGCGGCATGAAGAGATGGCCGCGTTCATGGCGTCGGCGCACGCCAAGTTCACCGGCGAACTTGGGGTTTGTCTCGCGACATCCGGACCGGGCGCCGCGCATTTGCTGACCGGCCTCTACGATGCCCGGCTCGACCACATGCCGGTGCTCGCGATTGCGGGGCAGCAAGCGCGTGCATCGCTCGGCGGGCACTATCAGCAGGAAGTCGATTTACAGTCGATGTTCAAGGACGTCGCCGGCGCGTTCGTGCAGCAGGCGAGCGTGCCTTCGCAGATTCGCCATCTCGTCGATCGCGCGATTCGTACTGCGCTCGGCGAACGCAAGGTCGCAGCGCTCGTGCTTCCGAACGACCTGCAAGACTTGAAATACGAACCGCCGCCGCGCAAGCACGGCACGTTGCATTCGGGCGTCGGCTATCGCGAGCCGAAAATCGTCCCTTATCCCGACGATCTCAAGCGCGCCGCCGACGTCCTCAACGCCGGCAAGAAGGTCGCGATTCTCGTCGGCGCGGGCGCGCTGCAGGCAACGGACGAAGTCATCGCAGTCGCCGACAAACTCGGCGCGGGCGTCGCCAAAGCGCTGCTCGGCAAAGCCGCGCTGCCCGACGACCTGCCTTACGTCACCGGCTCCATCGGTCTGCTCGGCACCGAGCCGAGCTACAAGCTGATGAACGAATGCGACACGCTCCTGATGATCGGCTCGGGCTTTCCCTACTCGGAGTTCCTGCCGAAGGAAGGCGCGGCGCGCGGCGTGCAGATCGACATCAAACCGGACATGCTGTCGATCCGCTATCCGATGGAAGTGAATCTCGTCGGCGATAGCGCGGAAACCTTGCGCGCGCTCTTGCCCTTGCTCGAACAGAAGACGGATCGCGCGTGGCGTGAAGACATCGAAGGCTGGATGCGCGACTGGTGGACGAAGCTCGAAAAGCGCGCACTTGAGCCGGGCACGACAGGCGTCAATCCTCAGCGCACGGTATGGGAACTGTCGCCGCGCGTGCCAGCCAACGCAATCGTCACAAGTGATTCGGGGTCCTGTGCAAACTGGTACGCACGCGATCTCAAGGTCAAGCGCGGCATGATGTGCTCGCTGTCGGGCGGGCTAGCGTCGATGGGCGCGGCCGTTCCGTATGCGATCGCCGCGAAGTTCGCGCATCCAGAGCGGCCGGTGATCGCGCTCGTCGGCGATGGCGCGATGCAGATGAACAACATGGCTGAGCTCATCACCGTGTCGAAGTACTGGAAACAGTGGTCCGATCCGCGATGGATCTGCATGGTGCTCAACAACGAGGACCTCAACCAGGTCACGTGGGAGCAGCGCGTGATGAACGGCGATCCCAAGTTCGAAGCGTCGCAGGACATTCCGTCGGTGCCGTATCACCGGTTCGCGGAACTGATCGGCTTGCGCGGCTTTTACGTCGATGATGCCGAACGCATGGCCGCCGTCTGGGACGAGGCGCTGGCGTCGGACAGGCCTGTCGTGATCGAAGTGAAGGCCGATCCGAACATTCCGCCGCTGCCGCCGCACATCACGCTGCAACAGGCAAAGGCGTTCGCGACCACGCTATTCGAGGGCGATCCGAACGAAGGCAACATCATCGTCGATACCGCGAAGCAGGTGCTCGGCGCGGTGTTGCCGGGGCATAAGGACGAGTGAACGAGACGAATCCGCGCCATGCATCTCACGAAACGCGACGCGCCCATCGAAGCCATTCGAGCGAGCGCCTACAGCATCCCGACGGACCGCCCGGAAGCGGACGGCACCTACGCCTGGCACGCCACCACGCTCGTCGTGGCGGAGGTGAGCGCGGCGGGCAAGACGGGCATCGGCTACACGTATAACGATGCAACCACCGCGCGCTTCATCGAAGCGACGCTCGCGCCGACGCTCACTGGCGAAGACGCATGGAACGTCGACGCGCTGTGGCTGCGCATGCAGCAGCGCGTGCGCAATATCGGCCGTTCGGGAATCGCCGCGTCCGCGATTTCCGCGCTCGACTGCGCGCTTTGGGATGTCAAGGCGCGGCTCCTCGACATGCCGCTCGCGCGTCTCCTGGGCGCCGCGCGCGAGCGCGTTCCGCTCTATGGCAGCGGCGGCTTCACGACCTATACCGACGACGAAATCCGCGATCAACTCGGTCATTGGGTGCACGAGGACGGATGCCGCTGGGTCAAGATCAAGATCGGGACGGAGCCGTCGCGCGATCCGCATCGCGTGCGCGTGGCGCGGGAAGCTATCGGCGACGATGCCGGTCTCTTCGTCGATGCAAACGGCGCGCTGGATCGCAAGCAGGCGCTCTTCTACGCGCACCAGTTCGCCCAATACGGCGTCGAGTGGTTCGAAGAGCCGGTGTCATCGGACGATATCGCGGGCCTCGCCTCGCTGCGCAATGTCCTGCCGCCGCACATGGAACTGGCCGCGGGCGAATACGGCTACACGATCGACGACTTCCGCGTGCTGCTCGCGAACAATGCCGTCGATGTGCTACAGGCCGATGTCACGCGCTGCGGCGGCATCACCGGGTTCTTGCGCGCGGCCACCCTTTGCGATGCGTTTCACATACCGCTTTCGGCGCATTGCGCGCCCGCGCTGCATCTGCATGTCGCGTGCGCGGCGCCGCGTCTGCGGCATCAGGAATGGTTTCACGATCACGTCCGCATCGAGTCGATGCTTTTCGACGGCGCACCGCATGCGCGCGACGGCGCGATCTCGCCGGACTGGTCGCGGCCCGGCTGCGGGCTGGATTTCAAGCATGCGGACGCGCACCGGTATGCGGTTTGAATCGATCGAATCGACAAAAATGACGCAGACAAGAACAATCGACATCGCCATCGGCTGCGGGATCGCTGCAGCGGGGCTTGCCATCGTGCGTCTCGGCGGGCGCAAGCGGGAACGTTCGCCGGTGCAGACGCACATCGACACCGCACGCACGTTCAACCGAAGCTCCGCGCTGCTCGCGCTCTCGGTGCTCACCGACAGCGCGATGGAGCACTATCGCGGCTCCTTCGACAATCCCGCGATGTACACGCCGCTCGTCGTATCGACGCTCTCGCTCTTCGCGGGGCTGCACGGCGGCACGGACCGGGAGCCGGCGCGTCATCCGGTCCGCGATTCGGTGTACATCGGCGCGGCGCTCGCGGGCATCGCGGGGACGGGGTTTCATCTCTACAACATCACGAAACGCCCCGGCGGATGGAGCTGGCACAACCTCTTCTATGCCGCGCCCATCGGCGCGCCGATGGCGCTGCTGCTTTCCGGCGCACTCGGTGCGGTGTCGGAGCGATTGCGCGATGAACCCGCGCACGAGCCGCGTCTTTTCGGCATGCCGGCGGGACAGGCGCTCGCGCTCGTCACGAGCGCGGGACTGATCGGCACGTTCGGCGAAGTCGCGCTGCTGCACTTTCGCGGCGCGTTCCAGAACCCGTTCATGTACGCGCCGGTCGTCATTCCGCCGGTCGCATCGGCGCTGCTCGTCGATGCCGCGCTCGAAACGCCGCGCGAGCACTGGTTCACGCGGCTGTGGCTGCGCGTGACGACGGCGCTCGGCTTCATCGGCGTGGGCTTTCATGCGCGCGGCGTCGCGCGGGCGCGCGGCGGATGGCGCAACTGGAGCCAGAATCTCTTCAACGGACCGCCACTGCCCGCGCCGCCGAGCTTTTCGGCGCTCGCGCTTGCGGGACTCGCGGCGCTGCGTCTCCGGGAGACCGAAAAAAAATGAAGCAATTGCCCTGTTATCCCGACTATGACGTGATGAGCAAGCGCGACACGCCGTCATGGGACGCTGTCACGCGCAATGTCATCGACGAACGGCTCGCGACGCCGAACGACCCGCATTTCTTCGATGCCGTCGAGTGGCGCGCGCTCTGTGCGTTGTGCGCGTGCATCGTGCCGCAAGACCGGCAGCGGCCCGCGGTGCCGGTCGCCGCGCTCGTCGATGCGCGTCTCGCGAAAAACACCGGCGACGGCTATCGCGACGCGCGTCTGCCGCCGATGCGCGATGCGTGGCGCATCGGCCTTCGCGCGCTCGACGCCGAAAGCCGCGCGCGCCACGAACTGCCGTTCGCGAGCATCGACGAGAACGCGCAATGCGCCCTGCTCACCGACATGCAGCACGGCAAGCTCGACCGCGCCGAATGGCAAGGCATGCCGAGCGCGGTGTTTTTCGCCGAGCGCGTGCTGCACGACATTTGCGGCATGTATTACGCGCACCCGCACGCGTGGAGCGAGATCGGCTTCGGCGGTCCGGCCAATCCGCGCGGTTACGTGCGCATGGTCGCCAACCGCCGCGATCCGTGGGAAGCCGCCGAAGCGAAACCCGGCGAACAAGGCGAAGCGCGAAAGGAGAACCGCCGTGTCCGCTGATTCGCCCCACGACGCGCAGCACGTTCCGCGCGGCAAGAACGGACGCGCGCCCGATGTGTTTCATCCCGGCGCGTGGATTCCGATGCGCGAATATCCGCAGGATGAAGCGGTGGACTTCGCGATCGTCGGAACCGGCGCGGGCGGCGGCACACTCGCCTGCCGTCTCGCGGAGAAGGGCTTCAAGGTCGTCGCGTTCGATGCCGGCGCGTGGTGGCGTCCGCTCGAAGAATTCGCATCGGACGAGACGCATCAGGGCAAGCTCTTCTGGACCGACGATCGCATCTGCGACGGCGACACTCCGCTCAAGCTCGGCAACAACAACAGCGGCAAGGCCGTGGGCGGCAGCACGGTTCACTTTGCGATGGTCTCGCTGCGCTTTCGGCCCGAGTGGTTCAAGGCGCGCTCGCTGCTCGGCTACGGCGCGGACTGGCCGCTCGACTGGCGCGAGATGTGGCGCTATTACGCGGAAGTGGAAGAGGCGCTGAAGATCGCCGGGCCGGTGAACTATCCGTGGGGGCCGAAGCGTCCGCGCTATCCGTATCGCGCGCATGAACTGAACGCCGCGGCGCTCGTGCTCGCGCGCGGCTGCGAAGCGCTCGGCATCGACTGGGCGCCGACGCCGCTCGCCACCGTCTCCGCGCCGCGCGGCGAGGCGCATCCGTGCGTCTATCGCGGATTCTGCGTGTCGGGCTGCGCGACCAACGCGAAGCAAAGCGCGCTCGTCACGTGGATACCGCGCGCGGTGCGCGCCGGCGCGGAGATTCGCGATCTCGCGATGGTCGGGCGCGTCGTCATGGGCGAGGACGGACGCGCCACCGGCGTCGAATATCTGCGCGAAGGACGCTGGCAGTTTCAGCGCGCGCGCAATGTCGTCGTGGCGGGCTATGCGATAGAAACGCCGCGCCTGTTGCTGATGTCCGCGACGGACCGCTTTCCCGATGGCCTCGCCAATAGCTCCGGTCTCGTCGGCAAGAACTTGATGGTGCAGACCAATCAGGCCGCGTGGGGAACGATGGACGAGGAGGTTCGCTGGTACAAGGGGCCGCCGTCGCTTGCGCTGACCGAGCACTGGAATTACGAGGACAAGGGCAAGGATTTCTTCGGCGGCTATTGCTACATGAGCCAGGGGCCGTTGCCGGTGGCGTGGGCCTCGACGCAGAACGGGCGCGGTCTCTGGGGCCAGCATTTGCTCGACGAGATGCAGAAGTACAACCATCAGGCGGGGCTGAAGATCGTCGGGGAAACCATGCCGCAGGAGCGCAATCGCGTGACACTCAGCGACGAGAAGGACCAGTACGGCCTGCCCGTCGCGCGCGTGACGTACTCGCTGTGCGACAACGACAAGCGCCTCGTCGCGCATTCGCTCGATTTCATGAGCACGGCGCTCGAAGCGGCGGGCGCGCGCGACGTATGGCGCGAAACCGACGACACCTGTCATCTGAACGGCACCGCGCGCATGGGCGACGATCCGGCGACGAGCGTCGTCAATGCCGACTGCCGAAGCTGGGACATCGACAATCTCTGGATCTGCGACGGCTCCGTCTTCCCGACGGTCGGCGGCGTGAATCCGTCGCTGACCATACAGGCCATCGCGCTGCGCACCGCCGACAGGATCGAGGCGCTCGCGGCTCGCGGAGATCTCCGATGAACACGACACAGAAGATCGCCGTCATCACCGGCGCGGGAGCGGGCGTCGGGCGCGCTGCCGCCGACGAATTCGCGCGCCACGGCTACGACGTCGCACTGTTGTCGCGCGACGCGGACCGGCTCACGCGAGCCGCCGCGCAGATCGAGGCGGGCTTCGGCGTGCGCGCGCTCGCCATTCCGACCGATGTCGCCGATTCGAAAGCGGTGGACGCAGCGGCATCGCGCGTGGAAGAAACGCTCGGGCCTATCGACGTGTGGGTGAACGTCGCGATGGCAACCGCGTTCGCGCCCGTCTCGGCGTTGACGGCAGAAGAAATCGAGCGCGGCACGCGCGTCACGTATCTCGGTCAGGTTCACGGCATGATGGCCGCGCTCTCGCGCATGCGCAAGCGCAATCGCGGAACCATCGTGAATGTCGGCTCGGCGCTCGCGTATCGCTCGGTGCCGCTGCAATCCGTCTACTGCGGCGCGAAGTTCGCCATTCGCGGCTTCACGGATTCGCTGCGCTCGGAGATCATCCACGACAAGCTGAAGGTTCATCTGACGATGGTGGAGTTGCCCGCCATCAACACGCCGCAATTCGACTGGGCGATGAACAAGATGGGCAAGCGCGCGCGGCCCGTCGCGCCGATCTTTCAGCCGGAGGTCGCCGCGCGCGCGATCTTCTTTGCCGCGACGCATCGCCGCCGCGAAGTGTGGCTCGGCTTTTCGACCGTCAAGGCGATTCTCGCCAATCGCGTCGCGCCCGCGCTGATCGACCGTTATCTCGCGCGCGCCGGTTACACGGGCCAAGTCACGGACGAACCGCTCCGGCGCGACGAAAGCGGCAATCTCTTCGATCCGGTGCCCGGCGACTACGGCGCGCACGGCCGGTTCGACGGCGAAGCGCGGCGGCATAGCTGGGAGATGTTCACGGACCGCCATCGCACGCTGTTCTGGGGACTCGCGGGCATCGGCGCGGTGAGCCTGCTTCGCGCAGCCGTGAAACGCCGGAGTTGACGCCCATGAGCCGCCCGATCGAAGACTATGCGCTCATCGGCGACGGCGAAACGGCCGCGCTCGTGAGCCGCGACGGTTCGATCGACTGGCTATGCTGGCCGCGCTTCGATGACGATGCGTGCTTCGCCGCGCTTCTCGGCACGCCCGACAACGGATGCTGGACGCTGTCGCCGGTCGATTGTGTCGAGCGGCAAGCGCGGCGCTATCAGCACGACACGCTCGTCGTGGAAACCGACTTCGAGGCCGAGAACGGCGCGGTCCGCGTCACGGATTTCATGCCTGTCGGTCATGGCCCGAGTTCGGTCGTCCGCATCGTCACCGGCTTGCGCGGCGTCGTCACGATGCGCTCGGAACTGCGGCTGCGCTTCAATTATGGCGAACTCGCGCCGCTGATCGAGAGCATCGACGGCGCAATGCAGGCGCGCATCGGAGCCGACCGCGTGATGCTTCGAACGGCCATCGACATGGACGTGGCCGACGGCGCGATGCGCGCGCGCTTCGCCGTTAGCGCGGGCGAATGCGTGAGTTTCGCAATGACCTACACGCGGGCGCACGAAGCGCCTCCGGAACCGCCCGACCCGCATCTCGCACTGCATGAGACGCAACGCTTCTGGCGCGAGTGGATCGCGAAATTCGACGACAGCCGGACAGCGTGGCCGCAGCCGGTCCGACGTTCCCTGTTGACGCTGAAGGCGCTGATGCACCGGCGCACCGGCGCGATCGTCGCGGCGCCCACGACTTCGCTTCCCGAAGCACCGGGCGGCGAGCTGAACTGGGACTACCGTTATGCGTGGCTGCGCGACACCAGCTTCGCGATGGTGGCGCTGCTCAATGCGGGCTATCGCGAGGAAGCGGGCGCGTGGCGCGACTGGCTGCTGCGCACCATCGCTACCTCGCCGGAAAGAAGCCGCATCATGTATCGCGTGGATGGCGGACGTCATCTTCCCGAATGGGAGATCGACTGGCTGCAAGGCCACCGTTACGCGAAGCCCGTGCGCATCGGCAATGCGGCAGGGGGCCAGCACCAACTCGACGTGCTAGGAGAAGTCATCGACTGCCTCGATGTCGCGCGGCGCGGCGGGCTCGATCCGGCAAGCCACGAAGACGCAATCGAGACGCGCATCGTCGAGCACCTGCACGAAGTCTGGCGCTTGCCGGGCGCGGGCATATGGGAATCGCGTGCGAGGCCGCGGCACTACACGTATTCGCGCGTGATGGTCTGGGTGGCGCTCGATCGCTTCGTGAACAGCCATGCGGCCGACAGCGCCCGCTCGCCGCTCGTGGAACGGCTGGCGTCACTGCGCGAGCACATCCACGAAGAGGTCATGCGTGAAGGCTGGAACGAGGGACTCGGCACATTCACGCAGTACTACGGCGGCGAAGAACTCGATGCAAGCCTTCTGCTGATGCCGCTCGTCGGCTTTCTTCCCGCAGATCATCCGCGCATGGCGTCGACGATCGAAAGGATACGTCGCGAACTGAGCGAAAACGGCTTGATCAGGCGCCTGCGTCGGGACCCGTGCGGCCCGAATGAAGGCACGTTTCTCGCCTGTTCGTGCTGGATGGCGGATTGTCTGCAGTTGCAGGGGCGGACCGACGAGGCGCGCGAACAGTTCGAGCGCGTGCTCGCGACGGCGAACGATGTCGGACTGCTCTCCGAACAGTACAACGCGCAGCGCCGCGAGCTCGCGGGCAACTTCCCGCAAGCGCTCACGCATCTCGCCGTCATCAATACGGCGCTCGGACTCAGCGGGCCGACGTTGCAGCGAGGCGGCGGCTAGGACGAGCCCTGTTGCCGCATGCTCTTCGGCACGGCGTACCGTCCGTCGCGATAATCGAGCGTCGCGCTTTCACGCTTCGGCGGGCCGTCCTTGCCGACGCAGTCGTCCTTAACCCAGCGCGACACGCTGTGGACCGTCTTGCCGTTGAGCTTGAGCGACGCATAACCGTCGCGGCCCGGCGCGCCTAGCGAGACGCTGCGCGTCGTCGTGTCGTAGAAGCCCTTGCATCGCGTGTCCCATTCGCCGCTTGCTTGCTCGACCGTCAGCCGGTCGAGCACGAGCCGCAGCGTCTGACCATCGACGACATAAAGGCTCAGCGATGTCCGCGCGTAGGGATTGGCCACCGACGCCCCTTCATGCCCGATGCGCACGCCGAACGCGCGATTCGTCGGCGTGAGCTGATAGCGCGCCGTGTCGAGCGCGATGTCGGCGAACGCGATGCCATCGGACTCGATCGCGTCCGGCTGGTATGCATGCGCCACGATCGACCCCGACGCGCTATCCGCGACGAGCACGTCGAGGTCATAGGTGCCCTCGTTTCCCTCGTTGTCCGCGTGAGGCAGCGTGAGCGCCGCGAGCGTCAGTTCGGGATTCGCGGGCCACGGCTTGCATGCGCTGTGCGATGCATCGAGCGTACGGCCGGGATGCAGCTTGTCGGCCCACGTTTGCATCGTGTCTTCGCATGCGGCGTGAGCGAATGTCGGCGCGAGCAGCGTCGCGGCGAGGACGAACAAGGTTTTCTTCATGTCGTGCGTCTGGAGTCATGCGAAATCGAGGCACGCATTCTGACGGGTCTCATCGCTCCGAACATCTGCACGCGCGTCACCGATGCAAAATTTGACGCTTTCGGCATGCCGTTCTCGCGCGGCTCGCACGCCCGCGTCCGACGCGGCAAAATGGCAAGTTCCGCTTTCCTTCGACCTCCTCTCGAAACGCCGCGAACGCCCTCTCACGGCAACGACGCCGCCCGCGCGACACAGCGTCGCAAGCCCCTGTTTTGAGACCAAATTCCATACATTCGCAACATCGCGATAAATCTCGCGTGGCATGATCGCGGCGCGGCGCAACGCCGTGAAACGGCGTTCTTCAGAGGACGCTTCGATCCAAAAAACCAGCGAATGCAATGAATGAAAATACTCACCGTTTAGCAGCGCCATTGTTATCGGGTTTGTTCGGCAGTGTCTGTCTCTCGGGATGCAAGCTCGAGGTGCTCGATTCGAAAGGCGTCATCGGCGCAGCGGAAAGCTCGCTGATCGCCACCGCCACGTTCACGATGCTCCTCGTCGTGGTTCCGGTGATCCTGCTCACCCTGATCTTCGCCTGGCGCTATCGCGCATCCAACAGGAACGCCACGTACGCGCCGAAATGGGCGCACTCCACGGCCATCGAGGTCGTCGTGTGGGCGATTCCGGCGGTCATCATCCTGTACCTCGGCATGCTCACCTGGAAGAGCACGCACGAGCTGGATCCGTACAAGCCCATTCAGTCGGACGTGAAGCCGATCAACGTCGAAGTCGTCGCGCTCGACTGGAAGTGGCTCTTCATCTATCCGGATCTGGGCGTGGCGTCGGTCAACCAGGTCGCGTTTCCGGTCGGCACGCCGGTCAATTTCCGCATTACGTCGGACTCCGTGATGAACTCGTTCTTCATCCCGCAGCTCGGCAGCCAGATCTACGCAATGGCCGGCATGCAGACGCAACTGCATCTGCAAGCGGACCACGCGGGCGACTATGCGGGCATCTCCGCGAACTATAGCGGCGCAGGCTTCTCCGACATGAAGTTCCGCGCGCTCGCCATGTCGCAAACGGACTTCGACGCGTGGGTCGCGAACGTCAAGACCGCGCAGGAAGGCCTCGACATGAACGTGTATGCCGGCGTCTCGCGTCCTAGCCAGAAGGTAGCCGTGCGCTACTTCTCCACCGTCGATTCGAAGCTCTTCAACAACATCGTCGGCAAGTACAACAACGGAAATGTCGCCGTTGGTGCGAATTGTGTAACCAAGGGGTAATGCCATGTTCGGCAAATTAACGCTCGAGGCGATCCCGTATCACGAGCCGATCATCATGGGGGCAACCGTCCTCATGGCGATCCTGGCGCTCGGTACGGCCGCCCTTCTCACCAAGTTCGAAAAATGGGGCTGGCTCTGGCGCGAGTACCTGACTTCGACGGACCATAAGCGCATCGGCGTCATGTATCTCGTCGTCGCGGGGCTGATGCTCGTGCGCGGCTTCGTCGATGCCGTCATGATGCGCGCGCAGCAGGCCGTCGCGCTGGATTCTCCGGGCTTCCTGCCGCCGCATCACTACGACCAGATCTTCTCGGCGCACGGCACCATCATGATCTTCTTCATGGCGATGGCCCTGCTCGTGGCGTTCTTCAATCTCGTGGTGCCCTTGCAGATCGGCGCGCGCGACGTTGCGTTCCCGTTCATCAACTCGCTCTCGTTCTGGATGACGGCCATGGCCGCCATTCTGATCAACCTGTCGCTTTTCATCGGCGAATTCTCGGCGACGGGCTGGCTCGCGTATCCGCCGCTCTCCGAGACGCAGTGCAGTCCCGGCGTGGGCGTCGATTACTACATTTGGGCGTTGCAGTTGTCGGGCGTCGGCACGCTGCTTACCGGCGTGAACTTCTTCACGACCATCGTGAAGATGCGCGCGCCCGGCATGACGTGGATGAAGCTGCCGGTGTTCACGTGGACGGCGTTCTGCTCGAACGTGCTCATCATGGCCACGTTCCCGATCCTGACGGTCGCGCTCGCGCTGCTTGCGCTCGACCGCTACTTCGGCATGCACTTCTTCACGAACGATGCCGGCGGCAACCCGATGGTCTATCTGAACCTGATCTGGGCCTGGGGCCACCCCGAGGTGTACATCCTGGTTCTCCCGGCGTTCGGCATTTACTCGGAAGTCGTCTCGACGTTCTCGAAGAAACCGCTCTTCGGCTACAAGACGATGGTCTACGCGACGTGCTGCATCATGGTGCTGTCGTTCCTCGTGTGGCTGCACCACTTCTTCACGATGGGTTCGGGCGCGAACGTCAATGCCTTCTTCGGCATCATGACGATGGTCATTTCCATCCCGACCGGCGTGAAGATCTTCAACTGGCTCTTCACGATGTACCGCGGCCGCGTGCAGTTCACGACGCCGGTCCTGTGGACCATCGGCTTCATCATCACCTTCACGCTCGGCGGCATGACGGGCGTGATGCTCGCCATTCCCGGCGCGGACTTCGTGCTGCACAACAGCCTCTTTCTGATCGCGCACTTCCATAACGCGATCATCGGCGGCGTGGTGTTCGGCTACTTCGCGGGCGTGCAGTACTGGTGGCCGAAGGTGTTCGGCTTCAAGCTCGACGAAAAGCTCGGCCGCAACGCGTTCATCTGCTGGTTCGTGGGCTTCTTCGTCGCGTTCGTGCCGATCTACATTCTCGGCTTCATGGGCATGACGCGCCGCCTGCAGCACTACGACAACCCCGCCTGGCAACCGTACCTGATCGTCGCGGCGTGCGGCGTCGGCATCATCGCGCTGGGCGTCGCGTTCCAGGTCGCGCAGATCATGGTGAGCGTGATTCGCCGCGATCAACCGGCTTACCGCGACGTCACTGGCGACCCGTGGGATGGCCGCACGCTGGAATGGTCGATCAGTTCGCCGCCGCCGGTCTATAACTTCGCGCATCTGCCGGCCGTTCGCGAACTGGACGACTTCGCGCACGCGAAAGAAACCGGCCTCAAGGAAACGCGCGCGTTCCGCGACATCCACATGCCGTCGAACACGAGCGCTGGCGTGCTGATCGGCGTATTCGCGCTGGCATTCGGCTTCGCGGCGGTGTGGCACATCGTGTGGCTGGTGGTCGTCGGTCTCGTCGGCATGGCGGCGGTCGCCATCGGCTATAGCTTCGGCGCGAACGCGGGCTACATCATTCCCGCGGCCACCGTCAAAGCGACTGAAGAGCGGAATCGTCCGCCGAAATCGCCGGCTGCGGCAGGCGCGGCGCGCGAACTGGAAATGGAGGTGCTGTAAATGTCGCAATCGACGCTTTCCGCGCATGACGCGCACGAGCACGAACACTCGCCGTCTCATTCGGTGTTCGGCTTCTGGTCCTACCTGATGACCGACTGCGTGCTGTTCGCGTCGCTCTTCGCGACTTTCGCGATGATGGCGCACCAGTTCGCTGGCGGCCCGACGGCCAAAGACCTCTTCGATCTCGGCGATGTCGCGATCGAAACCGCGCTGCTCCTCGTGAGCAGTCTGACGTTCGGCTTTGCGATGATCTCCGCGCATCGCAAAAAGACGAGCGCGGTGCTCGCGTGGCTCTTCGTCACGTTCCTGCTGGGCGCGGGCTTCCTGTGCATCGAGCTGCGCGAGTTCGCGCATCTCGTGACCGAAGGCGCCGGCCCGCAGCGCAGCGCGTTCTGGTCGTCGTTCTTCACGCTCGTCGGCACGCACGGGCTGCACGTGACGTTCGGCCTGATCTGGCTGGTCGTGCTCGCCGTGCAGATCGTGCAGAAGCCCGAACTGGGCGAGCGCGAACTGCGGCGCTTGGCGTGCCTGAGCCTCTTCTGGCACTTCCTCGACATCGTCTGGATTTGCGTGTTCTCCTTCGTCTACCTTGCGAGCGTCGTCTAATGGCCAATACACCTACAACGCACACCACGCATAGCGACATTCCGCACGTCACCGCGGGCGGGTATCTCGTCGGGTTCGTACTGGCGGTCGCGCTCACGGTCGCATCGTTCTGGCTCGTCGCCACCGGCAAGGTGTCGGGCGAGCAGGGCATCGCCGTGCTCGCGGTGCTGGCTGCGGTGCAAGTGATCGTGCACGTCGTCTTCTTCCTGCACGTCAACGCATCGAAGGGCCAGCGCTGGCATGCCTTGTCGTTTGCCTACACGATCCTGATGTCGCTCGTCATCATCGTCGGCACGGTCTGGGTCATGCATAACGTGCACATGCTGATGATGGCCCGCTAAGCGTAAGCTGCCTCATCATCGCAAGAAGAGCGGGTCCGGTTTCGGACCCGCTCTTTTTTTGTCTCCGTATTTCCCCTAAGTTAGTCATCTGCTTACAAATATTGACAATCGGCAGGCATGGCGCGAATATCTGTCCATAATTTGATTTCATCATCCATATTGTGGACAAAGGAGACGCGATGCCCGCGCCAAAGCCGTCGGCGGATGCCATGACGCCGTATCAATATCCGAACCCCAAGGAAGCGCAGAAGGAGATTGTGATCGGCCACGCGATTCCGAGCGATGAGCGCGAATGGGTTCCGCAGGCCGAGAACGTGTGGTTTCGCCCGCTGTGCCTGAACGTCTCCACCGGCTACTGGATGAACCTCCTGCGCGTGCGCAAGTCAGGCGTTCTGTCGCGGCACCGTCATCCGCAAGCCGTGCACGGCATGGTGCTCAAGGGGCGCTGGCGCTATCTGGAGCATGACTGGGAAGCGACCGAAGGCAGCTACGTCTTCGAGCCGCCCGGCGAAACGCACACGCTTTACGTGCCCGAGGACGTCGAAGAGATGATCACCTACTTTCAGGTGAACGGCGTCATGTTCTACTGCGATCCCTACGGCAAGTTCACCGGTTACGAAGACGTGTTCACCAAGGTCGACATGTGCCGCAAGCACTACGAGTCGGTCGGGCTGGGCGCGGATTTCGTCGACCAGTTCATTCGCTAACGCCCACGCTTTTCAACCCACACCAGCCGAAGCCTCGTAGAAGCGCGTTCGGAGGAGACACCATGCAGAGCAAATCGCCGCGCCTGAAGCGCATTCAGTGGATCGCGCTCACGTTCCTGACGCTCGCGGGAATCGTGAACTATCTCGACCGCAGCACGCTGTCGATCGCCAATCATTCGGTCACGCAGGAACTCGGGCTTTCCGCATCGCAGATGGGCTTGCTGCTTTCGGCCTTCTCGTTCGCGTATGCGTTCTCGCAGTTGCCCATCGGCGTGATGCTCGACCGCTTCGGCGCGCGCATCATGCTCGGGCTCGGCATGTTCGTGTGGTCCGTCGCGCAGCTGTTCGGCGGGCTGGTCACGAACCTGCATCAGTTTCTCGGCGCGCGCATCGCGCTCGGCATCGGCGAGGCGCCGCAATTTCCGGCGGGCGCGAAGGTCGTCTCCGAATGGTTCGCGCAACGCGAGCGCGGCAAGCCGACCGGCATCTTCGTCACGTCATCGACGATCGGCCCCGCACTCGCGCCGCCGATCCTCACCGTGCTGCTGCTGTCCTTCGGCTGGCGCAATATGTTCGTCATCATGGGCGTGCTCGGCATTGCCGTGGCGGTCGGCTGGTACATCGTCTATCGCAACCGCAAGGACGTCGCGCTCGAACCGCAGGAACTCGCGCATTTGACCGAAGGCGAACCGGCGCAGCGCGCGGAACGCAACATGAGCTTCGCCGAATGGCGCGGCCTCTTCAGCAAGGCGACGACGTGGGGCATGATCTTCGGCTTCATGGGCGTCATCTATATGGTGTGGCTGTATCTGACGTGGCTGCCCGCGTATCTGGAGCACGAGCGTCATCTGACGATTGCGAAGACCGGCTGGATCGTGTCGATTCCGTATCTCGCGGGCACGCTCGGCATGCTTTCGTCGGGCTTCATCGCCGATGGCCTGATGTCGCGCGGCGTCGCACCGATCCGCAGCCGCAAGTGGCCGATCTGCACCGGGCTCATCGGCGCGGCGCTCTTCACCGTGCCGGCCGCGTTCACGCCGAACCTCGCGCTCGCGATCACCTATCTCTCGGCTGCGATGTTCTTCGTCAACATGGCGAGCGGCGCGGCATGGGCGCTCGTCTCGGTGGCGGCACCGCGCCACATGGTCGCGTCGCTCGGCAGCATCCAGAACTTCGGCGGTTACTTCGGCGGCTCGTTCGCGCCGTTCATCACCGGGCTCGTGGTCGACAGGACGCATTCGTTCGTGAACGCGTTCCTGATCAGCGCGGCCGTCGCGTTCGCCGCCGCGCTCGTCTACATGTTCGTCGTGCGCGTGCCCATTCAGGATGCCGAGCAGGAAGCGGCCGCCGTTCCCGTCGTCTAATCATGACCGATATGACTTTCCAGGCTGATCTCTTCAAGGGCAAGACCGTTGTCGTCACGGGCGGCACGCAGGGCATCGGCGCGGGCATCGCGCAGCAGTTCGCCGCGCTCGGCGCGCGCGTGATCGCGGCGGGCATCGCTCCGACCGATGCGCAGCGCGACGCGCTCGGCGGCGGCATCGAAGTCGCCGCGCTCGATGTCGCCGATGCCGCGAGCGCCGCCGACCTCTTCGCGCGCCTCGATACGCTGGATGTCCTCGTCAACTGCGCGGGCATGATCAAGCGCGGCGACGAGCACGACATCGAAACCTTCGAGCGCGTGATCGCCGTGAACCTAAACGGCACGATGCGCATGTGCGCCGCCGCGCGCGCGCTGCTCGCGCAAAGCGGCGGAACGATCGTCAACACGGCGTCGATGCTGACGTTTTTCGGCGGCGGCCTCGTGCCCGCGTACAGCGCGAGCAAGGGCGGCGTCGCGCAGTTGACGAAGTCGCTCGCCATCGCCTACGCGGCGGACGGCATCCGCGTGAACGCGGTCGCGCCCGGCTGGATCGCGACCCCGCTCACGCAGGCGCTTCAGGACGACGGCGGCCGTTCGCAGGCGATTCTCGAGCGCACGCCGATGAAGCGCTGGGGCTTGCCGGAAGACGTGGCGCGCGTCGTCGCGTTTCTGGCCTCGCCCGCGGCGGCGTTCATGACCGGCGCGATCGTTCCGGTCGATGGCGGCTATCTCGTCGCCTGAGCGTTTGCGCATGGCTTCCGACTCCGCCTCGCTCGACGCCGCCCGCGCGACCGGCACCGCCGCGTTCTCCAAGTTCATGGCGGTGCTCCAGTTGATCGCCGATGCCGCCGAGCCGCCGACCATCGCGCATCTGGCGGCGCAAAGCGGCTATCCGCGCCCGACCGTGTATCGCATCGTCGGCGCGTTGATCGCGGAAGGGCTCGTCGTGGAAAGCGCGCGCGGCGGCAACTATGCGCTCGGCGCGCGCCTCATGTCGCTTGCGAGCCGAAGCTGGGAGCGCTCGGACTTGCGCATCGCCGCCGCCGACGCGTTGCGCGCGCTGCGCGACGTCACGCAGGAAACGGTGCATCTCGCGGTGCGAAGCGGCGCGGAAATGGTCTATGTCGAGAAGCTCGAAAGCCCGCACGCCGTGCGCATGGCATCGCGCATCGGCACGCGCGTGACGCTCTATTCGAGTTCGGTCGGCAAGGCGTATTTATCGACGCTCGCGCGCGCCGAACGCGACGCGCTGCTGCACGGCATCGCGTTCGAGCGCTTCACGGAAAACACCATCGTCGAACGAAACGCGCTCGACGCCGAACTCGACGCCTGCAAAACGCGCGGCTACGCGGAAGACCGCGAAGAAAACGAGGCGCAGATTTTCTGCTACGGCAGCGCGATCGTCGGCACGAACGGCGCGACGCTCGGCTGCGTGAGCGTGAGCATTCCGCTTTTCCGCAAGAGCGAGACGCCGATGGAAACCTACATCGCGCCGCTGAAGGACGCGTGCCGCGCCATTGCCGAGCGCATGAGCCCCGGCACGCGCTAGTCGCCTAGAACGTATTTCTCTGCGACGCGCCCGCGCGCTTCGCGATGAGCGTCGGCAGGCGCGGAAGCATCTGCGGCCAGTGCGTCGCTTCCTGCGCGAGACGCGCGAGCAGGCCGTGACAGCCGAACTGGTCCGCCGCGAGCCGCGCGATCACGCGGCGCGCAATCGCCCATACGTCGATATCCGGCGCGACATCGTGCACCATGCGCTCGATCGTTTCGACCCTGCGCGAAAGCAGCACCGCGCGCGACGCGATGCGCCCGTGCGTGACGCTGAACATGTGCTCGACGGGCGCCTTGCCGATGGCGTCGAATAAATGCGCGACGTGCGTTCCGCGCCGCGCGTCCGGCGACGAAAACCGCTCCGCCTCCCGCCGATACGTCGATTCGACGCGCACTTCGTGATGCGCCGCATGCGCCTCGGGCCGCCCGTGCTCGAAGTGCGCGCGCGCCGCCGCCTTGTGATCGCCTTCCAGCAGCGCGTTCGACACCCCGACGATGAACTCGCGCTCGTGCGCCGCGAAGAAGGTCATCGGGTTATCGGCTTCCAGCACGATCTGCCCGAACGTATCCGGCTCGACGCTCACGCGCGCGCCCGCGGCATCCAGCCCGGCGTGATAGAAACCCTGCCCGAGCGCCATTTCGAAGAAGGCTTCGATCAGCGTCGCGACGAGATCGGCCTGCTGCAATCCGTGCGTCGCGAGCGCATGCGCGTCGTTCAGCGGGACGGTTTCGATGGCGCGCGTCGTCAACACCGCGTTGTTGCAGTAATCCCAGAGCACTTCGGGCACGGCGAGGCGATCGTCGTCGCGCAGGCGATAGCGCAGATAGCTTTGATCGGCGGCGCGCTGGCGCAGATCGAGCATCGTGTCGACGTTCTCGCGCACGCGGCGCAGCAACTCGACCGCCTGCAATTCGCGCACCGTGGCCGAGCGCCGCTCCGCGAAGCGCGCCGCCGCCTGCGCGATGTCGAGGTCCTCCGCCAGTTCCGCGCGTGCATCGGCGCGCAATAGCGTGATGCGGACCGCCGCGCCGTCGATGCGCGCGGCGTGCGTCTGCTCGGCGATGCCCGAGCGCAGCGGCGTCGCGCCGATCTCCGTCAGTCCGACGCGCGGCGTGGCCGAAAACGCGACGGCGCATGCCGCGCGAAACGTCGCGGCATCGTAGGGCGTGAAGAGACCGTTCATTTCGGCGAGCGCGACGCGCACGGCCGTTTCCGCGAGCGCCGGATGGCGCGTGAGCACACCCGATGCAAGCGAAAACACGCGCGGCAATTGCGCGAGCGCAGCCACGCCGCCGGTGAGCGGCGCGGCGCGCGCACCGTGCGACGCAAAAAAGCGCGCGATGCGCTGCATCGACGCGCCGTCGCCGGGCGCATGGCTTTCGCGGACGAACGCCCGGCCAAGGCGCCAGAGCGTCGCGAGTCGTCGGACGGACAAATTACGTTCCTTGCGAAGGGATTGAACGGGGCGTGGCATCCGGCTTGCTCGCCAGTTTTAGCACGATTCGCTCCCGTGCGTCGGCGGGAGCGCTATTCATTCGGCTTCCTAACGATATGCGCAATCCGACATGACAGTGGAACCGCAATACGCCGCCCTGCGCGACGCGCTCCGCACCGAAGGCAGCGGCGTGCGCAGCTTCGTCGTCGTGCGCGATGCCCGGACGGTCTTCGAGCACTACCGCAGCGGCGACGCGGCGCCCGACGCGCTCGAAAACATCAATTCGGTCACGAAGAGCGTCGTGGCGCTCGCGGTCGGCATCGCGCTCGGCGAGCGGCGCTTCGCGAGCCTCGACACGCCCATCGCCGAGATCATCGCCGAAGCGCGCGACCCGGCGCTCGACGAGCGCGTGCGGCGCATCACGTTGCGCCATCTGCTCACCATGACTTCGGGCTTCGACTGGAACCAGCGCGCCATCGACGATTGCGTGCTCGGGGCGTGCGACCGGTTCGCGGGCGACGAAGACCGCGAGAGCTTCGTGCTGTCGCGGCCGCTCGCGCACGCGCCTGGCGCGCAATTTCTCTATGACACGCACGCGGTGCAGTTGCTCTCGCTCGCGGTCGAAGCCGTGACGGGGCAGACCGTCGCAGAGTACGTCGGCGCGAAGCTGTTCGCGCCGCTTGGCATCGACCGTTTCGAATGGATCGCCGATGAAGCCGGGCATACCTTCGCCGGACGCGGCCTCGAACTGCGTCCGCGCGACATGGCGAAGCTCGGCACGCTGATGCTCGATCGCGGCAACTGGCGCGGCACGCAATTGATCGACGCCGCGTTCATCGACGATGCCTTGTCCGTTCACAGCGAAGGCGGCCCGCCGATGCACGACGCGCGCTACGGCTATCTCTGGTGGATCGCGCCGCGCTATGTGTTCGCGGCGGGCTTCGGCGAGCAGTTCATCTTCGTGGCGCGCGAGCAGCGCATCGTGGCCGCTGCGACATCCGACAACGACGCGGCTCACAAAGGCGTTCGCGCGCTTTTCGAGGAGCACGTCCTCGGCGCGCATTAGTCCAGAGTTGCCCATCGGCAGCGTATGCGTATGACGAATGTATCTTTTTGTCCATACGCGATGCGAAGCTTTTCGATACGGTATCGTAATGCCCTCGTGCAACACCGTATCAATTTCGAGAGTGACCGCGAGCCGCCGATCCGCCCGGCGCCGGACTCGCACGGGGCCACCTGAGAGGCCATGTTCAAACCATCACAACAAGGACGCGCCATGCAGCCTCCGGTCGAGCAATCCATCGAAAGAACCATGTACATCCTCGGACAGATCGGGGCCATCGTCTGTCACGAGCGTGGGCCGCGCCCAAATACCGGGATTCTGACCACGATGGCATCGCGCCCCGCCGAAGGCTTGTGGCTCGCCGTGGCGCGTCTCAACGAACTCTGCCCCGCGACGCGCGGCCCGCGCCGCACGCTCTTGCAATGGAAGCGCAAGGAAATCGGGCGTCTGTCGCGCATGCTGCCGCATCCGTTGCCCGGCGATGCATGCGCCAAGACGCAGGTTCCGTTCTGGGCCGGCTACTGCCGCTATTGGGACGACGTGCTTAAGCAGCATGTCGAACAGGAAGCCGAGCAGCCGGCCGTCACGAGCGACGACATTCCCGCAAGACGCATCAACGCCTGAGCGCCCCGCCGCCCGCACGCCCGCACGCGCGCAGTTGCCACCTGCAGCCAAGTCGGGCAAACTGCCCGGCCCTGCGCGCGGCCGTTCGCCCCGGTTCACCGGATCGCCCTCCTTGCCGGAAACCGCGACGCTACGCGACGCGTCGCGCGCGACGGAACGAGGACGAACAGATGGACGAAGTGAAGATCACGATCAACGGCGAGGGACATCCCGTCATCGCGCATCCGGTGCCGGTCGAAAAGCGCAGCGCCGATGTCGCCGGCGCCATCGCCGCGCTGTCGGACGTGCTGGCGACGGCAACCGCCGACGGCATCGATCAAGCCCAATGTCTTGCGCTGCTGCGCTCGCTCGCGCACGAGCAGCTTGCGCTCACGCACGCGCTCTCCGAATGCGCCGGCGAATGGTCGACGGACGAGGCGTATCGCCGGACTTACCGGCGCGCCTTCAGAAAGGGCTTCTGCGCCGGACTGCAACGCACGCTGCCCGCGCGCCCGGTCGACATCAACGCCGCATCCGCCACATCGCCCGCTGCGGCCACGGGCACGTCGCGGTTCGACGCGCTGCGCCGACTCAAAGAGGCGTGCTGAACGGCTCGCTGTGCGCTCACGGCAGGCGCATCAGCATTCGCGCGCGCGCCGCTGCCCTTCGTGAGCGTAAAAATACGTGCGCATCAAGTCGATCATGCGGTCGATCTGCGTCGGCTTGATGAAATAACCGTTGAAACCGGTGCGGCGCGCCCGCGCGCAATCGTCGGGGCTCGTGCGGCCCGTATGGGCGATCAGCAGCATCGACGCATCCAGCGCGCGAATCGCTTCGGCGGCCTCCCAGCCGTCGCCGAGCGGCATCATCAGATCGAGCAGCACCACGCCCGGCTGCCATTTGCGCGCGAGCGTGACGGCATCCAGGCCGGTATGCACCGCGCGCACCGTGAAGTCGGCGTCTTCGAACGCGAGAGAGATCGCGCGGGTGGCTTCGAGGTCGTCGTCGGCGATGAGCACGCGCGGCTCGTCGTGGTGCACGGCGCACTCGGGAATGTGCCAGACGGCTTCTTCCGGTACGCGTGCGTGTCGTTGCGAGATTTGCATATCGTTGGCCTCGGATAGACCGTCATCGAGAGCAACTCGCGTTCCGCTTCGCAGCATGAACGGCCAAGCCGAGGCTGCGCGCGGGTCGCCAACGTTGCACTGCGGGAATACCCGGTGCTGGATGATGTATCGCACGCGGTGCGTCGCGGCGCTTTTTGCACCACGAAGGAACCGATGTTTCCCCGACCGCTCAGTCAGGTTCGTCCCACATCCAGAGGCACACGATGTTCGTAGTCTATTGGCTCGAGTCCGATACGCACGCCGAAGCCGAAGCGCGTCATCGCACATTCGATGCGACCGCGCTCGCAGAAGCGCTCCGCTTCGCGGAAGCGCTCAGGAAACGCCAGTCGCTGGGGGAAGCCATCGGCTTCGTCACGCTATGCAGCGAAAACCCGCAGTCGGTCGGCAAGCCGGGCGTCGCCGATCCGCCCGCCGGCTACGACTGGAAGAAGCGCCGCCGCTAGCCGCCCGGCGCGCTGGCGGCGCTGGCGGCGCTGGCCGCGTCGTCCTGCCATCCACCGCCGAGCGACTTGTACACGGCGATGAGATCGGTCGTCACATTCACCGTCGATTGCGCGGACTGTTCGCGCGTTTGCGCAAGCTGGCGTTCGGCGTCGAGCACGGTCACGAACGGCGTCAGCCCCTTGCGATAGCTGTCGGTCGCGAGTTGCAGGCTCACGCGATTCGCCTCGACCGTGCGCGCGAGCGCCGCGCGCCGGTCCTGCTCCGTGCGATACGCAACGAGCGCGTTGTCCACGTCCTGCAACGCATTGAGCACCGTCTGCCGATACTGCAGCGCCGCCTGCCCCGCCTGCGCCTTCGCGACGCGCACGTTCGCGCGCAACGCGCCGCCTTCGAAGATCGGCAGCGAAATGCTCGGCCCGACCGACCAGAAGAGACTCGACCAGCGCGCGAGATAACGCGCGTTCGTCGCCCGCGTGCCGACTTGCCCCGTCAGCGAGATATCCGGATACAACTGCGCGACCGCGACGCCCACTTCCGCCGTCGCCGCGTGCAACTGCGCCTCCGCGCGGCGGATGTCGGGACGGCGGCGCGCAAGCGTCGATGGCAGTCCGACCGGCACGGTCGGCGGAACGGGCGGCACGGCGCCGCCATCGGCGAGTTCCGCGTCGAGCGTGCCCGGCGCGCTGCCGGTCAGCACCGCGAGCGCGTTCATCGCCTGCGCGGTTTGCGCATCGAGCGACGGCACCTGCGCCTGCAACGCGCCGACTTGCGCGCTCGCGCTTTGCACGTCCTGCTGGCTCGTGAGGCCGACGCGCGCCTGTTCGCGCGTGAGATCGAGAATCTGCTGTTCGGCGTCGATTTCGTCGAGCGTGATCTGCCGGATCGCCTGCGCGCCGCGCAACTGCGCATACGTGCGCGCAACTTCCGCTTCGAGCGACACGAGCGCGTCGTTGCGGCTTTCGATTTCCGCCTGCGTCTGCGCGTTCGCCGATTCCACCGAGCGCCGCACGCGCCCGAAAAGGTCCAGTTCCCACGACGCGTCGAAGCCATCCTGAAAGAGCGTGACCGGTCCGGTCGCCGAATCCAGCCCTTGCCGGATCTGTGCGCCGTTCGCGCCGAGCCCGTCGATGCGGTCGTACACGCCCTGCGATTGCAGCAGGCCTTTCAGCCCGAGCTGTTCGCGCATGACGCTCGCGTTCGCGCTCAACTGCGGCAAGCCCTGCGCCGCCGCCGATACGCTCTGCTCGCGCGCCGCCGCGATGCGCAGCACGGCGCCTTGCAAATCGAGGTTGCCCGCGACGGCGCGATCGATCAGCGAGTCGAGCGTCGGATCGTCGAACTGTTTCCACCAGCGCGGATCGGGATCGGCGGATGTCGTCACGACCGACGGCGCGTCGGCGTGCGGCGCGCGCGCATCCGACGATGCGTTCTGCGCGCGTCCGATGTCGTTCCAGTTAGCGGGAAGATCGGCTTCGGGCGGCTTGAAATCGGGGCCGACCGCGCACGCGCTCATCGCGAAAGCGAGCATCAGAACGAAGATTCGCGGCGTCATGTCAATGTCCTCCCGGCTTGCCGGATGCCTTCACCGGCGAGAAGAAGAACGTGATCGGAATGAAGAGGAACGAGAAGATCGCGCAGGCGGCGAACACGTCGAGATACGCGAGGATCGTCGCCTGCGAAACGAGCGTCTTGTACATCTGTCCGGTCGCGGCGGTCATGGCCTGCGACATCGTCTGCCCCGTGTCCATGAGCGTGCGCGCGATGCGCTGCACCGTGTCGTTGTACGGCTGATTGAGCGGCGTCAGATGCTCGACCATATGCGCCATGTTCGCCTGCGTGCGCTCGCGGATCATCGCGGTGGCGAGCGAAATGCCGACCGACCCCGCCACGTTGCGGAACATCGTGAAGAGCGCGGACGCATCGTTGTTCATCGACTTCGGAAGCGACAGATACGCGAGCGTCGTCACCGGCACGAAGAGAAAGCCGATGGCCGCGGATTGCGCGCTGCGCATCATCGTGAGCGTGCGATAGTCGATGTTCGGCACCAGACGATGCGAATAGATCAGCGCGCAGCCCATCAGGAAGAAGCCGAACGCGACGAGAAAGCGCGTCTGCACGACGAGCATCAGCTTGCTCACGACCGGAATCAGAAACACGATCAGAAGCGCGCCCGGCGAGAGCACGAGGCCCGCGAGCGTTGCCGTGTAGCCGAGCTGCTGCTGCGCAAGCTGCGGAATGAGCACGGCGCTGCCGTACAGCACGGACGCGAACCCGACGATCGCCGCCGAGCCGAGCGCGAAATTGCGGTCCTTCATCACGCGAAGATCGACGACGGGCTTTTTCGCATACGAAAGCCAGAACGTTGCGCCGACGATGCCGATCGCCGCCAGCACCGCGAACGTCACGATGAAGTTCGACGAGAACCAGTCCTCGTCCTCGCCGCGATCCAGAAACACTTGCAGGCAACCCAGCCCGAGCGCGATCAGGCCGATGCCCACCGCGTCGATGCCCACGTCCTTGTGGCTCTGGCGCTCTTCCCACGGCGGATCTTCGACGAACTGCATCACCGCGATGGTCGTCAGCACGCCGACCGGCACGTTCAGCAGAAACACCCAGCGCCAGGTGAAGTTGTCGGTGATCCAGCCGCCGAGCGTCGGCCCGAGCACCGGCGCGACGACGATCGCCACCGCCGAGATCGAGAACGCGCGGCCGCGCTGTTCGGGCGGGAAGGTGTCGAGGATGATCGACTGCTGGCTCGGCTGCAGTCCGCCGCCGAAGAAGCCCTGCAGAATCCGGAAGACGATCAGTTGCCCGAGATTCGTCGCGATGCCGCACAGAAACGAGCAGACGGTGAACGCCCCGATGCAGATCAGAAAGTAGCGCTTGCGCCCGAGAATCTTCGAGAAATACGCGGAAAGCGGCAGCACGATGCCGTTCGCGACGAGATACGACGTGAGCGTCCACGTCGCTTCGTCGTAGCTCGCGGACATCGTGCCGGAAATGTGCGGCAGCGCGACGTTCACGATGGTCGTATCCAGCACTTCCATGAACGCCGCGAGCGTGACCACCACGGCGATGAGCCACGGATTCGCGCTCGGCTTCCAGCCGCTGTGGTCGGGTTCGGTCGTGTCGCTCATGGCTTCAGTGCCGCAGCATGACGGTCGGCTCGACCGACAACCCGAGCGGCAGCGACGTTCCCGGTTTCATGCCGCTGTCGATCACGATCTTCACCGGCACGCGCTGCACGATCTTCACGAAGTTGCCGGTCGCGTTTTCGGCGGGAAACGCGGAGAAGCGCGAGCCGCTGCCGAACTGAATGCTGTCCACATGGCCGTGCAGGTCGAGGCCCGGATAGGCGTCGATGTCGATATCGACCTTGTCGCCCGGATGCATGCGCGCAAGCTGCGATTCCTTGAAGTTCGCCGTGACCCAGACGCGCGTCGTGACGAGCGTGAGAATGGACGTGCCCGCTTGCAGGAACGTGCCGAATTGCACATTGCGCTTCGTGATCCAGCCATCGGCGGGCGCGCGCAGTTCGGTGTACGACAGATTCAGTTGCGCGGCTTCGACTTGCGCCTCGGCCTGCCGCACTTGCTGGCGCCGCTCCTGCACGGAAGCGACCACCTGCGCGATCTGCTGCGGCACGAGGCTCGCCGTGCGCACCTGCGCGCGCGCCTGAGCGACGTTCGCCTGCGCGCTCTTTTGCTGCGCGGTAGCGGCGTCGATGTTCTGCTGCGACGTGGCGCGCACATCGACGGTGCGCTGGCGCTCGTAGGCCGCGCTCGCCTGCGCGAGACTGGCGCGCGCGCTCAACTCCTGCGCCTGCGCCTCCGCGAGCTGCGCGGGATACTGCACGCGCGCGACCTGTAGCTGCACGTCGGCGGCGTGAAGCTGCGCCTGCGCGAGCCCGAGCTGCGCGGTCGCCTGATCGAGCTGCGCCTGATAGTCGCGCGGATCGATCTTGATGAGCAGATCGCCCTTGTGCACGAAGCGGTTGTCGTCGATGTTCATCGCGACGACATAGCCCGATACCTTCGGCGCGATGGTGACGGCGTCGCCATCGGTGTAGGCGTCGTCGGTGCTTTCCTGATTGCGTGTCATGAACCACCAGATCGACGCGCCGATGGCAAGCACCACCACGACGATGCCGAGAATGATCAACGGCTTCTTGCCGGGCTTCTTGCGCCCGTTCTTGCCGTTGTCTTTTTCGTCGCCGTTCTTTTCGTCGCCGTTCTTTTCGTCGGCGTTCTTGCCGTCATGCGCCCGCGCGCGTTCGCCGCCGTCCTTCGCGGTATCGTCGCGTGCGTCGTCGTGAGTATCGTTTCGGTCTGACATCACCGTTCGCTGTCGAGTTGGACGCCGGGCGAAATCCCGGGCTGACTTGCGCGTGATCTGGACTTGCGATGTTGCCGGCAGCGGCGCCGGACTCGGGGCATTCGAGCGCAGACCGGAAGCAAGGCCCATTCCTCACAGGCGCGCATCGGCCGCGAACCGAACGCGCGTGCGCTCTGGCACGAAAGCGCGCGCGCCGGCGCCGCGCGATGGCATCTGACGGCGGGTACGCTTTATAAGCGTCGCGCAAAACTTCCACGCGCTCTCATTCGCCGCTAACTCTGGCGGCCGAACATGGCTTCCAACGTCGATCGTTCCGATACGACGCACTCTCATCGGAGGTCATCATGTACAGGCACATTCTCGTTGCAGTCGGCACCAGCCTGAGCCACCGCGCGCTCGCCACCGCCATCGTCCGCGCGCGCGAATGCAACGCGCGGCTCACCGCGCTGCATGTGGTGGATCGCACGCCGTGGTGGGCGGTGGACACCGGCGAGTGCAATCAGCGCGACACGCTCTCGCTCATCGACGAACACTCGCGCGCGCTCATGCGCTACAGCGTGAGCATGATCGAGCGCGCGGGCATCGACGGCGTCGGCATCAGCGTGTCCTTGCCGGCTGGCGGCAGCATCGGCGAAGTGATCGCAAAGACGGCGAACGATTCGGGCGCCGATCTCGTCGTGCTCGGCGGCGAAACGGAGTCCGGCTGGCCGCATCGCGCCGAGCGTTTGCGCGATGTCGTCTGCGGTCAGACACACTGCGACGTGCTGATCGCGACGCACGCGCGCGCAGAGCCGGAAGCGGAGGCGGAAGCGGAAGTCGCGGTATCAGAGCGCGTCGCGTAAGTGCGCCGCCAGTTCGACGATGCCCATCGCGATCTGCTTCTCGCGGCGGGCGTCGAGCCGTCCGACGGGCACGCTCGTCGATACCGCGACGCGCTTGCCCGCGGGCGTCTCGCCGACGAACGCGGCGAAGCATGCAAGCCCTTCGGCCACTTCCTCGCGTTCGATGGCGAGCCCGCTCGCGCGCACCGCGGCGAGTTCGCGCACGAGCGCCGCGCGGCGCGTCACGGTGCGCGGCGTCACCGCTTCGAGGCGTTCGGGCAGGCGCTCGATCACGGCGTCGTCGGGAAGGCTCGCGAGCAGCGCCTTGCCGAGCGCGCAGCAATGCGCGGGCAAGCGCGAGCCGAGGTCCGACACGAGCCGCACCGGGCGATGCGCGTCCTCGCGCGCGACATAGACCACCTGCACGCCGTCGAGCACCGCGAGCTGCACGACTTCGTTGTGCTGGTTGATGAACGCGCCCGCGCCTTCGCGAAACGCCGCCTGCAGCGTGTCGTGGCGCACGTAGGCGTTTCCCAGTTCGAACAGTCCCACGCCGACGACATATCCGTCGTCGCGCTTCTCGATCCACTGCATGCGCGCGAGCGTTTCGAGCATCAGATAGAGCGTGCTGCGCGAAAGCCCGGTGCGTTGCGCGAGCGTCGCGGCGCGCACGGGCCTGGCGGCGTCGGCGAGCGTTTCGAGGATGTCGTTGGCGCGTCGCAGCGCGGGGACGTCGTAGGCTTTTTCCATTGGCGGCTTCACATGTTGAATCGACGATATTCCAATAGGTTGGATAAATAATCAACTCAATGGACAGCGCTCGGGTCGCGGGCTACGATCGGTTTTCCCTTCCGCCGCCATTCGAACTCATGCAAAACGTCAACGTCTCCTCTTGCCTGCCCGACGACCTCGCCGATGCCGTGCTGATCGGCCGCGTATGGCGCCCCGCCCCGGTCGATGGCCCCGCCGTCGTCGCCGTGCGCAATGGCGAAGTGTTCGACATCACGCGCGCCGCGCCGACCACCGCCGATCTCTTCGATCGCCCCGACGCGCTGGACATCGCCCGGAACGCAGAGGGCGAGCGCATCGGCAGCGTGCACGATCTGCTGCAGGCGACGCTCGACGGCGCGACCGGCGGCGCGCGCCTGCTCGCGCCGTGCGACGTGCAGGCGGTGAAAGCGTGCGGCGTCACGTTCGCTGTGAGCCTGCTCGAGCGCGTGATCGAGGAACAGGCCGGCGGCGACGCGAGCAAGGCGGTGGAAGTGCGCGACACCATCAACAAGCTGATCGGCGCGGATCTTTCGAAGATCAAGCCCGGCTCGGAAAGCGCGCAAAAGCTGAAGGCGGAGCTTGAGCGGCGCGGCGCGTGGTCCCAATACATGGAAGTCGGCATCGGGCCGGACGCCGAAGTGTTCTCGAAGTCGCAGCCGATGTCGTCGGTGGGCTTCGGCGCGGACGTCGGCCTGTATCCGACATCGCAATGGAACAATCCGGAGCCGGAGATCGTGCTGGCGGTGAACGCGCGCGGCGAGATCGTCGGCGCGACGCTCGGCAACGACGTAAACCTGCGCGATATCGAAGGCCGCAGCGCGCTTTTGCTCGGCAAGGCGAAGGACAACAACGCGTCGTGCGCGATCGGCCCGTTCGTGCGCCTCTTCGACGAAGGCTTCACGCTCGACACCGTGCGCGGCGCGAGCCTGTCGCTGAAAATCGAAGGCGCCGACGACGGCTTCGTGCTCGAAGGCGTGAGCCACATGAGCGAAATCAGCCGCGATCCGGCCGATCTCGTCAGTCAGACGCACGGCGCGCATCATCAATATCCGGATGGCTTCGTGCTCTTCCTCGGCACGATGTTCTCGCCGATCAAGGACCGCGACACCGAAGGCGGCGGCTTCACGCACCATCTCGGCGATGTCGTGACCATCGCGACGCCCACGCTCGGCGCGCTCGTCAACACGGTGCGGCTCTCGACGGAAATCGAGCCGTGGACCTTCGGCGTGCGCGCGCTATACCGGAATCTCGCCGCGCGCGGGCTGCTCGGCGCGGCGGCCTGAATTAAGGCTCAGGCTCAAGCTCAGGCGCGCGGCGCGCGGGTCTTCTCGCGCGTCACCACCTGCACTGGCGTTTCCATATAAGGCGACAAGTCCCGCTGACGGCGCTTCTCCACGAGCGCCTTCACCGCGACATCGACGCCGAACACGGCCTGGCGCGCGCCGAACTGCTCGACGGTCGCGAGCATGCTGCCGTTGTCGAGCAACGGCTGCACGGCGTCGATGTTGTTGTAGCCGGTGACGAGCACGCGCCCTTTCTTGCCCGAGATGCGGATAGCGTCGATGGCGCCCATCGCGATGTTGTCGTTCGCGCACAGCAGGCCGCGCAGCGTCGGGCGCGCGTAGAGCATCTGAAGCGCGATGGACTTGCCGCTCGGCGCGGTCCAGTCGCCGGTGTCGATGGCCGCGACGCGCAGTTGCGCCGCCGACATCGCTTCCCTGAAGCCGAGGGTGCGCTGCTGCGCGTTGCGATCGTTCGGCGGGCCTTCGATGATGCCGACTTCATCGCCCGGTTTCAGCTTCGAGGCGAGATAGGCGCCGACGAGCCGCGCCCCGCGCCGGCTGTCCGGGCCGACGAACGGAATCGTCACGTTGGCCGCTTCCTGCGCGTCTTCGTCGAACGGATTGTCGATGGCGATCACGAGCACGCCGGCCGCAATCGCCTGCGCGACCACCGGAACGAGCAATTTCGAATCGGTCGGCGCGATCACGATGGCATCCACCTTCGCCTTCACCAGCGCCTCGATGATGCGCGTCTGCCCCGCGACGTCGTTGTCGGTCAACGTGCCGTGCGTCGTCAGGTCGAGTTGCGAGGCGTAGTGGCGCTGATAGTTCTTCGCGCCGTCGATCATGGAGGCGACGAACGGATCGCCGAGCGATTTCATCACGAGCGCGACGCTCGCCTTGTCCGGCAGCGCGGCGGCGCGGCGCATGGACGCGAGCCCGCACGCGCTCAGGGCGCATGCGGTGAGCAGACGGCGGCGGGCAAGGCTTTTCATCGAAGGCGGGTCGGAATCGACGGTCGCCTCATTGTAGACGGACGGCAGCGTTCGCGACCGGGCGTGCCTCAGCGCTGCGCCCGCTCTTCCCACGCGAGCGCGACGAACGCCGCGCACAGCGCTTCCATGCCGCGCGCGTCTTCGTCGTCGAAGCGGCCGGGCGCGGGGCTGTCGACATCCCATACGCCGATGAGCGTGCCGTCGCGCGCGACGAGCGGCACGACGATCTCCGAGCGCGACGCCGAATCGCAGGCAATGTGGCCAGGGAACGCATCAACGTCCGGCACGACCTGCGTGCGCCGTTCCTGCGCCGCCGTTCCGCAGACGCCGCGCCCGAGCGCAATCCGCACGCACGCGGGCTTTCCCTGAAACGGCCCGACGACGAGTTCGTCGCCATCGAAGAGATAGAAGCCGGCCCAGTTCAACTCCGGCAGCGAGTGATAGACGAGCGACGCGAAATTCGCCGCGTTCGCCATGAAATCCGCCTCGTCGCCGATGAGCGAGCGGGCCTGCTGCAGCAAGTCGTCGTATTGCGCGGGCTTGCCCGCGTGACTCGTAGAGGAAAGCGAAAACATGGCGGCGTCTCGAAGTGACCTTCGACGTTAGCACAGCGCCGGCGCGGACGCTTTTATCGAACCGCGAAAGCTGACTGCAAGCCGCCTTGCCTAGTGTGAAAGCGCGCCACCCCGCGACAACGCTGCGCGGCGCCGCCGCTTCGGGTTTCTCCCTGCTTTACATCGCCGCGCCGTCGTTCTTAAATAAATCAACTTGATTTAATTAATCCCGCGACGAGCACGGCGCGGTCGATTCGGAGCCAGACCAAGTGAAATACCCGAGCGGCAGAGGCAGCAATCCCGCATCCGTGCGCCGATACAACGAGCGTCTGCTGCTTCAGGCGCTGCGCCGCACGGAACCGGCGTCGAAGGCCGATCTCGCGCGGCACGCGAATCTGACGAGCACGGCGGTCGGCAGCATCGTCGATTCGCTCGGCAAGGCGGGACTGATCGAATACACCGGACGCCGCCTCGATGGTCAGCGCGGCCAGCCGGCGTCGCTCTTGCGGCTCGATCCGCGCGGCGCGTTCGGCATCGGCGTGCGTCTCGATCGCACGAGCATCGAGACGGTGCTCGTCAACTTCGCGGGCGACGTGCTCGCGCGCAGTGCGCTCGACCGCGTGCTGCCGCATCCGTCCGTCGTGCTGGAAATCGTCCAGCGGGACATCGAAGGCATGCTCGCGCTGTTGTCGGCGGCGGAACGCGACCGGCTCACCGGCATCGGCGTCGCGCAGCCGTACAACCTCGGGAGCTGGCTGCGCGAACTGGGCGTGAGCGCCGACACGTCCAGCGCCGAGACTTTCCGCGCGTGGGACAGGACCGATTTTCCCGACGCGCTCTCGCGCGCGCTCGCGCTGCCCGTCTTCAGCGAAAACGACGGCAACGCCGCCGCGACCGCCGAACTCTTCTACGGACACGGCCGCCGCTGCGACGACTTCGTCTATCTCTTTCTCGGCTCGGCCATCGGCGGCGGCGTCGCGATCGACGGCGACTGTCTGCGCGGCGCGACCGGCAACGCGGGCGACATCGGCGTGATGCCCGTTCCGCCGAGCCGCCTGCCGTCCGCGCCGCAGCCGCCCGGCCAGTGGGACATCCTGCTGTCGCGCGCGTCGCTCAATGCGCTCGTGCGGCATCTGCACCACAGCGGCGCGGCGGCGGACAACCGCATCGACGTGCAGGCGTGCATCGAGCGGCGTCTGCCGGCCGTCGACGAATGGATCGACGACTGCATCGAAGCGCTCGCGCCCGCCCTGCGCGCGATGCTCTGCGTGCTCGACGTGCCGATGGTCGTGCTCGATGCCGATATCGACGGCGGCCTGCTCGACCGGCTGATACAGCGTCTATCCGCGACGATGACCGCGAACGCGCCCGAAGCGCGCGGCACGCCGGAACTCGTGCGCGGCACCTTCGGCCCCGACGCGGGCGCGATCGGCGCGGCCACGCTGCCGATGTTCTTCAACTTCTCGCCACGCGTGCGGCTGGATCGCGGCGCGGGTGTCAAACCGCAGGAGGTGAACCATGCCGCATGATTCTCCGCGCTCGTCGGAGCCGCGCACGCCGCTTCTGGAAATGCGCGGCATCAGCAAGACGTTTCCGGGCGTGCGCGCGCTCAACGACGTGCGCCTCGCCGTCCATCCCGGCGAAGTGCATTCGCTGATGGGCGAAAACGGCGCCGGCAAGTCCACGCTGATGAAGATTCTCTCGGGCGCGTATCAGGCCGACGCGGGCGGGCAGATTCTCATCGACGGCAAGCCGGTCGTCATCGACGGGCCGCTCGCCGCGCGCGCGCTCGGCGTCGCCGTCATCTATCAGGAATTGAGCCTCGCGCCGAACCTGTCGGTCGCCGAGAACATCTACGCCGGGCGCGAGCTGCATCGCGGCCGTGGCGCATGGGCGCTCGTCGACCGGCCCGGCATGGAGCGCGGCTGCGAGGACGTTCTGAAGCGGCTCGGCGCGAGTTTCAAGCCGCATACGCTCGTCGGCGACCTGTCGATCGCGGAGCGGCAACTCGTCGAAATCGCGCGCGCGGTGCATGCCCATGCGCGCATTCTCGTGATGGACGAGCCGACCACGCCGCTTTCTTCGCGCGAAACGGACCGCCTCTTCGAACTCGTGCGGCAACTGCGCGAGGAAGGCATCGCGATCATCTATATCAGTCACCGGATGGCGGAAATCTACGAACTGTCGGACCGCGTCTCGGTGCTGCGCGACGGCAGCTACGTCGGCACGCTGATGCGCGACGAACTCTCCGCCGAAAGCCTCGTGCGGATGATGGTCGGCCGCGACATCTCCGGCTTTTACAAGAAAGAGCACGCGCCCTACGATCCGGGCCACGTCGTGCTATCCGTGCGCGATATCGCCGACGACAGCCGAGTGCGCGGATGCAGTCTCGATCTGCACGCGGGCGAAGTGCTTGGCGTCGCGGGACTCGTCGGCGCGGGGCGCACGGAACTCGCGCGCCTCATCTTCGGCGCGGAACAGCGCACGCGCGGCGACGTGTCGATGCACGGCAAGCCGCTCACGCTGCGCACGCCGCGCGACGCGATCGACGCGGGTCTCGTCTATCTCACCGAGGACCGCAAGGGCCAGGGGCTTTTCCTCGACATGAGCGTGCGCGACAACATCAACGTCGCGGTCGCCGGGCGCGATTCGAAAGCCGGCGTGATGGACATCGCGCGCGGCAATGCGCGGGCGCGCGACGCGATCGCCGCGCTCTCGATTCGCGTGCCGAATCAGCGCGTGAACGCGGGCGCGCTTTCGGGCGGCAATCAGCAGAAGGTGCTGCTCTCGCGCCTTCTGGAAACGAAGCCCGAAGTGCTGATCCTCGACGAACCGACGCGCGGCGTGGACATCGGCGCCAAGTCGGAGATTTATCGAATCATCAACGATCTGGCGCGCTCGGGCGTCGGCGTGATCGTGATTTCGAGCGAGCTGCCGGAAGTGATCGGCGTGGCGGATCGCGTGATCGTGATGCGCGAAGGCGAGATCGCGGGCGAACTCGGCGGGCATTCCGGCAAGCCGATTTCGCAGGAAGGGATCATCGAACTGGCGACCGGCTCGCGCGCCGCGCTCGGTCAGGCCGCCTGAAGGCGGCTCAAGAAACATTCGGAGACAGAGATGGCTAACACGACGAAACACCACGACACGGGCGCGGCGCCGGTTGCAAAGGCGGACAGCGCGACGCAGCGGCAACGCCGCATCGAGCATCGCGAGCGCATGCAGGTGCTGATGCGCACGGCGGGCATGCTGCCGGTGCTGATTCTGCTGTGCATCGGCTTCGGCATCGTGACGGACGGCTTCTTCAGCTTGCAGAACATGTCGATCGTCACGCAGCAGGCGTCGATCAACATCGTGCTCGCGGCGGGCATGACCTTCGTGATTCTGACGGGCGGCATCGACTTGTCGGTCGGCTCGGTGCTGTCGGCGGCGGCGGTCACGGCGCTGCTCGCATCGAACCTTCAAGGCATGGGCTGGCTCGGCGTGCCGGCGGCGCTCGGCGTCGGGCTCGCGTTCGGCGTCATCAACGGGGCGCTCATCGCGCTTCTCAAACTGCCGCCGTTCATCGTCACGCTCGGGTCGCTCACGGCCGTGCGCGGCATCGCGCGGCTGATCGGGCACGACACGACCATCTTCAATCCGCAACTGCCGTTCGCGTTCATCGGCAACGATACGATTCTCGGCGTGCCCTGGCTCGTCGTGATCGCGCTCGCCGTCGTCGCGATCTCGTGGTTCATTCTGAGGCGCACGGTGCTCGGCCTGCGCATCTATTCGGTCGGCGGCAATCCGGAAGCGGCGCGGCTCTCGGGCATCAAGGTGTGGGGCATCCAGATGTTCGTCTACGCGATGTCCGGCCTGCTCGCGGGTCTCGGCGCGGTGATGTCCGCCGCGCGGCTCTATGCGGCGAACGGACTCCAACTCGGGCAGTCATACGAACTCGACGCCATCGCCGCGGTCATTCTCGGCGGCACGAGTTTCGTCGGCGGCGTCGGGTCGATCGTCGGGACGCTGGTGGGCGCGCTCATCATCGCGGTGCTGTCCAACGGGCTCGTGCTGCTCGGCGTGTCCGACATCTGGCAGTACATCATCAAGGGGCTCGTCATCATCGGCGCGGTGGCGCTCGACCGTTATCGCCAGCGCGGTTCGGCGCGCACCTGATGTCTTTCGAAAGACCATTGCAGCAATCAAGACCAACAACTCACCGGAGACACACAATGCGCAAGCACAACACGTTATTCGCGAGCATCGCGCTCGCGCTCGGATGCACGATGACGTTCGCGGCCCACGCCGCCGACAAGCCGCTCAAGGCCATCGGCATTACGGTCGGCTCGCTCGGCAATCCGTACTTCGTGACCATCTCGAAGGGCGCGGAAGCCAAGGCGAAGGCGATCAATCCGAACGCGAGGGTGACGGCCGTCTCGTCCGATTACGACATGAACAAGCAGTTCACGCAGATCGACAACTTCATTTCGGCGCATGTGGACATGATCCTGCTCAACGCCGTCGATCCGAAGGCGATCGAGCCGGCGGTCAGGAAGGCGAAGGCGGCGGGCATCGTCGTGGTCGCGGTCGATGTCGCGGCGGCGGGCGCCGATGCGACGGTGCAGACGAACAACGTGCAGGCGGGCGAGATCGCGTGCGACTTTCTCGCGAAGAAGCTGAACGGCAAGGGCAGCGTGGTGATCGAGAACGGGCCGCAGGTCTCGGCGGTGATCGACCGCGTGACCGGCTGCAAGTCCGTGCTCGCGAAGAATCCCGGCATCAAGGTGCTTTCCGACGATCAGGACGCGAAAGGCTCGCGCGAAGGCGGCATGAACGCGATGCAGGGCTATCTCACGCGCTTTCCGAAGCTCGACGGCCTCTTCGCGATCAACGATCCGCAAGCGATCGGCAGCGATCTCGCGGCCAAGCAGTTGCAGCGCAAGAACATCGTGATTACATCGGTGGACGGCGCGCCGGATATCGAGACCGCGCTCAAGTCCGACACGCTCGTGCAGGCGTCCGCGAGCCAGGATCCGTGGTCGATGGCGCAGCAGGCGGTGAGCGTCGGCTACGACCTGATGAACGGCAAGAAGCCGAGCAGCACGATGATCCTGATGCCGTCCACGCTCGTCACGCGCGAAAACGTCGGCAATTACAAGGGCTGGTCGTCGCCGCACTGAAAGCGCGTCACGGAAGCGGCAGCACGCGCAGCGAACTCGGCGTCTCGCGCGTGCTTGCCCGGTCGACGGCGATGAGGCGCTTCCTCGCGCTATCGACGGCGACGCCGCGCGGCGCATCGAAGCCGTCGGCGATGACGCTCGCGCGGCCGCGCCGCGAAACGCGGCATACGCTGTGCGCGCCGCATTTCGTGTAGAGCGTGCCGTCGGGCGAAGCGGCGAGCAGATCGGGCGAATCGATCGCGGCGAAGACGTCGCTTGCCTGAACCGGCGCGCTCGCCGCGCGCGCGTCCTGCAAGTCGAATTTGTAGATGCGGTTCGCCGCCTGGTCGGAGACGAAAAGCGTATCGCCGACGACCGCCATTCCAACGGGCTTCTGAAGCCCGGTCACGATATCGCGTTCCGTCACGCGCCCCGGCTGCGCGCCGCGCGTGATGACGCTCACGCCGCCCGCCGGCGGTGCGTCGCCTTCCTTCACGAACCAGCTCGAGAGAAACGTGCCGCTGTCCAGCACGACGAGGCCCAGGCGCCTGCGCGCGGGGTTCGTGTCCGCGGCGAGCGTCACCTGGCCGCTCGGCGCGACGTCGAACACGGCGCTCGCGGCACCGAAGCCGAATCGTTCGGCGAGGATGTGCCCGTCGGGCGCGAACGCGATCTCGCTCAGTCCGGTGCGTTCGCCTTCGCGCGCGGGAATGCGCGCATAGAGCGAGAAATCGGGCGATGCCGCGCCGATGTTCGCGCTCATCACGATGCCGTTGGTCTTGTCGTCGGTGACGAACACCGCGCCATCCGATGCGCGCACCGCGACGCCGTTGGGCATGCCGGAAAACGGCACGCGCGCGGCCTTCGTGTCGCCGCTCGGTTGCGCCGTGCCGCACGCCGCGAGGAAGACGGCGAACATCGCGGATAAAGCCTTCCACTTCATACGCCTTCTCCCGTTCTCCGTGCCAGTTTCGCCGATGACCACTATGCCGCAAAACACATGGCATGGCGCCGGCCGTCGTAATATAGTCGCAGACATAACGCCTCTCAAGGCCGCGTCCGCAGCGGCTCTCACGTCACCACCATGAACCACGCGCACGCGCTACCGCTGACAGAAACGCTCATCGAGATCGGCGGCGCGGTCGAACGGCCGCTCGCGCTCGATCTCGCTGCCCTGCGCGAATTCGAGAGCGCGAGCATCGAACCGTTCGATCTCGTCTGCTTCACGACCGGGCGCTACATTCGTCCGGTGGCGAGCTATCGCGGCGTGCCGTTGCGCGCGCTGCTCGATGCCGCAGGCGTGCGGCGCGCGGGCAGCACGGATTTCAAGCGCACCGTGTTCCTCGCCCACGCGCACGATGGCTACGCCGTGACGTTCTCGTGGCACGAGCTTTTCAACACGCCGGTGGGCGACCGCGTGATCGTCGCGTATGCGTGCGCGGACCGCGCGCTCGGCATCGACGAGGGCTTGCCGGTGCTCGTCTCCGGCGCCGACAAGGTACACGCGCCGCGCCATATGAAGCGGCTCGTTCGCGTCGATGCGCATGTGCTCGGCGCCCCGCGTCGCGAATGAACGCGACGGCGCACGCGTTGCTCGCGCGGGCGGCGCATCCCGTATCGGCGGATTCCAGGCTCTTCGCGCGGCTCGTCGGCGCGCGCATCGACATGGACGACGTATCGTTGCTCGGACTCGATGCGCCCGCGCTAGAAGCGCTGATCGCGCGTCATTTTCCCGGTGCGCGCGATAGTGTTCGCACGATGCGCACGCGCGTGGCCCTGCGCGAATCGCCGCATTGGGCGTTCGTGCGCGACCTTCGCGCGCTGCTTCTGCGTCACGATCCGACGAAGGACGCGCGGCCCGACGACGCGCAGTGCCTCGCGACGATCATCGCGGCGGCGTGTCTGCGGCCCGATCATCTGTGGCGCGATCTGGGCCTCGATTCACGCGACGATGTCACCGCGATGCTCGAACGCCACTATCCCGAACTCGTTGCGCGCAACACCGCGCAGATGCGCTGGAAGAAGTTTCTCGCCTACGAACTCGCGCGCGCAAACGGCGTCGCGCCCGAGTGCGCGCCGGGCTGCCCCGGCTGCGAAGACTTCGCGCACTGCTACGCGCCGCGCTGACGCGCAGACGCCCTGGCGCGCTCGCCGCGCGATGCGTCGTGTATTCTCTCGCGCATGGCGACGTCCCTCAAACCCAAAGCATCCCGAGAACCCGCACGCAACGCTCCGGCGCACGAATCCGCCGAAGTGCGCTTTCGTATGCGCATCAGCAAAGGCGAAACGGTCGCTATCGGTCCCGGCAAGGTCGCGCTGCTCGAAGCGGTGCGCGATCACGGCTCGATCTCGGCGGCGGCGCGCAGTCTTGCGATGTCGTATCGGCGCGCGTGGCTGCTCATCGACGAACTCAATCGCTCGTTGGAGTCACCCGCGACAGTCTCGGAACAAGGCGGGCAAAGCGGCGGCGGCTGCGTGCTGACGCCGGTCGGCGAGCGCATCGTGAAGCTGTATCGCGAGATCGAAGCGCGCGCGCAGGCAGCTTGCGCCGCCGAAATCGCATCGCTCACGCGGCTTCTCAAAGCCTAGCCGTGCCGCAGGCAGAACGCGGACGGCGGCGGGGAATTGCGTGGAGCATCGAGCCGCGCCATTGACTCGACGAATGCGACGAAGCTCGCCACGCTCGCCGTGCGCAGCGGCGAATACGTCACGCCGTGGCGCTCGCAAACGCGCTTGAGCATGTTCATCGAATCGTGATCGATGCAATCCACCGGAAACATGACAATATCCGCGCTCGGCAGCGCGGCAGCGAGCAAGCCCTTGCGGTCTTCGATGCCGCCGTCGTGCACGATCAAATCTCCGTCCGCCGATTCAACGAGCGCCTTGAGCACCGCATTCGAATTGGGCCTGCCGCCCACATAGACGATGCGTCTGCCGTTGAGCCACGCGAACGCGCGGCGACGGGCGGCGGCGGCATCGCCGTCATGGACGTGAAGCGCCGCACCTTCGAGCGCCGCGCATTCCGCCTGCACGGTCTCGATGAGCGCGTGTGCATGGTCGAGTTCGGCGCGCAGCGCGTCGGCTTGCCCTTCGTACCGCTGCGCGCGCTGCTCGGCGGCTTCGCGACGGCTCGTATGCAGCGCGAGGCGCCGCTCGCCCTCTTCGATCTTCTGCGCGAGGCGGCGCCGTTCGGCGTCCGATAGCGCCGCTTCCGGCTGCTGCTGGCGTTCTTCGAGCGCGGACAGTTGCAGCGCCTGATCCCTGCATCGACGCAGCGCGGCCTCGCGCTCCGTTCCCAGTTCCTGCAAGCGCGCCTGCTGGCGCTCGATCTTGTCCTTGAGCGCGGCGTTCTCTTCTTCGAGCGCAACGAGCCGCCGAATGTCCGCGCGATTCGCCGCGCCCACGAGATGCGACAACATGTGCAATTCGCCGAACGCCGACTGACGCACTTCGATGTTCGCGTGCGGATGCGTCATCAACGCCCAGTATGCGGGGGCGATGTCGCCGGACTTGAGCGCGTCGAGCCACAGATCGATGACGGCTTGCGCGTCGCGGGCGGCATCGAATCGCCGGATCGCGATGGCATAACGTTCGTCGAGCGCCTTGTTGAGCGCCTTCGCGCCCGCGCCGCCTTCGATCGCCAGTTCGACCGCCGCGTGATGAATCTCGAGATCGCTCGCGTGATGGCGGTCCACGTTCGCGAACTTCGGCACGAGCTTGCGCAACTCCGCCGTGCCGAGACACGTACCGATGATCGAACAGTGCAACTTCGCATCCAGTTCCGCGAGCCGCACGCGCCTGCGCGCGCTGCGCAACTCGGCGGCGGACGGCTGACAGCACGCGTCGCCGCGATGCCCGCGCGTCGTCTGCGTTTCGATACGCACGTCGCGGGCAAGCTGAAACGGAGGGCTTTGCATGATGACCTCGTGTCCGGTTCCTGACGCGCAATATACCACCGAATATAACGGTGGCGACAGCGCGCACGCCTGCGGGACACACGGCGTATCCTGTGGCTTCGGCGCGGCCCTCGTCCGGTGAACGGTCCGCCGCCACTTCCAACGCACAGCAGCGCTCACAGGAGAAACTGAATGGCCAGGGTCGAAGTCAAGGTTCCGCAGCTTTCCGAATCCGTCACCGAAGCGACGATGCTGCCGTGGAAGAAGAAAGCCGGCGATGCCGTGACGCAGGACGAAATCCTCGTCGAACTGGAGACCGACAAGGTCGTGCTCGAAGTGCCCGCGCCCGCGTCGGGCGTGCTCGCAGAAGTGCTCAAGCAGCAAGGCGACATCGTCCACGCCGACGAACTGCTCGCCGCCATCGACACCGAAGCGAAGGCATCGGCGGGTTCTTCTGCTCCTGCCCCTGCGCCCGCGCCCGCCGCTGAAAAACCCGCCGCTGAAAAACCCGCCGCCGTCGCGCAAACGTCCGCACCACAGGCTTCTGGCGAAAAAGCCGACTTCGATGTCATCGTCATCGGCGCGGGGCCGGGCGGATACATCGCCGCCATTCGCGCCGCGCAACTCGGCATGTCGGTCGCGTGCGTCGAGGAATGGATCAACCCCGCCGGCAAGCCGAAGCTCGGCGGAACGTGCCTGAACGTCGGCTGCATTCCGTCGAAGGCGCTGCTCGCGTCATCCGAGGCATTCGAGAATGCCAAACTGCATTTCGGCGATCACGGTATTTCGATGGACAACCTGAACGTCGATGTCGCCAAGATGGTTGCGCGCAAGGAAGCCATCGTCGAGAAGATCACGGGCGGCGTCGAGTTCCTCTTTCGCAAGAACAAGATTACGTGGCTGAAGGGCCACGGCAAGCTCGCGGGCAAGGACGGCGGCAACTTCCGCATCGAGGTGAGCGGCGGCGGCGAGAGCGGCACGCACACGACGAAGCACGTCATCATCGCGACGGGTTCGAAGGCGCGGCATCTGCCGAACGTGCCCGTGGACAACCGCATCGTGTCCGACAACGAAGGCGCGCTCGCTTTCGATACCGCGCCGAAGAAGCTCGCGGTGATCGGCGCGGGCGTGATCGGCCTCGAACTCGGCTCGGTGTGGCGCAGGCTCGGCGCCGACGTGACGATTCTCGAAGCGCTGCCCGAATTTCTCGGCACCACTGACATCGCGCTTCAGAAAGAAGCCGCCAAGCTCTTCAAGAAGCAAGGGCTCTCCATTCACCTCGGCGTGAAGATCGAGAACGTGAAGTCGTCCGACGCGGGCGTTTCCATCGCCTACACGGACAAGGACGGCGCGTCGCAGACGCTCGACGCGGACCGCCTGATCGTGTCCATCGGCCGCGTGCCGAACACCGACAATCTCGGGCTGGATTCCATCGGTTTGGCCACGGATCAGCGCGGCTTCATTCCCGTCGATGGCCACTGCGCGACGCAAGTGCCGAACGTCTATGCGATCGGCGACGTGGTGCGCGGACCGATGCTCGCGCACAAGGCCGAGGATGAAGGCGTGCTCGTGGCCGAAATCATCGACGGGCAGAAGCCGCACATCGACTACAACTGCATTCCGTGGGTCATCTACACGCACCCGGAAATCGCGTGGGTCGGACAGACGGAGCAGGCGCTCAAGGCCGAAGGGCGCGCGTACAAGACGGGCCAGTTCCCGATGATGGCAAACGGCCGCGCGCTCGGCATCGGCGAGACGGACGGCTTCATCAAGGTCATCGCCGATGCGAAAACCGACGAAATTCTCGGCGTGCACATCGTCTCGGCGAACGCGTCGGACCTGATCGCCGAAGCGGTCGTCGCGATGGAGTTCAAGGCGGCGTCGGAGGATATCGGCATCATTTCGCATCCGCATCCGTCGCTCTCGGAAGTGATGCGCGAAGCGGCGCTCGCGGTGAACAAGCGCGCGCTCAACATCTAGACGCGTCGCGGCATCCACACGCGCAGGAGCGAATACAGCCGGTCGATGTCGATCGGCTTCGCGAGATAGTCGCTCGCGCCGGCGGCGAGGCATTGCTCCTGATCGTCCTTCATCGCCTTCGCGGTGATCGCGATGACCGGCAGCTTGCGAAAGCGCGCGTCCTCGCGGATGCGCCGCGTCGCTTCGAGTCCGTCCATGCCGGGCATCATCACGTCCATCAGCACGATGTCGATATCGGCGTGGCGATCGAGCGTTTCGATCGCCTCGAAGCCGTTGCGCCCGATGTCGACCTTCAGCCCCTGATGCTCCAGCGCGCTCGACAGCGAGAAGATATTGCGGATGTCGTCGTCCACGAGCAGCACGCGCCGGCCGTCCAGCACGCGGTCGCGCGCGCGTGAGACATGCAGCATCGCCTGCCGGTCGGCGGACAGATCGGACTCCACCTGGTGCAGAAAGAGCGTGACTTCATCGAGCAGACGCTCGGGCGAACGCGCGCCCTTGATGATGATCGACTGCGAGTAGCGCATGAGTTCCGCTTCCTCGTCGTGCGTGAGCGTGCGGCCCGTATAGACGATCACCGGCGGAAACGAGAACGCCTCCGTGGACGCCATCTGGCGCAGCAGATCGCGGCCCGGCATGTCGGGCAGTTTCAGGTCGATGATCATGCAGTCGAACACCGTGCTCTTCAGCCGCGCGAGCGCGTCGCGGCCAAGCGCGACGGGCGTGATTTCCACGTCCTTGTCGCTGATGAGCTCGACGATGCTTTGCCGCTGCCGCGCATCGTCCTCGACGAGCAGCACGCGCTTGATCTTCTGGCTGCTCTTTTCTTCGAGGCGCTGGAAGATGGCCGTGAGTTGCTCGCGTGTCGTCGGCTTGACCGCATAGCCGATTGCGCCCAAATGCAGCGCGGCCTCCGTCCTGTCGGACGCGGACACGACATGCACCGGAATGTGCCGCGTCTTCGGACTCGCCTTGAGTTCCTGAAGCACGACGAGTCCCGAGCGATCCGGCAGGCCGATATCGAGCAGGATCGCGCTCGGCGAGCGCTCGAGCGCGAGTTGCAGCGCTTCGCGCGCGGTGCCGCTCACGATGCAGCGATAGTTCAGTTCGTGCGCGAGATCGAAGAGGATGCGCGCGAAGTCCGGCTCGTCCTCGACCACGAGCACGAGCCGGCGATCGGACGCGGCGTCGAAGCGATCGTCGTCGATGACGGGAATGGCCGGCGCAGCTTCTGCTTCGGGTTCGGGTTCCGCTTCGGGCGCGGCTTCCGGTGCCGCTTCGGGCGGCGCTTCCTCGACGGCGGGCGCGGGTTCGCTGAACGCGACGGGCATCGTCAGCGTGAAGGTGCTCCCCTGCCCCGGCACGCTTTCGACGTCGATCTCGCCGCCAAGCAGATGCGCGAGGCTGCGCGAAATCGACAGGCCGAGGCCGGTGCCGCCATAGTGCCGCGTCGCGGTGCCGTCGGCTTGCTGGAAGGCGGCGAAGATGCTTTCGAGCTGATCCTCCGCGATGCCGATGCCCGTGTCCTTCACGACGAAGCGCACCGCGTCCGCGCCCGCCCGTTCGAGCGTGAGCGAGACCGCGCCCGCATCGGTGAATTTGAGCGCGTTCGAGAGCAGGTTCTTGAGTATCTGTTCGAGCCGCTGGAAGTCGGTCGAGAGCGTCGCGGCGCCTGCGGTGCGATCGCGCAATTCGAGCGCGAGCTTCTTTTCCCGCGCGACCGGCTCGAACGTGCGCGCGAGCGAATCCATGATCCGCTGCGGCGGCGCTTCCTCGATATGCAGATCGAGCTTGCCCGCTTCGACTTTCGAGAGATCGAGAATATCGTTGATGAGGTTGAGCAGATCGTTGCCGGCCGAATAAATGGTGTCCGCGTACTTGATCTGATCCGCCGTCAGATTGCCGCCGCGGTTCTCCGACAAAAGCCGCGCGAGAATCAGCGCGCTGTTGAGCGGCGTGCGCAATTCGTGCGACATGTTGGCGAGGAACTCGGACTTGTACCGGCTCGCGCGTTGCAGCGCTTCGGCGCGCGCTTCCAGTTCGCCTTGCGCGGCGTTGAGCGCGGCGTTGCGCTCGTCGAGCACGCGCGCCTGATCCGCGAGCTGATCGTTGTTCTGCTCAAGTTCCGCCTTCTGATTGGCGAGATAGACCCGTGCCTGCGAAAGCGCGGACGTCTGCTGTTCCAGTTCCTCGTTCGCGGTGCGGAGTTCCTCCTGCTGCGTCTGCAATTCCTCGTTCAACTGCTGCGTTTCTTCGAGCACGCGCTGCAGCCGCTCGCGATACTGCGCGGCCTCGACGAAATCGCCGACATTGCCCGCGATCGCCTGCAGGAACTGGCGATCGCGTTCAGTGAGCGTGTGCATCGCGCCGAGTTCGATCGCGCCGTTCGGCTCGCCTTCGTTCTCGATCGGCACGATGACGATGCTCTTCGGCGCGCTCGCCCCGAGCCCCGACGTCACTTTCCAGTAGTCGGGCGGCACGTCGTCGATGCTCGTCAGCTTGCGCGTATGCACCGCCTGCCCGACGAGGCTCTTCACGCCTGTGAGCGTCGCGGGCGCGGCTGCGCTGGCCGGATCGAAGCCGAAGCTCGCGGTGCGCTTCAGCCCGCCATCGCGTTCGCAGACGTAGAACGCACCGAGCGACGCTTTCAGGTAGCCGGCGAGGAAATCGAGGATCGTCTGGCACAGCTTGTCGAGCGATTGCCGGCCAATCACCGTTTCCGCGAGCTGCGTCTGTCCTTCGCGCAGCCACGCCTGTTCCTGCAACGCGCGCGTCTGCTTTTCGTGTTCGCCGATTGCGAGCGCGAACGCGCCTGAAAGCTGCATCAGTTCGCGTCGCCCGAAGACGGCGAGGAACACCGAGAGCGTGAGACTCAGCAGCAGAAAAACGGCGACGGTGATGGTCGTCAACTGTCTGGCCGAGTTCACGCGCGCGAGCCGCAGCGTCTCCTCGATGTCGAGGAACGCGTCCAGTTCACGCACCGTTTCGGCGCGCTCGGCTGCCCCGACGCCGGAACGCACGAGCGCGGCTGCGTCGCCGTTCTGGCGGCGTGCGCCGATCTGCGCATCGGCGGCCTTGTCCCACTGTTGCTGCAACGCGCGAATGCGGATCAGCCGGTCCACTTGCGGCGCGTTGTCGGAGACGAGCTGCGCGAGCGTGTCGATATCGGCGAGGAGCTTCGGGCTTGCCGTGCGGTAAGGCGCGAGAAAGGATTCGTCGCCCGTCAGCAAAAAGCCGCGCAACGCGCTTTCCTTTTCGCCGACGAGCCGCCCGATTTCCTGCGTGTTGCCGATCACGCGTTCCGAATGCTCGACCCAGTTGATCCCGGAAAGGAGATAGAGCACGAGCGCGACGAACGACACCGCCGTGACGATGCCCGTTCCGAGCGGCAGCGCGATATTGCGAAAGAGGATGCGTCGAAAGCGTGATTCGTCGACACCGAAACGCAAGGGCATGAACTGCTCCAGATGACATGAGCGTCGCCGTGCGCGGGGCGCGCGGCGAGAATAGGAAGTGGGTCGGGCGGGACCGGTGCGAATCATAACCGCTATGCCGAAAGACGACCGGGCGATGAAGCGGAACGCCCCTGCCGGCACCGATCCGCTCGATATGCAGGCGTCGATTTTATTTTGTATCCCTAACTATCTATGCGCCCCGCGCCCGCACGCCGATTCTTTTTGGCGACTCGCTCACTGGCGGCGCACTCTTCTTACGCGCGCACACCCCGCATAAACCCCGATTTTTTTCTCAATTGCGTTTATTAATTATAGATACATATAATAAACCAGCGTCGAAACCGGTGGGCCCCCGCTTCGCGCCATCCCGGCATCTGGCCGGCCCCGAGTGGCATTCATGGACGGTGCGAGCCGTCGACAACGAGGAGTTGTTCATGTCGCAAGCAGAGCTTCAATCCGGCCCGGCCTTCCCGCCGCGGGCGGAACACCCTTCGGTTTCGGATCGCGGCGATGCGTGGAGCGGGGATGTGCCCGTCGAAGCCTTCATCGACGCGCATCGTTTCTCGCGCTTCCAGTGGGTCCTGATGGGCGTCTGCTTCCTGATCGTGCTGATCGACGGAATGGACACCGCCGCCATCGGCTATATCGCGCCGGCGCTCGTCAAGGGCTGGGGCATTTCGAAGGCGGCGCTCGCGCCCGTCCTGAGCGCCGCGCTCTTCGGCCTTGCCGCCGGCGCGGTCATCTCCGGTCCCGCCGCCGACCGCTTCGGCCGCAAGAGCGTGCTCATCGCCGCGACCGCATTCTTCGGCGCGATGAGTCTCGCCACCGCATTCGCGGGCACCATCGAATCGCTCGTCGCGCTGCGCTTTCTGACGGGCATCGGGCTCGGCGCCGCGATTCCGAACAGCATCACGCTCGTCTCCGAATACGCGCCGCAACGCAGCCGCGCGATCATCGTCAACACCACGTACTGCGGCTTCACGGTCGGCGCGGCGCTCGGCGGCTTCATCTCGTCGTGGCTCATTCCGGCGTTCGGCTGGCACAGCCTCTTCGTGGTCGGCGGCGTGTTTCCGCTGATTCTCGTGGTCGGCGTGGCGCTGTGGGTGCCCGAGTCGGTGCGCTTTCTCGTCAAGCGCGGCGCGGCCAAGGAGAAGATCGCGGCGCCGCTCGCGAAGATCGCTCCGCTCGATGTCTCCCGCATCACGTCGTTCCGCCTCACGGAGCGCGTCGCGACGAACGCGAAGACTGCCGTCGGCGCCATTCTCTCGAAACAGTTCGTGATCGGCACGGTGATGCTGTGGACCACGTATTTCATGGGTCTCGTCATCTTCTATCTGCTGATGAGCTGGATGCCGCTTCTCATGAACGAAGCCGGCTTCACGCCCGAACGCGCCGCGCTTCTCACCGCGCTCTTCCCGCTCGGCGGCGGCATCGGCACGGTCGCCTCGGGCTGGCTGATGGATCGCTGGAACGCGAACGTCGTCGTGATGCTCGGCTATCTGCTCACGGCCGCGTTGATCTTCGTGGTGGGTCAGGCGATCGGCAGCATCGGGCTCGTGAGCGCGCTCATCTTCCTCGCCGGCACCACGATGAACGGGGCGCAATCGTCGATGCCCTCGCTCGCCGCGATGTTCTATCCGACGCAAAGCCGCGCGACCGGCGTCTCGTGGATGTACGGCGTCGGGCGCTTCGGCGGCATCGCGGGCGTGGCGCTCGGTGGCCTCTTCGCGCAGTGGAAGCTCGGGCTGCCGGCGGTGTTCGCGCTGCTCGCGGTGCCCTCGGTTTTCGCGGGTCTCGCGCTCTTCGTGAAGCTGAAGGCGCATCCGGGACGCGAGCACGCATGATGTATCGCCGGTCGCTCGCTTTCGGGCGAGCGACCCGCTTCGCGCCCGACGCAACGATTACTCAACGCAAAGACAGGAAGCAAGACATGAGTCAGGAACTCGACGTATTGACCGGCAAGCTGCACGGCCTCACCGCTGCCATTAGCGTGATCGCCGCCGCGCTGCCGCAGTCCGCGTCCGCGGACGTGCAGGAAACGCTGCGCGACATGATCGGCGAAACCGCCAGCGCGGACTTGCCTCAGGCCGCGCTCGGCTCGATGCACGCGACGCTCACGCACGTCATCGAATCGATGGAGATCGGCCTGCGCCGTTGATCCAGCGCGCGTTACGCCGCCCGCGCGGTGCGGGCGGCTCGCCCGGTCTTCGTGGCCGGCTTCGCGGCTTTCTCGGCTTTCTCATCCGGCGCGGTCTGCGCCTTCTTCGCGCGGCTCGCGCGCTCCGGTTTCGCCGCCACGCACGCCTGTGCCTCCAATCCGCCGACAATGAAGCTCGTCAACTGTTCGAGCGTCTCGTTCGCGTCCCACGGATCGCACGCGCCCTTCGCGAGCACGTCCAGACGATGCGTGTCGGAGAACGCGTACAGGTAGGCGCCGATCATCGCGGTGACGCGCCAGTACAGGTCTTTCGCGGGCAAGCCGGGCAGCGCGATGCGCAGCGCTTCGACATAGGCGTCGGTCGAGTCGCCATAAGCCGTGCTGCGCAGGCTGTATGAAATCTCGGGCGGCTCCGTGTGCAGCCGCGCCTGCAACCGGATGAATGCGCGCCCGCCCTCGGACTTGCGCAAGGCGACGAGCGGCAGCAGGAACGCGCGGACGATGTCGCGCACGCCGGGCTTCGCGCCGTCGTCGGTCAATGCGTGCAGCACGTTCACGCGCTCTTCCGAAATCAGCTTCGCGCGGCGCAGGAAGACCTGCTCGAACAACTGCTGTTTCGTGCCGAAGTAATACGTGATGAGCGCCTGCGTGACGCCGCACGACGCCGCCACGTCCTTGAGCGAGGTGCCCGCATAGCCGCGCTGAGAGAAGTCGACCTCGGCGGCATCGAGGATGTTCTCGCGCTGATTGATGTTGCCCGTCGGGCGTCCGAGCCGCTTGCGCTTGCCCGATTCGCCGTGCGCGCGGCCGTGAGTCGTTTCGTCTTTGGTCATGCTTGGGCGCTGCTGCGTAGTGGTGAAGAGCCGCGTATGAATCGCGGCCCGCGTTCGCCGACTATTTTACGGTCGTTTAAATCCTTATCCCGAATTTCCCTCGCCGTGCGTCTCGCGCCGTTGCATTTATTTATACGGCCATATAATATTTGTCACGCATCCACACGGCAGCACTTTTCAGAAGGACGAGATCATGAGCAGAACACTTCGCGTCGGCGTGATCGGCGGCGGAATCGGTGGCGTCGCCCTGACGGGCGCGCTCGCGCAGCAAGGCATCGACGTGCGGCTCTTCGAGCGCGCGAGCGCGTTCGGCGACGTCGGCGCGGGCATCCAGATGACGCCCAACGCGGTGAAGGTGCTGCAGGCGCTCGGCCTGGGCGACGCGCTGCGCGACGTCGCGTTCGTGCCGCAGGCCATCGTCGGGCGCAACTGGGAGACGGCGCGCGAGAACTTTCGCACGCCGCTCGCCGCCGTGTGTCCGGCGCTCTACGGCGCGCCGTTCTACCACGTCCATCGCGCGGACTTGCATCGCATTCTGACGACGCTGCTTCCGGCCGACGCGTTCCGCCTCTCGACGAGTTGCGTCGACGTGCGTCAGGAAGACAACGGCGCGGTGGCCGTGTTCGAGGACGGCAGCACGTTCGAAGCGGATGTCATCGTCGGCGCGGACGGCGTGCGTTCCATCGTGCGCGGCAAGCTCTTCGGCGAAGAAGCGCCGCGCTTCACCGGCAACATGTGCTTCCGCGCCGTCGTCCCGTTCGACGAGATGCCCGACTTCGTGAGCCCGGATTCGTCGTTCTGGCTCGGGCCGCACGCGCACGTCGTCACGTATTACGTGCGGCGCGGCAAGGCGGTGAACATCGTCGCGGTCGCGGAAACCGAGAACTGGGTCGAGGAATCGTGGAATGCGGCGAGCAGCCGCGAGGAACTGCTCGCGACATTCGAAGGCTGGCACCCGAATCTCATTCGTCTTTTCGAGCGCGCGGATTCCGTCTTCAAGTGGGGCCTCTTCGACCGCGATCCGATGCGAACGTGGTCGCGCGGCAACATCACGCTGCTCGGCGACGCCGCGCATCCGATGCTGCCGTTTCTCTCGCAGGGCGCGGCGATGGCGATCGAAGACGGCTTCGTGCTCGCGCGTTCGCTCGGCGCGCACGGCAGCGACATCGCGAGCGCGCTTCGCGATTACGAAGCCGAACGCCTGCCGCGCACGAGCCGCGTGCAGCTCGAATCGCGCGAACGCGGCCGCACGTATCACCTGCCGAGCGCGTTCGCGCAAAGAAAGCGCGATCTCATCTACAAGTTCAAGTCGTATCTGAATCCGCAGGCGTCGGGCATCCAGGCGAACTGGGTCTATGCGTACAACGCAACCGACTTCGCGCCGCGTGTCGAACGCGACGCGCTCGCCGCATCGCAATGACCGGCCCTTTCTCTCTTTCGAGGTTTGACATGCCCGCCAGGACTTATCGCATCGGCCAGATCGTCCCCAGTTCGAACACGACGATGGAAACCGAAATCCCCGCCATGTTGATGGCGCGTCAGGCCATCGAGCCCGAACGCTTCACGTTCCATTCGAGCCGCATGCGGATGAAGAAGGTCGTGAAGGAAGAGCTTGCGCTGATGGACGCGGAATCCGACCGCTGCGCCGTCGAGCTTTCGGATGCGCGCGTCGACGTGCTCGGCTATGCGTGTCTCGTCGCGATCATGGCGATGGGGCGCGGATACCATCGCGCATCGCAAGAGCGCTTGCAGGCGCATACCGCCGCGAACGGCGCGGACGCGCCCGTCGTCACGAGCGCGGGCGCGCTCGTCGATGCGCTCAAGGTGATGAAGGCGAAGCGCGTGGTGGTCGTCGCGCCGTACATGAAGCCGCTCACCGAACTCGTCGTCGATTACATCCAGCATGAAGGCTTCGAAGTGATCGACTATCGCGCGCTCGAAATTCCCGACAATCTCGAAGTCGCGCGCCACGATCCGCGCAATCTGCCGGAGATCGTGAAGACGCTCAAGTATCAGGACGCGGACGCCATCGTGTTGTCCGCGTGCGTGCAGATGCCGTCGCTTGCCGTCGTGCCGATGGTCGAAGCGATGACGGGCAAGCCGGTCGTGACCGCGGCCATCGCCACGACCTATGCGATGTTGCGCCAGCTCGATCTCAGGCGCGTCGTGCCGGGCGCGGGCGCGCTGCTGTCGGGCGCGTACTGAACGGGAGACGCGATGCAATCGACTTATCTTTATGGCGCGAACGTTCAGGCCAACGGCATCCGGCAGCACTATCTGCGATACGGCGGCTCGGCGGCAAGCGGCGAACGCGCGGCGCGCGATCCTGTCGTGATCGTGCCCGGTATCACGAGTCCGGCGATCACATGGGGCTTCGTCGCGGACCGCATCGGCCGCCAGTTCGATACCTATGTCCTCGACGTGCGCGGACGCGGGCTGTCGAGCGCGTCGGCGGACCTCGACTACAGCCTCGACGCGCAAGCCGACGATCTGCTCGCTTTCATCGATGCAGTCGGATTGAAGCGCGCGAGCGTGCTCGGGCACTCGATGGGCGCGCGCATCGCGTTGCGCGCGGCACGTCGCGAAGCGAGCGGCGATAGCCGTATCGCGCGGCTCGCGCTCGTCGATCCGCCCGTGTCGGGGCCGGGACGCCGCGCGTATCCGTCGCAGCTTCCGTGGTATGTCGATTCGATCGCGCTTGCTCGCGAAGGCATGGACATCGACGCAATGCGCCGCTTCTGCCCGACGTGGACCGAGGAACAACTGCGCTTGCGTGCGGAATGGCTGCATACGTGCGACGAACGCGCGATCCGCACGAGCTTCGACGGCTTTCATACGGACGACGTTCACGCCGACATGCCGCATGTGAAGCAGGACGCGCTGCTGATGGTCGCGGGCCGCGGCGACGTGATCCGCGGCGAGGACATCGAAGAGATTCGCGGTCTCATGCCGCAACTCGAAGTGGTCAAGGTTGCGGACGCCGGCCACATGATTCCGTGGGACGACGAAGAAGGCTTCTATCGCGCGTTCGGGTCGTTCTTCGGCGCGACGCTCATCTGAGGCGCACACACATGCCAATCAGCGACTATCAACTCGTCGAAGCGTGGAAGCGCGTGCTCACGCTTTCGCGGCTCGAACCGGGCCAGACCGTCACGATTCTCACCGGCGCGGCTACGCATCCGCAGACGCTCGCGTGCGCGTTGATCGCCGCGCAGTCGATGGGCGCGGTCGTCAACCGGCTCGACCTGCCGCCTGTCAACGGCGAAAAGGCGTTGAGCCGCGACGCGCTCGCCTATCTCGGGGAAACGCCGCTCACCGGCAACCGCGCGGCCATCGCGGCGCTCAAGGCAAGCGACCTCGTGCTGGATCTGATGACGCTGCTCTTTTCGCCCGAGCAGCACGACATCCTCGGGTCCGGCACGAAGATCCTGCTCGCCGTCGAGCCGCCCGAAGTGCTCGTGCGAATGACGCCCACGCCGGGCGATCGCGCGCGCGTGCTCGCAGCGGCAAAGCGCATCGAGAACGCTCGCGAGATGCGCGTCACGTCGAAGGCGGGTACGGATTTGCGCTGTCCGCTCGGCGAGTTTCCGGCGATTGCGGAATACGGTTTCGTCGATGAACCGGGCCGCTGGGACCACTGGCCAAGCGGCTTCGCGCTCACATTTCCGAACGAAGGCGGCGCGAATGGCCGCATCGTGATCGATCGCGGCGACATTCTGCTGCCGCAGAAGAGCTACTGCACGGAGCCGATCGTGCTGACCGTCGAAGGCGGCTATGCGACGTCGATCGAAGGCGGCGTCGACGCCGACCTGCTGCGCGAGTACATGCAAACATTCGACGACCCGGAAGCCTTCGCGATCTCGCATATCGGCTGGGGTCTGCAAAAGCGCGCGCACTGGTCCACGCTCGGTCTGTACGACCGCGAAGCGACGCTCGGCATGGACGCGCGCGCATTCGACGGCAACTTCCTGTTCTCGCTCGGACCCAACAACGAAGGCGGCGGCAAGCGCACCACCGCATGCCATATCGACATTCCATTGCGCCGCTGCACCGTGTCGCTCGACGGCGTGGACGTGGTGCGCGACGGCAAGACCATCGAGGCGACGTCATGAATCACGAAACGAAGGAAGCCACTTACGCGCGTCAGGGCTTCGGACACGCATTCGACATCGAGGGAAAGACCGGTCTCCTGATCGTCGATTTCGTCAATGGCTTTGCCGACCCCGCGATCTTCGGCGGCGGCAACATCGCCGAGGCGATTGCGCGCACCGTGCCGCTGCTTCACGCGGCGCGCGAGATGCGCTGGCCGGTCGCGCATAGCCGCATCGTCTACGCGGACGACGATTCGGATGCGAACGTCTTTTCGCTCAAGGTGCCGGGCATGCTGACGCTGAAGGAGCACGCGAACGCGAGCGCAATCGTGCCGCAACTCACGCCTGAGAAGGGCGAACTCGTCGTGCGCAAGAACGTTCCGTCGGCGTTCTTCGGCACGTCGCTCGCGCCGTGGCTTTCGATGCATGGCGTGCGGACGCTCGTCGTCGCCGGCGCGGTCACGAGCGGATGCGTGCGCGCGAGCGTCGTCGATGCGATGCAGTACGGCTTTCGTCCGGTCGTGTTGTCCGATTGCGTGGGCGACCGCGCACTGGCCCCGCACGATGCGAATCTCTTCGACATGGCGCAGAAGTACGCGGCCGTGATGCGCTCGGACGAACTGCTCGCGCGCGTTCGCGGCTAGCCGCTTGCGGCGCTGGTTTCCGGCGGGACGCGGGTGAATGTTACGGTGGCGCGTCGTCTGCAGTGGTCTTCGGCGCCGTCCATCGCGCGATTTCGCGCCGTCACGCAGGACATGCCGGTGCCCGTTGCCTTGCCGGTCACGACATAGACATCGGCCGGGACGTGGCGGCGAGATCGCTCGCGGTGCCGCATGCGCCGAGCGCGAGTGAGTCGTTCACACGCTTCGGATCGTCTGTTGGAAAGAAGGCGCATGCGCGACGCACTCACTTCGTTGCTCGCTCACGCTGCTTCGATACGATCCAGCAGTCGTTGCAGCCGCGTGTGTTGCGACGGTGCGAGTCCCGGCGTCGATAACGCATGCTCCACGCGCGAGCGCCAGTAGGTCTTGGAAAACAGCGAATTCGCGCCGTCCAGGTTCAACACCTGTTCGAGATGCGCGATGGCCGCGTCGAGATGATTGACGTGATAAGGGCGTGCGCCCGGGCAGATTTCATCCATTGAAGTCGTGCCGATGTGCGCCACGCGCACCGTCGGCGAGCCTGGTTCGAGAAGTGACAACGGCACGCGCGAAGCACATGCTTCGCGCGGCTACGGCGTAAATGCTTCGTGATGCGGGGCAATGCGCGGCGAATGCGCCCCCGCGTCAATGCATGTGCTGACCGCCGTTGATCGCGATATTCGAACCGGTCACGAAGCCCGCATCGTCCGAGCACAGGAACGCGACGAGCGCGGCCACTTCTTCCGGCTTGCCGAGCCGGCCCGCGGGAATCTGCGGCAGGATCTTCGAATCGAGGATGTCCTGCGGGATCGCGGTCACCATCTTGGTCGCGAGGTAGCCCGGCGAAATGGTGTTCACGGTCACGCCCTTGCGCGCGACTTCCAGCGCGAGCGACTTCGTGAAGCCGTGCATGCCCGCTTTCGCCGCCGCATAGTTGGTCTGACCGATCTGCCCTTTCGATCCATTCACCGACGAAATATTGACGATGCGGCCCCAGCCGCGCGCGACCATCTCTTCGCACACCGGCTTCGTCATGTTGAAGACGGAGTCGAGATTGGTGCGCAGCACGGCATCCCAGTTCACCTTCGTCATCTTCTTGAAGGTCGTGTCCTGCGTGATGCCCGCGTTGTTCACGAGAATGTCGATCGGTCCGACTTCGCGCTGAATCTTCGCGATGCAGTGCTGGCTCGCGTCGTAATCCGCGACATCGACCGGGTACGCGCGAAAGTTATACCCCTGGCGGTCCATGCTCGCGAGCCACTCCGACACGATGGTGTTGCCGGGCGAATGCGTGACGACCACGGCATAGCCGGCGTCGTTCAGCTTCATGGCGATGGATTCTCCGAGGCCGCCCATGCCGCCCGTTACCACTGCGATTCGCTTAGTCATGCCAAATATCCTCTCAGGTTCGTAATAGTCGGAATGCGTCCGGCATCGCGCTTCGAATGGTTGTATGTGCGATGCCGGCGTTCTGCGGTTCGTGCGCGTGCTTGCCCGCCGCCCTTACGGACGCTCGAGCGCCAGCGCGACGCCCATGCCGCCGCCGATGCACAGCGACGCGAGGCCCTTCTTCGCATCGCGCTTTTGCATCTCGTGCAGCAGCGTGACGAGGATGCGGCAGCCCGATGCGCCGATCGGATGACCGATCGCGATCGCCCCGCCGTTCACGTTGATCTTCTCTTGATCCCAGCCCATCTGCTTGTGCACGGCGAGCGCCTGCGCAGCGAACGCCTCGTTGATCTCCATCAGATCGAGATCGTTCACGCTCCAGCCCGCGCGTTCCAGACAGCGCTTCGATGCCGGCACCGGCCCCATGCCCATGATCTTCGGATCGACGCCCGCGCTCGCATACGCCTTGATGCGCGCGAGCGGCGTGAGCCCGAGCGCTTCGGCCTTCTTCGCCGACATCACGACGACCGCCGCCGCGCCATCGTTGATGCCCGACGCGTTGGCCGCCGTCACCGTGCCTTCCTTCGAGAACGCGGGCTTCAGGCCCGAGAGCGCTTCGGCGGTGACGCCGTGGCGCACGAATTCGTCGGTGGCGAATTGCAGCGGCTCGCCCTTGCGCTGGGGAATCGCGACCGGCACGATCTCGTCGCTGAAACGCCCCTCCTTCTGCGCGCGCTCGGCCTTGTTCTGCGACAGCGCCGCGAACGCGTCCTGTGCTTCGCGCGTGATGCCGAATTCCTTCGCGACGTTTTCCGCCGTCGTGCCCATGTGGTAGTTGTTATAGACGTCCCACAGGCCATCGACGATCATCGAGTCGATCAGTTTTGCATCGCCCATGCGGAAGCCGTCGCGCGAGCCGGGCAGCACATGCGGCGCCGCGCTCATGTTCTCCTGACCGCCCGCGACGACGATCTCCGAATCGCCCGCGATGATCGCGTTCGCGGCAAGCATCACCGCCTTGAGGCCCGAACCGCAAACCTTGTTGATGGTCATGCCCGGCACCATGTCGGGCAAACCAGCCTTGATGACCGACTGACGCGCCGGGTTCTGGCCCGAGCCCGCCGTCAGCACCTGTCCCAGGATGACCTCGCTCACCTGCTCGGGCTTCACGCCCGCGCGCTCGAGCACCGCGCGAATCACCGTCGCGCCCAGTTCCGGCGCCGCGATGTTCGCGAGCGAACCGCCGAACTTGCCGACCGCTGTACGCGCGGCCGATACGATCACTACGTCAGTCATCTTTCATCCTCGTTGAACAGCAGAACTCGTTGCATTTCCGGCAGACGGAAATTTGAAGCGGAAACAGACACCGCAGCGGTGCCGCGACACAGGGTGCATCCATCGGCGGTCCTTCCGCGCGGTAACGCGCGGCGTTCGGAAAAGCCCGTCGACTGGCGATTCGAACCATTGGCGGATATTGGCGTTTCAGCCGATTCGCCCAGAAAGCAATGCGCCGATTCAACGCGTATTACACGGCCCTATAAATAGGCCTCTAATTAAATCTCTCAGGTACTGCAACGGCCTTCTCTCATCGGCATGCGCTCATGGAAATCGCGCGTGCGCAGTTTCCTCGCACGCTTTTGCGCGCGCTATTTCGGCATGCCGGGGGAAGTTTTAACTGGGCGCAAAGCTTGTGCGTTGCACCAATTGCAAACATTCTAAACGCAAAACATCGACAGAAATTTGCATATTTCTAGGTGATTACCCTAGGTCAGGTAAAAAGTCCCATAACAAACATGCGAAACGTTCGTTCGAATGACGAACGGACGTTCAATAATATGGCTTTTAGGCAGCGAAAGTTGCGCCGCGCGTCTGATGAATGCGCTGTTGCCGACGCGCGCGCCGAATGAAACCCGCGTCGCATATCGCGCGTTGTTCGTTAGCCGCTTAGTAGAAGACGCGCTGTCCATGACAGACATTCGGGTTATTGCCACGCGCTAATGACACCCGAATGACTGTTCCCGGTTATTCGTGCTTCGATGGAAATGGGTATTCAAATCGCCAGTACCAGTTTGATACCTTTCGCGCGAGAGCAGCACGCCATCATTCGCTGATTCGACTGCCGCTCGCCCCTCGTCAATACGAGATCGCGATGATCGATCTCGCCGTCGAGAACCCTAACTTCGCACGAGCCGCATAATCCCTCTTCGCAATCGCTCTGGATATCGACGTTCGCGCGGCGCAGCGCGGCAAGGAGCGTCTGATCGGCGCCGACGGTCAGCGTCAGTCCCGAATCCTTCAGTTCGACCTCGAAGGGATGTTCCTTGTCGGGATCGAGCGAGCCGAGCGTCGATTCGAAGTGCTCGATCTTCAACGCGTCGTCGGGCCAGGCGGCGCTGGCCGCCGTGAGCGCATCGAGCATGCGCGCCGGTCCGCACGCGTAGACCTGCGTGCCTTCAGCGACGGTGAGCGCGGCGAAGTCGTTGCGCGCGCCCTCCTCCGACACGTACACACGCAGGCGCTCGCCGTGCAGGGCGCGCATTTCATCGAGCAGCGCCATCGATGCGCGCGTCCGCCCGCTGTAATGCACTTCGTAGTCGATCGCGCGCTCCCGCGCACGGCGCGCCATCGCGCTGATCGGCGTGATGCCGATGCCGCCCGCGATCAGAATCAGCTTGCGCGCGGTTTCGTCGAGCCGGAAGTGGTTGCGCGGGCCGCGGATGCGCCAGTGCGCGCCGGGCCGCACGTTGTCGTGGACCCATGCCGAACCGCCTCGGCTTGCGGTCTCGCGCAAGACGGCGATCTCGAACGCGGCGCGGTCCGCCGGGTCGCCGCAGAGGGAATACTGGCGCGACAGTCCGCTATCGCCGCAGATCACGTCGATATGCGAGCCAGGCGTCCAGCGCGGCAGCGCGCGTCCGTCGGCTGCGACGAGTCGCACGCGCACGATGCGATCCGCGCACGCGGACACCGAATCGACGATCACTGCGCGGCTCACCGCATGCGACGACGGCTCGCCGAGACGCACCGTCGCGCGTGGCGCGCGCACGGAGGGATCGGCGCGTTCCGGGTTCATCGCCGGGTCCCATTGCACATAAAGATGCTCCGGCCCGCGAAACGACGTGTTCGGCACATAGGTGAAGCGCTGATCGGAAAGACGCATGTGCGGCAGCCGGCGCGTGAGTTCGTCGAGAAAAATCTGCATCTCCATGCGCGCGAGATTCTTGCCCATGCACTGATGCGCGCCGTAGCCGAAGGTCAGTTGATCGCTCGCGTTCTCGCGGCGAATGTCGAAGAAGTCGGCGTCGGCGAAGCGGTGCTGATCGTGGTTCGCCGACGACGTCACGATCAGCAGCTTCGAGCCGGCGGGAATGTCGATGCCGCCGATGGTCACGTCTTTCGTCGCGAGACGCCGCCACGCCGCGACCGATCCGTTATGCCGCAGGCACTCCTCGACCGCGTTCGGGATGAGGCTCGGGTCCTCGCAGATGTCGCGCCAGGCATCCGGGTGTTGCAGCAGCAGCTTGATCGCGTTGGCCGACGCGTTCGCCGTGGTCTCATGCGCGGCGACGATGCCCGCCATCATCATCGAATGGAGATACGAATCCGTCACGACGTCCGGCAGTTCCTTCTGCTTGCGGATGCCGTACTGCATCCAGCCGGGGCCGGACGGGTCTTCGCGCATCTTCTGCAGCACCTTGCCCGCGTACTGCCAGAACTTGCCGACCGCGTGCGCGACCGCGACCTGTTCCTCGGGCTTCGGCCGGCCCCAGGTGTTCACGGTATGCGCGATCGAGTATTCGCGCAGCGTGTCCATGTCTTCCTCCGGCACGCCGAGAAAATGCAGCGCGACGGTGAGCGGCACTTCCCATAACATCTGGTCGACGAGATCGGCGCGGCCATCGTCGATAAAACGATCGACGTACTCGCGCGTGAGCGCGCGCACCATCGGTTCGTGATGCGCAAGCGCCTCGGGCGTGAACGGGTCCATCAGCGCGCGGCGGCGCGGCATGTGCGCGGGCTCGTCTTCGTTGACGAGCGTGCGGTTCAGCGCGAAGCCGTAGGACGCGAGCACCGCGTTCGCTTCCGGGCCGGTCGGCGTGATCTTTTCCAGCGCGATCGACGGGCTGAACGTGAGGTTGTCGCGAAAGATCGCCTTGATGTCGTCGTAACGGGTGACGACCCAGTAGCCGAGCTTCGGACTGTAGAACACCGGTTCCTGCTCGCGCGCCCAGCGCACGTATTCGGGCGGGTCTTGCTGATAGCCGTCCCCGAAAGGGTCGAACTCGGCGGCGCTCGCGCTCACCGGACAGCCGTTGGGCGCGAGCGTCGCGGCCGGCGCGTCGGCATGAAAGGGACAGCGGGGCGCGCGGTCGTCGTCGGCCACGTAGGTCATAAATGCGTCTCCGGTTTATTCGTATCGGGCTTTCGTCGAAGCCTCACGGAAGAAGGGTATCGGCAAGCAGCTTCACGTTCAATACGACGATCGCGCCCGCCACGAACCACGCGAGCACGGCGAGCCATCGGCCGATCGCGAAGACGCCCATTTTCCGGCGGTCGGAAACGAATCGCACGAGCGGGACGACGGCGAACGGGAGTTGCATCGAAAGGATCACCTGACTGAGCACCAGCAATTGCGCTGTGCCCTTTTCGCCGTAGACGGCGGCCACCGCCACGACCGGCACGACGGCGATGCCGCGCGTGACGAGGCGCCGCGCCCAGTTCGGCAGGCGCAGCCGGAGAAAGCCTTCCATCACGATCTGGCCGGCGAGTGTCGCGGTCACGGTCGAGTTCAGGCCCGACGCGAGCAGCGCCACCGCGAAGAGCGTCGACGCGATCCCGAGACCGAGCAGCGGCGACAAAAGCCGGAACGCGTCGCCGATCTCCGCGACGTCGTCGTGGCCGCTCGCGTGAAAGACAGCCGCCGCGACGATCAGGATCGCGGCATTGACGAAGAGCGCGAGCGTCAGCGCGAGCGTGCTGTCGATGGTGGCCCAGCGGATCGCGTCGCGCCGCGCTTCGGTCGACTGTCCGTATGCGCGGGTCTGGACCACGGACGAGTGCAGGTAGAGGTTGTGCGGCATCACGGTAGCGCCGAGGATGCCGATCGCCACGTAAAGCATCTCGCGGTCGGCGGCGATTCTCGGCGATGGCACGAAGCCGCGCAGCACATTTGCGATGGGCGGCGCGGCGGCGGCGATCTGCAGGGCGAAGCACGTCGCGATCACGATGAGAAGCGCGATCACGAAGGCTTCGAGGAACCGGAAGCCCTTGTTGACGAGAAGCAGCAGCAGAAACGCATCGAGCGCGGTGATGAGCGCGCCGGCGATCATCGGAATGCCGAACAGTAATTGCAGCGCGATCGCCGTGCCGATGACTTCGGCGAGGTCGCAGGCGATGATCGCCGTTTCGCACGCGAGCCACAGCGCGATGTTGACCGGCTTCGAGTAGTGATCGCGGCATGCTTGGGCGAGGTCGCGGCCGGTCGCGACGCCGAGGCGCACCGCGAGCGCCTGCAGCAAAATCGCCATCAGATTCGAAAGAAGGATGACGGCGAGCAACGAATAGCCGAACCGCGATCCGCCCGCGATGTCGGTCGCCCAGTTGCCCGGGTCCATGTACCCGACCGAAATCATGTAGCCGGGACCGGCGAACGCGAGAAAGCGCCGAAGCCATCCCGCGCCGACCGGCACCCGCACCGACGCGTAGACTTCCGGCAGACTCGGGCGATGCTCGTCCTGCGCTGGCCGTTTGTACGCGGGGCGTCGGGAATCGCGCATCGGCACATGTCTCCAGCGAGGTGCGGACAGGGTTGCTCGAATATGCGCCGGCGCTGTGAAGATTCAAGCGCGCGGGGTTGTTCGTGCGTTGCGCTGATAAAGGTACTTATCAGATGTAGCGATTTAACTTGTTAAATTCGACGCTGGTTGATAACCTCGCCGCAAATGCTTGAAAACAAAGACGAAACTTCCTTCGCTCAAATGGGTTCGCCAGCCGACGCGACACCTCGCCGGCTTACGCGACAACACTTTGCGCTTTACCGCGGCTACCTTGACGGCATCTCGGAAGCGCAGTTGCACGCGTCCTACGGCGATTCCGGCGCCGATGTCCGCAGCACGCGCCGACTGATCGCCGCGCTGCGCGACACGCTTTCGGTCATGGCGCGCCGGGCGCAGGACATCGATGCGGCGCATCTGCTTCGGCTGCGTCCCGGCAGCATTCCGTCGGACGCGGCGAGTCCGGTAACGCCGGTGCCTACGCTCGAGGAATTCCGCGAACGCGTCGATCCGGAGAGCGTGTACGGCGAATCCGAACTGCTTGCGCTCTATCAGGAGGCGTTTGCCGCGATCGCATCGGCGCCGCTGGACCGGCGCACCGCGCGCAACATCCGGTTGCGGCGGCGTCAGGCGGACGCGCTTGCTCGCATGGAAGCGAGCCTCGTTCAGGATCCGAGGCCGCAGCATCCGGTCGACGGATGGTTCGAGCCGGCCGTCAGCGCGCGGCTGGCGGCAGCGGGAATCGGCACGATTGGCGATCTGATCGCGTTGGTCGAGCGACGGCGTCATCGCTGGTACACGGCCGTGCCGCGACTCGGTCCGAAGGGCGCGCAGCGGATCGTCGACTGGCTGCAACTGCACGCGAGCGCGCTCCAGCACACGGTCTCGCCGGCCGCGCTCGTCCCGCGTCGGCAATGGAAAGGCGAGGCGTCGCGAAAAATGATCGATGGAGGTACGCTCGCCGTCGCGCCGCTGGAATCGCTGCGGGTGCCGTCGGCGCTGGATGGGTCGAAAGGAACGAATCGCGCCCCGCCCGGCTCGGCGTGCCGCTTCGACACCGACATTCGTGCGATTGCGGCCTGGCTCGACGCGCGCTCCGCGAGCGATCACACCCGGCGCGCTTATCGGCGGGAGGCCGAGCGGCTGCTGCTTTGGGCGCTCGTCGAAAGACAAAAGCCGCTTTCCTCGCTCGATCCCGCCGATTGCACCGAGTACGTCAACGTCTTTCTCGCCGATCCCCGGCCGGCGGCCCGGTGGGTGGCCAAGGGCCGCGTCGAACGGTGCGTCGCGACGTGGCGACCGTTCGCCGGACCGCTATCGGATCGCAGCCGGGAGTCCGCGCGGGCCATTCTGAACGCGATGTGCGAGTGGTTCGTCGCGAGCGACTACCTGGCGACGAACCCGTTTTCGACGCTCGAGCGCCCCGCGACGCCGCCGATTTTCGACGCTCCAGCGCGCACGCTCGACTTCGAGCAGTGGCGATGCGTCTTCGAATCGGTAACGCGCCCGAATTACACGTTTGCCGAACATCGCGACCGCCTGGCACTGTTGCTGGCTTATGCCACTGGTTTGCGCCGGGCGGAACTGGCCGCCGCAACGACGGACGCGCTGTCGGTCGGGCGACTAGCGGGCGTCGGCGATCCGGTCTGGCGGCTAAGCGTTGGTCCGGCGAGAACCGGTGGACAGGCGCGCACGGTGCTGTTGCCGCCCGCCGTCGTCGAAGCGTTGCAGGAGAATCTCGCAATGCGCAGTTTCCCCGACGCCCTCGCCTGCCCTGTCGGCACCCCGATTCTGGCGCAGGCTCGAGGCGGACACGCGATCACGCCCGATGGCATCGGCCGGCTTTTCAAGGACGTGTTCGCGCAGGCAGCGGCTCTTTCCGAGGCAAAAAATCCGGGGTCCGGCCGCAGTCTTGCGCGCGCGAGCACCCATTGGTTGCGGCACACGCACTCGGCGCACGCGCTGGCGCACGGCGCGCCCATCGCGCAAGTGGGCAAAGGCCTGGGTCACGCCGATCTGTCGACCACCGCGCTGTACCTGAAGCGCTATGATCCGCCGAGTTTACTCGGCGTGGAGCAGTTGATCCGACGCGCGTTGGCAACTGAGAAGGGATCGGAATCGGCCTAAACCGGCGGAACACCCGCCGCGACGTTGCGTAAACGCCTTCGTCCGCGTTAGAAAGACTTCAGAGTTTACTTGAGGTTTACCGGTTGGCCGTTTATTCTTCGGTTTGCAGTATGTTTTCCACAAACCGAAGAATTATTTGCTTACCCAGGCCCGCCAGTGACTGCGAACTCGATGTTAAGCGCTCGGCTTCCCGAAGTCGATCAGACCGTTTCGATCGAAACGCTCTTGGGGGTGGCCGCCCAAGCCACTGACATTCTCAATCAGATCCGCGATGCGATGCTGGAGCCGTATCCCCGCAAGAGCGCGCCGACGTTCACGAGCGCTCAGGTCGCGTCGCTGTGCGGGCTCGACAAGCAGCGCTTCCAGTATCTGACGACCAAAGGCGAACTGCCCGCCGGGACTTCCAAGGGCGCCGGGCGCAGCAAGGAATTCACGCTCGAGGAAACCCTTACGTGGATCCGTTCCACGAAGGAACGCGCGCGCCGGCCGGACGGCAAGCGTGGGCGCATCGTCACGGTGGCCAACTTCAAGGGCGGCGTCGCGAAGACGACGACGGCCGTATCCGCTGCGCAGGCGCTGACGCTTCTCGGGCGCCGCGTGCTGGTGATCGATTGTGATCCGCAAGGCACGACCACGCAGCTTTGCGGCTGGGCGCCGGACGCCGAGATTTCCGACGATCAGACACTCCTTCCGCTCATTTACGGCGACCAGCCTTCCCTGCACTATGCCGTGCAGGAGACTTACTGGCACAACCTCGACCTCATCCCGGCGTCGTCCTCTCTGTTCGACGCGGAGTTCGAGATCCCCGCGAAGGTGCTGAACGATAGCACCTTCGAGTTCTGGGAAATTCTGCGCAAGGGGTTGATGCCGTTGACGGACGAGTACGACGCCGTCGTCATCGATACGCCGCCCGCGTTGAGTTATCTGACCATCAACGCGCTGCTGGCGTCGGACGCCATTCTGCTGCCCTGCCCGCCCGAAGCGCTGGATTTCGCCAGCTCGACGCAGTTCTGGCATCTGTTCGCGGACATCGCGAAGAAGCTGCCTGGCGTGCTGGAGCAAAAGCGATTCGATTTCGTCAACGTGATCCTGACGAAGGCCAAGTCGGACGACGTGTCCCGCGTCGTGCGCGGATGGTTGCAAAAGGCTTACGGCGATCGCGTGCTTCCGTTCGAGATCCCGGAGTCCACAGTGCCGAAGGGTGCGTCCGCCCAGCTCTCTACGGTCTACGACTTGTCGAAACCCGACGGAAGCACGGCTGCGTATAACCGATTCAAAGAGCCGCTTGACCGGCTCGCGGAACATCTCGACGCGCAATTCGTCCGCGCGTGGAATCAGACGGAGGCATAAATGGGCATCGGCGACAGACTGCTCGCGAAGACCGCGAACGTCGGCAACAAACCGGGCGATGGTTCGCCGCGGCCAACGAACACGGAGCCGCGGACATCACCCGGAAGGTTGATGGACGCGCAGCATCGGATCAATACGGCGCAGGCTCGAATCAAGGAACTTGAAGCTCAACTGGAAGAAAGGGCGGCACTCGAAGTGCCGCTCGACGCGCTTGTGGAGGTCCACGGCAGGCGACGGAAGCTGACCAGCGAACAGTTTCAGGAACTGAAGAGCAATCTCGCTCAGCACGCGCTCGCAACCCCGATCCTTGTGCGGGCTCTTGCTGGCGATCGATACGAGATCGTCGCCGGGCACAACCGTGTGGCGGCGTATCGCGAACTGGGCCGCAGCACGATTCGCGCGAACGTCGCCTCGATAGAAGAAGGGGAGATCGAGTTCGCAGCGTTCTTTTCCAACCTGCTTTCGCCGTCTCTTACCGACTTCGAGAAGTATTGGAACTTCAAGCGCCTTCAGGAATTGAGCGGCTTGTCCCGCACCGAGATTTCGGAGAGCGCCGGACTCAGCAAAAGCCACGTGTCGAGAATCTTCTCGTTCGACGCACTGCCGGACGCTGCAAAGGAGGCGCTGGCACAAAGGCCAGAGCGACTAGGCAGCAATGCCGCGCAGAAGCTGGCGGCGCTCGCCGAGGCAGGGAAGGGCGAAAAAGTAGTGGAAGCGGTCCGCCGCCTGATCGACGACGAAAGCTTCACGCAGGACAAAGCGGTCGCCATGGCTTCGGAGAAGCCCAAGACTACGGCGCCGAGCGCGACGGTGGTCAGATCAGGGCGCCGAAAGGTCTGCGAAGTGACGGCTCGGAACGGCGTGGTTGGCGTCCGATTTTTCGACAAGGATGCTGGCGACGCGGACACCTGGAGTCAGCGCATAGCCGACTTCATCAGCAAGTCGATTAGCGAAACAGAGAATGAATAGCGACTCTAGTAGGTTTTCCTTGCAAAACAAGGACTTAGCGATGGCAGATGACTGCCGTTACTGAACCTACTAGAAACGGCTTATAAATCAAACACTTGGGAACGACATCGACGAGGTCGATATGTAAAGACAGGCTGTAGAAAGACAAAAGCCTTCGGCGCCAACCGAAGGCTTTTGAATATCGGGCTTAACTGCTGCTCGCCCGGTCCGCTTCCCGACGCCAATCGGGTCACGAGTCCACAACTCGAAGTTTAGCGGATCGCGATCGGCAGTCAAGCGTTTGTCCTCCATTTTTCGAAATGGACGCACTTGACATGCATATCGCGCAACCTTCCGTTGCAGGCGAGGACGTCTCTCGCCCTCATACATCCGAAGCACCGGGCGTCGATCCGGATCAGCAGGCAGCGAACGAGTACGCCTGCGATCGATCGAACCTGCCGTGGGTGATCTTCCGTGCCGCTCATCGAGCGAACCACATCGCTGCGCTGCCAGCCCGCGCCCGCGCCGTGTTGTCTGCGCTTGCCAGGACCGTCGATGCAGGACGCCCATTCGCGGCGATATTCGCGCGTCGGGAGCTGCTGACAGGCCGCGCCCTTCAATCGATGCGGACCTTCTACCGAAGCCTGGACGATCTAGAAACCGCCGGCTTGATCATGCGACCGCCGCAGACCCGCTACGGCGGCGCAGGCTTGTTCGGTCGCGCATATCTTCATTTGACTTCGAAGGCAGCTTCGTTGCTCGGCTTGGTTAGTCCGCAGCAAGCGGATCGCAGTGCTCTGTCCTCTTGCCATGAAACTGCTCGGCACAACGGCCCCGCCGATTCTTTGGCGTCGCCGTGTGTCACGGTGGCAGACGGCGCTATATATAAGGATCTATCCCCTACTACTCAAAAGAGACAACCCGGCACACTCCCTCACGACCTGATCCGCTTGCGGCAACTGGGATTTCGTGAATTCCTGATTTTCAAACTCATGCGCGAAGCGAGTGACAACGGCAAGCGCCTTTCCGATGTAGTCGAGGCTACGTGGACGCATCTCCAACGCGCCAAGCGCCCGATCAGCTATCTGCGCGCTTTGCTTCGCGTGCCGGTCGACTTTGCGTATCGAGTGCATATCAGCCGCTCCGAAGCTATAGCGCACGACGAACGTCGTCATCGGGATTCGCTCGTGGAACAGCAAGCCAAGACACTCGCTGGTCAGGCCTTCGAAAGCCACGATGGACTGCGGCGCTACTTCGTGGCCGACGACGCCACCACGGTGACCATTGAGCATCGAGACGAACAGCGACCTCGCGTCCACGCCGGAGCTTGGGCGAGCGATTTCATCGCGGCGCTCAGGGCCGGTCTTATCCTTCGCACAGATCTACGCACAGACCAAACAGCGAATTCGCCAACTGTCCGGCCGCGACAGCATGACCACGCTGCCCGCGCACGCATTACGGATCATCTCGATGCAATGAAGCAGGCGCTGCGGTTGAAAGGCGCGCTCACCGGCACCATATCGGCGATAGGCAAGGATCGCCCGCCGACCGCGCAATCGAAGGTCCGTTCGGCATCGGCCCGGCTATTCAGCCACGTTCCAGCATCGTCTCCACCAGCGGTGCCGACGACCTTCGACAGGCCTCACAAAAAGCCTGACGCGTCGCAGCGACCCTGATATACTCTAAGGTTGCGCCTTTGGTGGCATTTGGAATACGCGGCCCTCGTAACAGCGAGGTCTGCGCGCTTTGCTCGATGCGATTCTCAGCAAGCCGTCCGTGATCGAAGCTGTTGTCGATATCAACGCGGGCCATACGCTCGCTTCCGGGGACCTGTCATCGTCGAGCAAATCTGTCGAGGAGAAAGCATGGCAAGTTTTGATCGGGAAGAGTCGGAGCTGGATATCGTCGCACCGGCGCGCAGAGGCGCGGGCCGACGCGCCAACAAGGCGAAGGGCCAGGCCGGCACGATGCAGCCCGATGTCGCAATGACCGTCGAGCAGAATGAGGAGCGCCAGCGCCAGATGCGCGCGCTCATCCAGTTGGGCAAGGAACGTGGCTATCTCACGCACGCCGAGATCAACGACCATCTGCCGGACAATTTCGCTGAAACGGCGGCGATGGAAACCATCGTCAGCACATTCAACGACATGGGCGTCGCGGTCTACGAGCAAGCGCCGGACGCGGAAACGCTCCTTTTGAGCGATAACGCGCCCGCCGTCGTTGCCGATGAGCAGTCGGAAGAGGAAGCCGAAAACGCGCTTTCCACGGTCGATTCGGAGTTCGGCCGCACCACCGATCCCGTGCGTATGTACATGCGCGAGATGGGTGCGACCGAGTTGCTCACGCGCGCCGGCGAAATCGCGATTGCAAAGCGCATCGAAGACGGATTGCACGAGATGATCCAGGCGATCGCCGCGTGCCCGTCCACCGTTGCGACCATTCTCGCGGACGCGGCGCTCGTCGAATCGGGCGAGTTGAAAATCGACGATCTCGTCGACGGTCTGAAGGAAGACGACGTCGTAGAGGAAGAAATTTCGCCCTCCGAAACAACGGAATCCGCCGAAATCGATACGGACGCCGATGAATCCGACAGCGACGAGGACGACGACAGCGACCTCGACGGCGGCGATGCCAGCGCATCGAACGAAGCGCGTCTCAAGCAGCTGAAAGCCGATTGTCTCGAGATTTTTGGCCGCGTGCGCGAGCTTGCGGAACAGGCGAGCAATCCTAAGGGTTCGGGCGCCGCCGCCGCGAAGGCCGTCGAACGCGCGCGCGCCGAGATTCAACGCGAACTCGGTTCCATCCGCTTCACGGCGAAGACCATCGACCGCCTGTGTGCCGACGTCCAGCAGCAGGTCGCGCGAGTGCGCGAGATCGAGCGTCGCGTGTTGCAGATCGCAGTCGACCGTTGCGGCATGCCGCGCGAGAAATTTGTGGAATCGTTCGTCGGTCACGAAACGGATCTCGAATGGACCGCGCGCGCGGCAGCCGGCTCGAAGCAGTACGGCGCCTCGCTCGAGCGCAGCCTGCCGGCGATTCAGGCCGAGCAGCAGAAGCTGATCGACATCGAAGTGGCGGTGGCGCTTCCGCTCGCGCAACTCAAGAAGATCAACCGTCAGATGACGGCTGCCGAGTTGAAGATGCGTCAGGCCAAGCGCGAAATGATCGAAGCCAACCTGCGTCTCGTGATCTCGATCGCAAAGAAATACGTCAACCGCGGCATGCAGTTCCTCGATCTCATCCAGGAAGGCAACATCGGACTGATGAAGGCGGTGGACAAGTTCGAATACCGTCGCGGCTGGAAGTTTTCGACGTATGCGACGTGGTGGGTTCGCCAGGCCGTGACGCGTTCGCTCGCCGATCAGGCGCGCACGATTCGCGTGCCGGTTCACATGATCGAAACGATCAACAAGCTGAACCGCATTTCGCGCGAGATCCTGCAGCAGACGGGACAGGAAGCGCATCCGTCCGTGCTCGCCGAGCGCATGGAAATGCCCGAAGAAAAAATTCGCGGCATTCTCAAGATCGCTAAGCAGCCCGTGTCGCTGGAAACGCCGGTCGGCGAAGACGCCGACGCGACCCTCGGTGACATGATCGAAGACCAGGGCGCGGCATCGCCCGCCGACGCCGCCGTGCACGCGAACATGCGCGCCGCGATCGACGATGCGCTCAACGCGTTGTCACCGCGCGAGGCGAAGGTGCTGCGCATGCGCTTCGGCATCGATACGGCTTCGGATTACACGCTCGAAGAACTGGGCAAGCAGTTCGACGTGACGCGCGAGCGTATCCGTCAGATCGAAAGCAAGGCCATGCGCAAGCTCATGCATCCGAGCCGCGCCGACAAGCTGCGTCCGTTCCTCGATCGTTAATCGCTGAACGCGAAGTCTGCACGTCGATAACGCGTGCCGTCCGTCAGGGCGGCACGCGTTTTTTATTGCGCGCGCCATTCAGTCGTGCATCAGCAATGCATTAGCCGCGGGTCGTGCCTTTCGCCGCCGACGAGCATGCTTGCAGCGCGACGATGGCCTTCTTCGCGAGCGTCACGGTTTCTTCGCACGCGCGCGTGTTCGCGAACATCGAGCATCCGCCGCCCGCGTCGATCTTCGAGACGGCGCTTCGCACTCTGTCGAGCGCCGATTGCGGCGAGCCGCTGTCCTTGATGATCGACGCGACGTCGAAGGCGCTGCCGGCGTCCGTTTCGACGTAACCGGGACACGTGGTCTGCGCGTGGACCGCGACGCACATCGCGCCGGTCAGGGCGATCGCGGCGAACGTTCGTGTATGTCGATAGCAGGGAAGGGCGTTCATGGCGTTGGACCCGTTGAAGCGTTGCAACGAAAACCGCACGCACTCGCGGCATCGCGACCAGGAAAAAGGGCGGTCGCGTTGTCCACAGATTTTGTGATCAAGCATGTGGATATCCTGAGCACCGACGAGCCAACACATTGATGCAAAGGGTGTTTCGCCCGCCGTGCGAAATGCGCGCGTGATCGCTCATTGTGAACCTGTTGCCGCTCGCGCGTCGGACGGAGCGCATTGGGACGTCGGATGTCCCAATCGCGTCCTAGACTTGGCCGAAGGCGGTCAGAAGCCGCCGAACAACGGAGAAATAAAACATGAACAGGGTCATTCGGGCAACGGCTTTTGCCGCCCAGAAGCATCGCAACCAGCGGCGCAAGGACGCCGAGGCATCTCCCTATATCAATCATCCGATTGCGCTCGCCGATGTTTTAGCGAACGAAGGCGGCATGGACGACGAAGCGGTTCTCGTCGCGGCCATTCTTCACGACACGATCGAAGACACCGAAACGTCGATGGACGAACTCATCGCTCATTTCGGCGAAGAAGTCGCAGGCATCGTCGCCGAAGTGACCGACGACAAAAGTCTGCCGAAGGCGGAACGGAAGCGCCGGCAAGTGGAACACGCGGCGCACATCAGCGAGAAGGCGAAACTGGTGAAACTCGCCGACAAGATCTGCAATCTCCGCGATATTGCCGCGTGCCCGCCGGCCGACTGGCCAGTCCAGCGAAAGCGCGAATACTTCGACTGGGCGAAAGCCGTCGTCGATGGACTGCGCGGCGTAAGTCCCGTCCTCGAAGCCGTCTTCGACGAGGCGCACGCGGCGAAGCCTCACGCGGGCTAACCGCGCGCGTCGCTGTTATCCACAGAAACGGGGGAAAATCCTGTGGATTTCCTGAGCATCAGCGACGCAACGCGTTGATGCAAAACGCGTTTCGCCCAGCGTCGCGGATGCGCGCGCCGGGCGCCGCCTCGCTTCGTCAATTGCGCTTCGGAATCTCCAGCCCACGTTGCACCGCGGGCCGCGCGACGAAGGCATCCAGTGCTCGCTGCACATTGCCGAATGCATCGAAACCCACGATCTCGCGCGCCTCATAGAAGCCGACGAGATTGCGCACCCACGGGAACACCGCGATATCCGCGATGCCGTACTCGCTTCCCATGATCCAGTCGCGGTCCGCGAGACGTTGATCGAGCACGCCGAGCAGACGCTTCGTTTCCGCGACGTATCGATCGCGCGGCCGCTTGTCCTCGTAGTCCTTGCCCGCGAATTTGTGGAAGAACCCAAGCTGCCCGAACATCGGACCGATGCCGCCCATCTGGAACATCACCCACTGAATCGCCTCGTAGCGGCGCGCGGGATCGGCGGGAAGGAACTGGCCGCTCTTGTCCGCCAGATAGATGAGAATCGCGCCGGATTCGAAAAGCGCGAGCGGCTCGCCGCCCGGCCCGTTCGGATCGATGATCGCGGGAATCTTGTTGTTCGGATTGAGCGACAGGAATTCGGGCGACATCTGATCGTTCGTATCGAAGCGAACGAGATGCGGCTCGTAGGGCAGGCCGGTCTCTTCCAGCATGATCGACGCTTTGACGCCGTTGGGCGTCGGCAGCGAATAAAGCTGGATGCGGTCCGGATGCTGCGCGGGCCATTTGCGGGTGATCGGGAAATCGGAAAGCGCGGGCATGGCGGTCCTCTGGGAATGGATCGCTCAATATAACCATTTCATCTCGCGCCTGCGCGATGGGGCCAAAACGCGACTGAGGCGGCACGCACAGACGGCCGCTGGCATGCGGGAACAACCTGACGATGCGTGCGCTACACGCGTTTTGTAGGAATCGCGGAGTGCGGCGGTTCAGGGCATCGCGCGGAAAACGGTCGCGCACCGCCCGGCCGACACGCCCGCCCGCTGGCTCGCAACTTGCCTCCTACGCGATGCTGGCATGACCGAACCGGCGTCCGCGACCGTATTCCAAACGACCGAATCAACGAACGCATCAACAACCGCTGCTTGCCGTTGCCATGAAAACCGTTCCTCTCGCCACGCTTACCGCATTCGCGGCCGTCACTGGCGGACTGCTGCCGGCCGTCTCGCACGCGCATGCCCTCGAAAGCCAGCTCGATTGCAAGTCGAGCGCGCATCGCTTCATCGCGCCGTTGCGCGACGAGCGCTACATCGACGCAAGCCCGATGCGCGTCGAATCGAATTCCGTCAACGCTTTCCGGCCGACGCACGGCAGCGAGCTGACCGCCTACGGCTTTCGCGTCTACGCCGTGCTCGGCTACGAACAGGACGACGCGATGTTCAAGCAGGGCGCCGGCCAGCCGATCAACGATTCCGCTTACGGCGTCGTCGTGCTCGGCTCTAAGGATTCGGTCGAGGCGCGCGTGCACGAGGCGGGCAGCACGGCGGTCGTCCATGAAGTCGTGCCGATGCTGATGACCGCCGTCTTCTGCGACGGCAGCGCGATGCGCAACACGGCAGGCACGGTCGCGACGGAGGCGTCGCGCAGCCACTGAAAACCGGCGATTCGTCGATAATGCTCTCCCGATCACGACAGCGCGCGACTGTCGCGCGCCGCACAACAGGAGACGTTACAGATGCCGGACGCAGCCAACACATCCTCACGCATTGCCATCGTCACGGGCGCGGGCAGCGGCATCGGCCGCGCGGCGGCGCTCGCGCTCCTCGGCGACGGCTGGTCGGTCGTGCTCGCGGGAAGGCGCGCCGCGCCGCTGGAGGCGGTCATCGCGGAATCGAATGCGGGCGAGCGCGGCCTCGCCGTGCCCACGGATGTCGCCGACCCGCAATCGGTGCAACGGCTCTTCGCGGCGGCGGTCGAGCGCTTCGGGCGCGTCGATCTGCTCTTCAACAACGCAGGCGTGAGCAATCCGCCCGGCCCGTTCGAGGACTGGACGCCCGAGCAATGGCAAGGCGTCGTCAACGTCAATCTGAACGGCATGTTCTATTGCCTTCAGCAGGCGTTCCGCACGATGCGCGCGCAGTCGCCGATGGGCGGACGCATCATCAATAACGGCTCCATTTCGGCGAGCGCGCCGCGCCCGAATTCGGCGGCGTACACGGCGACGAAGCACGCGGTCGGCGGCCTCACGAAATCGGCGTCGCTGGATGGCCGCAAGTACGACATCGCGGTCGGGCAGATCGATATCGGCAATGCGCTCACGGAGCTTTCCGAACGCATGTCGCGCGGCGTGCCGCAGGCGAACGGCGAAATCGCTGTCGAGCCGATGATGGACGTGAACATCGTCGGCCAGTCGGTCCTTTACATGGCGAATCTGCCGCTCGAAGCGAACGTGCTGTTCCACACCGTCATGGCGACCAAGATGCCGTTCGTCGGGCGCGGGTAACGTCTCGCTATTCCGTGCGATACCAGACGCGAATGCCCGAGTACCAATGGCTCACGCTGGTATCGTCGCCGGCGCCGAACGTGGAGAGGCTCTCCACGTTCAACACGTCGATGCCGTTATCCGCGATCCACTGATTCGCCCGCTCGACGAGCGCCGTGCCGTTCTCATACACGTTGCCCTTGATGATGTGATGCTGCACCACCTTGCGCTCGAAGTCTTCGTAGGCAATTCTGGTCATCCTTCGTCTCCTTGTCGTTGTAATCGTCCGCGGCTTCTCGAGCGAGGCGTGTGCCGCAGCGCAGCAAGCGCGGCGCATGACTCGTCCTGCCGATTCGAGCATCATATGGCCTGATCGACGCCGCGCGCGGGCCGATTCCCCGGTGTTTTCCCGACATTGCGCGGCGCGCACGACGCATTCTTCGAAAAATAAAAAAGCGTCGGAAGGAGACATCCCAAGGAGAGCACGATGGACATGCGGCAACGCGAGCACATCGAGGCGGTCGTCGCGGCGACCACGCGGGCGCAGATGCTCGCGCCGGCGCGCACGCACGAGGGCATCATCGAGAGTTCGTGGCGGCGCTGCGTGCATCAACACGGGCTCGATCCGTCACGCATGCAGGAGGCGCGCATTCTGCCGCAGACGCGCCTGCGCGAGCATCAGCAGCGCATCGACGATTTCGCGCGCATCGCGCGTCACGGACTGGAGACGCTTTACGAACGCGTCGCGGGAATGGGCTATGTCGTCCTGTTGACGGACGCGCTCGGCGTGACCGTCGATTACATCGGCGACGCCAACGCCGATGCCGCGCTGCGCCGCGCGGGGCTTTATCTCGGCGCGCAATGGAGCGAGACCGGCGCGGGCACGTGCGCCGTCGGCACCGCGCTCGCGACGGGTCAGGCGCTGACCGTCCATCAAGCCGATCACTTCGACGCGACGCACATTCCGCTTACCTGCACCGCCGCGCCGCTCTTCGACTCGCGCGGCGCGCTCGCGGCCATTCTCGACATTTCCGCGCTCACTTCGCCGCAGGCGCGCGAGAGCCAGAGCCTCGCGCTGCAACTGGTTCGTATCTACGCGGCGCACATCGAGAACGCGAACTTTCTGCGGGCGCATCGGCAGGACTGGATTCTCAAGCTGCACAGGTCGCCCGAATTCGTCGATGTCGATCCCGATTATCTGATCGCGCTCGATGAAAACGGGCGCATCGCCGGACACAATCGACGCGCGCAGGAGATGCTGGCGGCGGAAAACCGCCGGCCGCTTTCGCCGGGCGAGCCGCCCGCGTCGCTGATCGGCGCGCGCTTCGATGCGCTCTTCGACGCGCGTATCGACGACCTGGGCCGCTTCGTTTATTCGCGTCCGAGCGAAACCCGCGCGCTGCGGCTCGCGAAAAGCGGCGCGCTGCTCTATTTGAGCGCGATGCCGCCCACGCCCTGCGTCACGTCGACGGGAAGCGGCGCTTCGGGCGCGATCCGCGGCGCGACCGAGATTCCCGCGCCGCTCGCGGGGCTGTGCGGCGGCGATGCCGCGCTCACGCGCCAGCTCGAACGCGCGGCGAAGCTCGTCGATTCGCCGATCAACCTGCTCGTGAACGGCGAAACCGGCAGCGGCAAGGAATACTTCGCGAAGGCGCTGCATCGCGCGAGCGCGCGGCGCGCGGGGCCGTTCGTCGCGGTGAATTGCGCGGCGATTCCGGAGACGCTGATCGAGAGCGAACTCTTCGGACATCTGCCGAACAGTTTTTCCGGCGCGGGCACGAGGCCCAAGCGCGGATTGATTCAGGAAGCGGACGGCGGCACGCTCTTTCTCGACGAAATCGGCGACATGCCGCGCGAACTGCAGTCGCGCCTTTTGCGCGTGCTCGCCGAAGGCGAAGTGCTCGCGATCGGCGCGTCGCGGCCAGTGTCGGTGGACGTGCGCGTGATATCGGCGACGCATCATTCCCTCGATACGCTCATGCGCGACGGACGTTTTCGCGAAGACCTCTACTACCGGCTGAACGGCGCGCGCTTCACGTTGCCGCCGCTGCGCGAGCGCACCGATCTCGACTGGCTCGCGGCCAAGTTTCTCGATGCGGACAACGCGCGCGGCGCGGTCGCGCTGTCGCCAGCGGCGCGCGAGCGGCTGCATCGGCATGACTGGCCGGGGAATCTGCGCGAGCTGTGCAACGTGCTTCGCTATGCGCGCGCGGTTTGCGCGCACGGATTGATCGATGCCGACGATTTCCCCGAGGGCTTCGGCGCCAGCGATGCCGCGACGACACCGCCAGCGGCATCGACCCCGGATAAATTCGATCCGCATCGGCTGCCGCCCGAGGGCATGCTGCTGATGCAGTACTTGCGCGCGGCGAGCTGGAATCTGAGCGCGGTCGCGCGGCAGATCGGCGTGAGCCGCATGACGCTTTATCGACGCATGGCGCGCTACGGCATCCGTTCGCCGAATCAGCGCGACGCGGGCGGACGCTGACGTTGCGCCGTTCTTCACGCGATACGCCTGTCGACATCGCCGAGACAACTGCGCTGTGACACCTGTCTCGCGCGCGCCTTTCGCGCCGCGCAAACAGCGCTTTTTTTGCGGGTAATCCCGCACGATTTCGCCGTCTCGGATGCGCTTTTAAATTGGCATAACGCTTGCCTTTATCCGCCGCACTAAAAAGCAAAGCGGAGACACAGGCATGCGTAGAGACGCACCGCCGCTTGTCGGCATCATCGCGAATCCGGTTTCGGCGCGCGACATTCGCCGCGTGATCGCCAACGCGAACAGTCTTCAACTCGCGGACCGCGTGAACATCGTGCTGCGGCTTCTCTCGTCGCTCGCGGCGTGCGGCGTGCCGCGCGTCGTGATGATGCCGGACCGCGAAGGCCTCAAGGTCATGCTCGAGCGCCATCTCGCGCGCCGGCAAGGTCCGGATGCCGCGCTCGCTACCGTCGATTTCCTCGACATGCCCGTGACCGCGCGCGTCGACGACACGTTTCGCGCCGCACGCATGATGCGCGAAGCGGGCGTGGATGCGCTCCTCGTGCTGGGCGGCGACGGCACGCATCGCGCGGTGGTGCGCGAGTGCGGCGCCGTGCCGCTCGCCGGGCTTTCGACCGGCACGAACAACGCCTTTCCCGACATGCGCGAGCCGACCATCGCCGGACTCGCGGCCGGCCTGTACGCGACGGGCCGCATTCCCGCGACGAACGCGCTCGTGTCCAACAAGCGGCTCGACATCGAGATACGCGATGCGGGCGCCAACACGCGCCGCGATATTGCGCTCGTGGATGCCGTCATCTCGCACGAGCAGTTCGTCGGCGCGCGCGCGCTCTGGAAGATCGACACGCTCGCCGCCGTCTACGTCTCATACGCCGATCCGCAGGCGATCGGCATGTCGGCCATCGCCGGATTGCTCGATCCGCTCGGGCGCGGCGAGCCGGGCGGCGTGGCCGTCGAACTGGCCGCGCCGGGCAAGGGCGAGTTCGATCTCTACGCGCCGATCGCGCCCGGTCTCATCGAAGCCGTGCCGATCGCGCACTGGCAGCGCCTCGCCGACGGCGTGCCGCATCGCGTGAAGCAGCGTCAGGGCATCGTCGCGCTCGACGGCGAACGCGAGCTTGCCTTCGGCGCGAGCGACGAAGTCACGATCATCCTGCGCGAAAGCGCGTTCCGAAGCATCGACGTCGCCGCGTGCATGCGCTACGCGGCGGCTCACGGGCTGATGCGACAGCCCGCCTGCAGCGCCCGCGAGACCCACTGACCCAAGGAGACAGACATGACAGCGTCGCACCAGCATCCAGGCGGCTTACCGTTGTCCAAGGACGAACTGCTGACCGTCTATCGCAAGATGCGCACGATCCGCGATTTCGAAGAGCGTCTGCACGTCGATTTCGGACGCGGCGACATTCCCGGCTTCGTGCACCTGTACGCGGGCGAGGAAGCGGCGGGCGTCGGCATCATGCATCACCTGAACGACGGCGACCGCATTGCGAGCACGCATCGCGGCCACGGACACTGCATCGCGAAGGGCGTCGATCCCGTCGCGATGATGAAGGAGATCTACGGCAAGAAGGGCGGCTCGTGCAACGGCAAGGGCGGCTCCATGCATATCGCGGATTTGTCCAAAGGGATGATGGGCGCGAACGGCATTCTCGGCGCGGGCGCGCCGTTGATCTGCGGCGCGGCGCTCGCGGCGAAGTTTCGCGGCAAGGGCGAAGTCGGCATCACGTTCGCGGGCGATGGCGCGTCCAATCAGGGCACGTTCCTCGAAAGTCTGAATCTCGCCGCCGTGTGGAGTCTGCCGGTGATTTTCGTGATCGAGAACAACGGCTATGCGGAATCGACGGCGCGCGAATACGGCACGGCGGTGGACAGCTACGTGGACCGCGCGGCGGGCTTCGGCATTCCCGGCGTGACCGTGGACGGCACCGACTTCTTCGCCGTGTACGAAGCCGCGGGCGAAGTCATCCGGCGCGCGCGCGAAGGCGGCGGCCCGGCGCTGCTCGAATGCAAGATGATCCGCTTCTACGGCCACTTCGAAGGCGACGCGCAGACGTATCGCGCGCCGGGCGAACTCGACGACATCCGCTCGAACAGGGACTGCCTGAAGAAATTCCGCGACACCGTCACGCAAGCGGACGTGCTCTCGCCGGGCGAACTCGATGCGATCGACCGCGAAGTTGCCGCGCTCGTCGACCGCGCGGTGCAGGAAGCGAAGGACGCGCCGCTGCCGTCCGCCGCCGACCTGCTGACCGATGTCTATGTGAGCTACTGAGGAGACGCGCATCATGGCCCGCAAACTGAGCATGAAGATGGCGATCAACGAAGCCATCGATCAGGAAATGACCCGCGATCCGAGCGTGATCGTGCTGGGCGAGGATATCGTCGGCGGCGCAGGCGCGGACGGCGAGAAAGACGCGTGGGGCGGCGTGCTCGGCGTGACGAAGGGACTCTACGCGAAGCACGGCGACCGGCTCCTCGACACGCCGCTTTCCGAGTCCGCGTATGTCGGCGCCGCGATCGGCGCGGCGGCGTGCGGCATGCGCCCGATCGCGGAGCTGATGTTCATCGACTTCATGGGCGTGTGCTTCGACCAGATCTTCAATCAGGCCGCCAAGTTCCGCTACATGTTCGGCGGCAAGGCGGAAACGCCCGTCGTCATTCGCGCGATGGTGGGCGCCGGCTTTCGCGCGGCGGCCCAGCACAGCCAGATGCTGACGCCGATCTTCACGCATATTCCCGGCCTGAAAGTGGTCTGTCCGTCCACGCCCTACGACACCAAAGGCCTGTTGATTCAGGCGATCCGCGACAACGATCCGGTGATCTTCTGCGAGCACAAGAACCTTTACGGCTTCGAAGGCGAAGTGCCCGAAGGCTCGTATGCGATTCCGTTCGGCGAAGCGAACATCGTGCGCGACGGCAAGGACGTGTCCATCGTCACTTACGGGCTGATGGTGCATCGCGCGCTCGAAGCCGCGGCGACGCTCGCGAAGGAAGGCATCGAAGCGGAAGTGGTCGATTTGCGCACGCTGTCGCCGCTCGACATCGATACCGTGCTCGAAACGGTGGAGAACACGGGGCGGCTCGTCGTCGTCGATGAAGCGAATCCGCGCTGCAATATCGCCACCGATATTTCCGCGCAAGTCGCGCAGCAGGCGTTCGGCGCACTGAAGGCCGGCATCCAGATGGTGACGCCGCCGCACACGCCCGTTCCGTTTTCGCCGACGCTCGAGGACCTGTACATCCCGAGCGCCGCGCAGATTGCCGACGCCGCGCGCAAGACGATGAAAGGAGGCAAGCACTGATGGCCGCGATCACACCGATTGTCATGCCCAAATGGGGCTTGTCGATGAAGGAAGGCACGGTGAACGAGTGGCTCGTGGAAGAGGGCGCAGAGATCACCGTCGGCATGCCGATTCTCGATGTCGAAACCGACAAGATTGCCAACGCCGTCGAAGCGCCGGACGCCGGCTTGCTGCGCCGCAAGGTCGCGTCGCCGGGCGATACGCTGCCGGTCAAGGCGCTGCTCGGCGTGCTCGCGCCCGCCGACGCGAGCGATGCCGAGATCGACGAGTACGTGTCGTCGTATGTGACGCCCGTCGAGGACGAAGAGGAGGGCGAAGCGGCGTCGGCGTATCACTTCGTCGATATCGACGGCATTCGCGTGCGCTATGCCGCGCGCGGCGATGTCGACGGAAGCGGTGCGAGCCGGCCCGCGGTGCTGTTCATCCACGGCTTCGGCGGCGATCTCGACAACTGGCTCTTCAACCTCGATGCGCTCGCGGACGACAACCGCGTGTTCGCGCTCGACTTGCCGGGGCACGGACAATCGACCCCGCGCATTCCCGGCACGACGCTGCCCGAACTGGCGACGTTCGTCGCGCGTTTCATGGACGCGGTGAATATCGACCGCGCGCATGTCGTCGGTCATTCGATGGGCGGCGGCATCGCGGCGCAGCTTGCAGTTCAGGCGCCGCAGCGGGTGCGGTCCGTCGCGCTGATATCGCCGGCCGGTTTCGGCGACGAAATCAACAACGCGTACACGCAAGGGTTCGTGAGCGCGCAGTCGCGGCGCGAGTTGAAGTCTGTCGTGGAACTGCTTTTTGCCGATCCCGGACTCGTGAGCCGCCAGATGCTCGACGATCTGCTGAAGTACAAGCGGCTCGACGGCGTGAGCGAGGCGTTGACGTCGCTCGGCAGCACGCTATTCGGCAACGGCAGGCAGAGCGCGCAGCCGGGGCGCGAACTGGCATCGACGGGCAAGCCTGTGCTTGTCATCTGGGGCGCGCAGGACCGCATCATCCCGTCGGCGCATGCGGGCAACGCGTCGGAGGCCGCGACCGTGCGCGTGTTCGACGATGCGGGGCACATGAGTCAGATGGAGAAGGCGAATGAGGTGAATGGGTTGTTGAAGGAGCATGTGGGCAGGGCGGGATGAGGGGTTAATCATGTCGTGGCGCGCTGTGCGGACTTGATTCCGCACGGCGCGTTTTCGTTTTTGTGTGTGCAGTCCGCCCGTCGACATGGTTGCCCACCCCCGCCCGCTTCTTCGCTACCATGTCCGATGTCGCGGCCACCGGCGCCTTCGCGCTTCCCTCCATGTCCTTCGCCCTGCTCGATTCCGCGTCGCTGCCCGGCGATCCGCTCGACGCCGAGGAAGCGCTGCTCGCGCGCGCCGCCGCCGGCGATGCCGTCGCGCATCTCTGGACCGCGCCGGTGTCGCTGATCGTGCCGCGCAGCTATCAACGCTATCCCGCGCTCGCCGACGCGCGCGCCGCCTTCGCACAACGCGGCTGTCCTGTGTGGCTGCGTCTGTCGGGCGGCGGGCTGGTGCCGCAAGGGCCGGGCATCGTCAATCTGAGTCTCGCCTATCCCGTTCACGCGCCGATGGGCGCGCTCGCCGAACGCATCTATCTGCATCTGTGCGGCATTCTCGCGGATGCGCTGAAGACGCTCGGCGTGCTCACGCATCATCAGGCGGTGGAAGGCTCGTTTTGCGACGGACGATTCAATCTCGCGTGGGGTCCCGGCGACGAGGCGCGCAAGATCGCCGGCACCGCGCAATACTGGCGGCGCGTGCCGCAGCCGGCCGATAACCGCGACAAGCCGCTCTACGCCGTGCTCGCGCACGCGGTGCTGCTCGTGAGCGCCGATCCCGTCGAGATCAACGAGCGCGCCAATGCGTTCGAGGCGCGAATCGGCAGTGGACGCCGCTACGAAGAAACGAAAGTGGTGACCGTTGCACAGGCGCTCGCTTATCAATGCTTCGAGCAGCCCGCCGATCTCCAGACGCGCGTCGTCGATGCCATTGCCGCGCGCGTCGCGCACGCTGCGTTACCCGAAGGAAGCTGACTCATCAAACCGCATCGAGGTGGCCATGCCGCTCAGACGTGCATCGAATGGCTTCTTTTTTGCGTTGTGGGTCGCCGTATGCGCCGCCGCGCCGGAATTCCTGTGGCAGGGCCTCGTTTCTCTCGTCGGTCATTTCTCGCTCACCGACGCAGCCGCCGCGTTGCTGATCGGCGCGATCCTCGCCTTTTTCGTCGATCCGGTGCTCGAACGCTTGCGCGCGCTCGGCTCCGATGCCGCGCATCCGCGCTCCGAGAAGTCGCCGGCATTCGCCGCCTGCGAAGCGCTCAGTTTCGCGATCGTCGCGGTGTGCGTGCACGAAGCGATCACCGTGTATGTCGCGGCGAGCCATTCGAACGAAGCGGCGAGCGAAAACCTCGCGAAAGCCGTGGCGCAGGCGCTGCAATGGGCGACGCTGCCGTTCGCCGTCACCATCGCCTGGCTCGCCGCGCGCGCGTCGCGCTGGATTGCGTGGGTCGTCGCGCTGCTCGCGGTCGCCGCCGGATATCTGAGCGGCGTCGTTTTCGCGTGGGAACCGCGCGTCCTCGTTACGAGCCTGATTCCCGCGATCTTCGTTCTAATCGCCGGCTGCGTGGTCGTTCGCGAGCAGTGGGATACATCGACGTTTCGCCGCTGCGCCCGCGCGACGGCCGTCATCGCCGCGACGTGGCTCGTGCTCACCGGCGCGCTGCAGATCGCGCTGTGGCTCGCGCACGCCGGGGCGTTTCGCATCTACTCGAATGCCGAGTTCTGGAGCGATGTGCGCTTCTATATCGGCTGGGTGACGGGACTGGTCGTCGCACCGGGGCTCGTTGCGCCGATCAACCCGCACGCGCGCCCCGCCGACGATAACTGGCGCGCGCGTCGCTGAAGCCCGCGAAAATCAACTGGAAGGCGGTGGAGGAGGCGGCATGCCGGGCGGTGGCGGCGGCGGTGGCGCGTAATAGGCGCCGCTGGGCGGCGCCGTCCGCATCGCGCCACTCACCGGCACTTTGTCGCCCGCGGCGTACATGCATTGGAGGTACGCGTAGTCGTAGCGCCGCTGCACGCCGTAGCCCGACGTCTGCGCCGCGCCCACGCCGAACGCGCTGCCCGTCAAGAGACCCGCGCCCGCACCGATGGCCGCGCCCGAGCCGCCGCCGAACGCCGCGCCAGCCGCCGCGCCGATCGCCGTGCCGACAACGGCGCTGCCTACCGCGCTATTCGTCGCGGCCTGATCCGCGCTTACGCCGCCGACTTGCTGAAACGCAAACTGGCGGCACGAGGCGTCGTCGGCGCGGAACTGGTCAAACGTCTTGCCGGTGCCGGGCAGCGCCATCACGCTGGGACCACTCGGCATCACCGTGCATGCGGACAGCCCGGTGAGCGCGAGGAGAAATACGAGCCTTCGATAGTTCATGAATGTGGTTCGCAAGAACGAAGTTCCTAGTTCGACGGCGGCGGGGGCGGTTGTGCCGGCACTTCGCGCCATCCGCCGGGGCATTCCTTCACATACGGGTAGTACGCGCGCGCCTGATCGCAGTAGTACCAGGAGCCGCTCGACTGCGCGGGACCGGCCTCGGCCTGGCCCTGCTCGACGTAAGTCGTCGGCGCGGCGGGCACGGCCACGACGGGCGGCGGCGGATAGTAGTAATACGGCGCAGGCGCGACGGGGTAATACAGCGGCGCGCCGAACCATATGCCGACGCGACCGCCCGCTTGAGCGGTCGCGGTCACGCCCGCCGTGGCGAGCAACGACACCGCAATGAGAACCTTCAGGCTTTTCACGACATTCTCCGCAAGAATTGTTGCCCCGTTGCCGGCCGCGAGGAAACGTTACGCCTCGACGCGAGCGCGCATCCGGTGCATCTTCGAACGCTATGCCAGTTGCGGGCGAATTTCAATTACAGCGCCGCCGACGATTCTTTCGGCGCGTTACCCGGTAATAATCTGCGTCAACCGACCTGAAGGAGACCGCGTATGACCGATACGATTGCCACGAAAGACCGCGTTCGCGTCGTCGAGACGCTCGTGCTGTCGGACGATTGGTACGTGCTCAGAAAAGTCATCTTCGACTTCCAGCGTCGCGACGGCGCGTGGCAGCGGCAAAGCCGCGAGACCTACGATCGCGGCAACGGCGCGACCATCCTGCTGCACAACCCGCGCACTGGCAACGTGCTGCTGACGCGGCAGTTCCGCATGCCCGCGTTTGTCAACGGACACGACGGCATGCTGATCGAGGCGCCCGGCGGACTGCTCGACAACGCGACGCCGGAAGAACGCATTCGCGCCGAAGTGGAAGAGGAGACGGGCTATCGCGTCGGGCGCATCGAGAAGATTTTCGAGGCGTTCATGAGCCCGGGATCGGTGACGGAGAAGCTCTACTTCTATGTCGGCGAATACGACGGATCGATGCGCGTCGGCGACGGCGGCGGCATCGTCGATGAAGGCGAGGAAATCGAAGTCCTCGAAATTCCGCTGCAAGAAGCGATGCGGATGATCGGGCGCGGCGAGATCGCGGACGGCAAGACGATCATGCTCTTGCAGCACCTCGCGCTCACGCGAGCAGCGACACGGCCTTGACCTGCGCCCAGACGCGCATGCCGACCGCGATCCCCAGCCGGTCCACCGAATAGCGCGTGACGCGCGCGAGCAGCGGCGAGCCGTCCACGTCCAGCCGCACGACGGCTTGCGACGGATGCGCGTCGTCGGCAATCGCGACGACCGTTGCCGGAAGCACGTTCAGCACGCTGCTCTGCGTCTCGTCGCGCGCGTGCGTGACGAGGCTCACGTCGCGCGCCTTGACGGTCACGCGCATCGGCTTGCCCGGCGCGACCGGCGCGTGCAGCACGCGAAGCGTCGTGCGTGCGCCGGCAAGTGCGAGCGTCAGCAAGCCGTAGTGCGCATCGTAGGCGGTCGCCACGCCTTCCAGCACGACGGATGCATCGTCGGCATGCGCCATCGGCAGATCGAGCCGCGCGAGGGTTTCGGCAAGCGGCCCGCTCGCGAGCGCGCGGCCGCCATCGAGCAGCACGAGATGATCCGCGAGCCGCGCGACTTCTTCCGGCGCGTGGCTCACATAGAGCATCGGGATGTCGAGCTCGTCGTGCAGGCGTTCGAGATACGGCAGGATTTCCTGCTTGCGCTGCTGATCGAGCGATGCAAGCGGTTCGTCGAGGAGCAACAGCCGCGGACTCGTCAACAGCGCCCGCGCGATACCCACGCGCTGCCGCTCGCCGCCCGACAAACCGGCCGGCATGCGTTCGAGCAAATGCGCGATGCCGAGCAGTTCCGCCGCCTGCGCGAGATCGACGCGGCGCATCGCGGCGGGCACGCGCGAAAGCCCGAAGCGCAGGTTTCGCTCGACGCTCAAATGCGGGAAAAGGCTCGCTTCCTGGAAGACGTATCCGAGCGGGCGCTTGTGCGTCGGCAAAAAGATGCGCCGCGCGGTGTCGAGCCATACGTCGCCATCGACGACGAGCCGCCCGTCGCCTGGCCGCGCGAGTCCCGCGAGGCAGCGAAGCAGCGTCGTCTTGCCCGAACCGGACTGGCCGAAGATCGCGGTGACGCCGCGCGCGGGCAACGTCAGGTCGAGATCCAGCGTGAAGCCGCCCTGTTCGACGACGAAGCGTGCTTCGATGGCGTCGCGCGTCGTGCTGCGGCGGGCGGCGTCGAGCGTCAGATTCGATGATGTGAGTTCAGCCATACGCTGCCGCCGTTCGACGGCTCGAATAAAGCAACAGAAGAACGACGAACGAGAACAGCACCATGCCGCCCGCGAGCCAGTGCGCCTGCGCGTATTCGAGCGCTTCGACGTGGTCGAAAATCTGCACGGAAACGACGCGCGTGCGCCCCGGAATATTGCCGCCGATCATCAGCACGACGCCGAATTCGCCGACGGTATGCGCAAAGCCGAGAATCGTCGCGGTGACGATGCCCGGCCGCGCGAGCGGCAGCGCGACCGCGAAGAACGTGTCCCACGGACCGGCGCGCAGCGTGGCGGCGGCTTCGAGCGGACGGCCGCCGATGGCTTCGAACGCGTTCTGCAGCGGCTGCACGACGAAGGGCAGCGAATAGATGACCGAGCCGACGACCAGCCCGGCGAAGCTGAACGGCAGCAGGCCGATGCCCGCCGCTTGCGTCAGCTTGCCGACCGGACCGTTCGGGCCCATCAGCACGAGCAGATAGAAGCCGATGACCGTCGGCGGCAGCACGAGCGGCAACGCGACGACCGCGCCGATCACGCCCTTCGCGCGCGAGCGCGTCCGTGCGAGCCACCGCGCGATCGGCGTGCCGATGACGAGCAGAAGCAGCGTCGCGAGCGACGCCAGTTCGAGCGTCAGCGTGATGGCCTGAAGATCGGCGGTATCGATCGGCATGTGAATGTCAAAGCTGATAACCGAACGACTTGATCACCGCGGCGGCCTTCGGCCCCTTCAGGTAATCCACGAACTGCTTCGCGACCGGATTGTCCTTGCCGTTCTCGAGGATCACCGCGTCCTGCTTGATCGGCTCATGCAGCGACGCCGGAACGATCCACGCCGAACCGCTCGTGATCTTGCCGTTCTTGTAAATCTGCGACAGCGCGACGAAGCCCAGCTCCGCGTTGCCCGTTGCGATGAACTGCTGCGCCTGCGAGATATTCTGCCCTTCGACGATCTTCGGGGCCACCGCCTGCGCGAGCCCGAGCTTGTCGAGCGCCTGCGTCGCCGCGAGGCCATACGGCGCGGCCTTCGGATTCGCGATCGCGAGATGCGTGAACTGGTTCTTCTTGAGCACGTCGCCCTTGTCGTCCACATAGCCGTCTTTCGCGGACCACAACGCGAGCGCGCCGGTCGCGTAGGTGAAGCGGCTGCCCGGCACGGTCAGGCCTTCCTTTTCGAGCTTGGCGGGCGTGGTGTCGTCGGCGGCGAGGAAAACCTCGAACGGCGCGCCATTTTTGATCTGCGCGTAAAACTGGCCGGTCGCGCCGTACGAGGCGACGACCTTGTTGCCCGTATCCTTTTCGAAGTCGGCGGCGATGGCCTGAACCGGCGCGGTGAAGTTGGCCGCGACCGCGACCTGCACTTCGCCGGCGAGCGCCGACGACGCAGCGACGCCGAGCGCCAGCGCAAACGCCGCGGATAGCATTCTGCGTAGGAAAGGTGTCTTCACGTTTGACTCCTCGTTCTTGTGAATGATGTAGTGGCTGAAGTGTCGGATGAGGCTCGTAATATATCCCAATATATTACGGCGGCGCGCGCCTGCTTCGTGACATGATGGACGGCGGAGGCACAGGCGCCGGCTGTGAGTTTGGCTCATCGCGCGGTGTTGACCGCAAGCGCGCTTATCGCCGACACTTGGAAGCATCGACAATTTGCGGCCCGGCTTTCGTTGAGCGATGCTCACATGCCGCGCCGAACGCGAGAGACGACATCATGAGTGACGCAATGAACCTGCAACGTCTGAAGCTCGCGGTGGACGGCCACATCGCGCGCGTGACGCTCGATCGTCCGGGCGTGCGCAATGCGTTCGACGACGAAGCGATCGTCGAGCTGACCGCCGCCTTTCGCGCGCTCAACGACGACCCGAACGTGCGCGCGATCATCCTCGCCGCGAACGGACCGGCATTCTGCGCGGGCGCCGACCTGAACTACATGAAGCGCATGGCGGGCTATTCCGACGCCGAGAATCGCGCCGATGCCCTCGGTCTCGCGACCATGCTTCATACGATTTACACGAGCGCGAAGCCGGTGATCGCGCGCGTGCAGGGCGACGCCTACGCGGGCGGCATGGGCCTCGTCGCCGCATGCGACATCGCGGTGAGCGCGGACACGGCGCACTTCTGTCTCTCGGAGGCGAAGCTCGGCCTGATGCCCGCGACCATCGCGCCATACGTGATCCGCGCGATGGGCGCGCGCGCCGCGCATCGGTACTTCGTGACCGCCGAGCGCTTCGATGCGGCCGAGGCGCTGCGCATCGGCTTCGTGCATCAGGTCGTCGCCGCCGATGCGCTCGACGCAACCGTCGACGCGATCGCCGCGAGCATCGCCGCGAACAGCCCGAACGCGGTGCGCGAATGCAAGCGGCTCGCGGCGGATCTGGCGGGCTGCGCCATCGACGATGCGCTCATTTCCGATACCGCGGAGCGCATCGCGCGCATCCGCGCATCGGACGAAGGGCGCGAGGGCGTGCGCAGCTTTCTCGAGAAGCGCAAACCCTCGTGGCTCGCTTGATGATTACGCTGCATCACTGCGTCAGCGCGCGTTCGTTCCGGGTGCTGTGGGCGCTGGAGGAAATCGGCTTGCCGTATCGGCTGGAGATGCTGGCGTTTCCGCCGCGCGTTCGGGCGCGGACGTATCTCGACATCAATCCGCTCGGCACCGTGCCCGCCTTCTTCGACGATGCGCTCGCCATGACGGAGTCGTCGGCGATCTGCCAGTATCTCGCGGCGCGTTATTCGCCCGGTGCGTTGGATGTCGCGCCGCACGAGGCCGACTTCGGGCGCTATGTGAACTTCCTGCATTTCGGCGAAGCGACGCTCACGTTCCCGCAGACGCTCGTGCTGCGCTACACGCATCTTGAACCGCCGGAGCGCCGGCAGCCGCAGGTCGCCGAGGACTACGCGAAGTGGTTCCACGCGCGTCTGCGCACGCTCGCGCCGCTTCTCGAGCGCGAGGATTTTTTGTGCGCCGGGCGCTTCACGGCGGCGGACATTTCGGTCGGTTATGCGCTGATGCTGGCGGAGCATCTCGGCCTCGCGGCGCGGATTCCCGAGCCGATCGCGCGATATTGGATGCAGCTTGGCAAGCGCGATGGCTTTCTTCGCGCTCTGCGCGCGCAGGACGACGCGGCGCGCGCGCAAGGCGTTTCGCCGGTGCCCGCGCCTGATCTGCGCTAGGGCGCTGCGTCCCTCCTACATGTCCCTCCCTCCGTGGGGCTGTGCGGCTCGCCGTGGGACTCTACTCTGAGCATCGAGCGCTGAACGTTCATGAGCGCCGATTCAGACGAATTCTCCCCACGAGGTGCGGCGATGTATGTCTTCTCCTGGTTTCTGTCGATGATCGTCGCGCTCGTGGCCACGGGCACGATCGTGCTGGCCCTGCCGCGCTCGGCCGCGGATGAATTGAGCGTCGCGACCGCGCCGCAGTCCGTATGGGCGGCGGGGACGGTCGCTGGCGCCGGCGCGATGCTCGCGTCGTGCGTTGCCGACGGGCGGTGAGGGCGCATCGTGAGGCGGTGGCGGTTTGTGGTGTGGAATCAGCGGGTTGGGGGATTGGTTAGCAGGAAATCCACAGGGTTTTCCTCGGTTTCTGTGGATATGTCTGCGGGGCTTTTCTGACGAGATTCGAGTCTTAGTCGAGTCGCTCGCTGCCGCAGTTGTTCGAGGCGCTGCGGTGTCGCACGCGCATATTGGAACGCTGGGCTGACTTTTCACGGCAACGCCGCCGGCCTTTGCAGGATTTCCGTACCGCGACAACGGCTGGCCCTTCGCGTCTTCCGGTCCAACGCGGCCACCGCAGCGAACAGACGCCCGCACAAGCCACAACCTCTCCCGCGCGAATCTGTCAATTATTGAAAAAGCGATGCCGACGATCGCCATTTGTCTCATTCGTCGATGCCCGAATCTTGATAAGTCGTTGTCGATTTGATAGTTTCCAGCCCCCATGAGCGCATTGTGCACAAGGCACATCGACGCTTGCGCCGTAGTCGGAATCGATGGCACTGCTTATAAACTGAGCGCCGCCATCGAACCGATAAGGCAAGCGCGGAATCCCTTGGCCAGGACACGAGGTCCCTCTCGGGCCGTTGGTCAGACAACAATAAATAACGTTTCGAATGTTCACGAATTTGCTCAAGGCGCTGTTCGGCGCGCGCCAGCCGGCCGATCTCGCGCGCGCAGCGCAATCGAATTGGAACGACTGGCTGTTGCCAATCCAGGCCGACGCCCCCGTCGGCGACGACCCCGCTTACGACGACACTTTCCAGGCCATCAAGGAAGAAGTCGCGAAACTCTCCGACATCGACGACGCGCTCATCTGCGATCTCGCCGAGCGCCTGCTCAGACAGCGGGCCAAGGACGTGCGCATCGCCGTCTATTACGTCTATGGCCGCATGCGACGCGATGGCGCCGAGGGCGTCGCGTCGGGCTTCGAACTGCTGTCGGCGCTAGTCGACCGCTTCGGCGACGCGCTACTCCCGGCGCGTGCGGCGTCGCGCCGCGCGGCGTTCGAATGGCTATGCGGCAGCACCTTCGCGGATCGGCTCGACCGCGTGCAGGGTCTGACCGACACGTTGCTGGAGCGCACGCTTTCGGCGCTGGCGCTTATCGATGAGCGCGTCGCATCGTGGCCGGAACAGGACCGCCCCGCGCTCGCGCCGTTGTTCCGGCGCTTCGAGGGCAGAATCGAGACCCCGCAGGCGAGCGACGGCTCACCGGCAACTCGCGCCGACGCGCCGGCATCCGCCGCGCTGCCCGCGTCTTCGGAAGTCGGATCTACGCGTGAGTTGCTCGATCGCGCCCGGCAAATGGCGCAATTCCTGCGCGAGCAGCCGCAAGGGTACTTGGCGGCATACCGCCTGATGCGCTGCGTGCGCTGGGACACGCTCACCGAGGCGCCGCCCTTCGAAGCGGGCGGCAAGACGCGCCTCGTCGGGCCGCGCAGCGAACTGCGCGCCAACCTCAAGCGCTTGCTTCTGCAAAAGCAGTGGCCGGAACTGCTCGAACGCGTCGAGCTGGCGTTTGCCGAAGGCGCGAATCATTTCTGGCTCGACTTGCAGTATTACGCATTTGTCGCGCAGGAGCAGGCGGGCGGCGAGTACGCGCAAGTGCGCGAAACGGCGGCGACGGACTGCGCGCTCATGCTCGAACGCTTACCCGGCCTGGAACATCTGCTCTTCGCGGACGGTTCGCCATTCGCCGACGACGCCACGCTCGAATGGATCGCGCGCCATGCAACGGTGCGCGACATCGAGCGAGGAGAAACCGCCGCGCCTGTCAGCGCCGCCGTCGCAAGCACCGATTGGTCAGAAACCGAAGCGCAAGCGAACGACATCGCCGCGCAGCAAGGGCTCGATGCAGCGCTCCGCCTGGTTGCAACGCCTGCCGGCGCACGACGAAGCGTCCATCTCGGGCGGCGAGCGTGAGCGCTTCATGCGCCAGCTCGTGATGGCGCGCGTGTGCGAACGTGCCGATCGCGCGGACACGGCTGCGCATCTGCTCTCGATGCTCGACGCCGAAGCGCAGCGCTACCAGCTCGCGCGCTGGGAGCCGTCGCTTGCGTTCGACGTCAAGCAGCACTTGTTGCGCATCCTGAGGATTCGCCTGAACCGCAAGGACGCCGACAAGCCTGCGCTCGCGACACGCATCGACTCCTTAATCGCCGATCTGACCGCGATCGATCCGGCGCGTGCGGTCGCGCTGGCGTGAGAGGCAATGGCAACGCGCATTCGACATCGACAATAAACAGGAAAACAGCATGCAGCATTCGAACTACTTCCGATGGAGCGGTCGCCTGACATCGCGGGCGGGCGTCGCGGCGGCGCTCGCGGCCGTATTCGCGGTCTCCGGCTGCGGCGCGTGGCAGGTCACGAAGGACAGTACGGTGGGCGCGGCCGAATGGCTCTTCACGACGCAGGTCAAGACCATGAACGTCGATCTCGACGCCCGCGCGTCCTTGAATGAAACCACTGCGGGCCTTCCGCTCTCCACGGTGGTGAGGTTCTATCAACTCAAGGATTCGAAGGCGTTCGCCCAGCTCGAATATGCCCAGTTGCAGGACAACGATCTCGAACTGCTCAAGCCGGATCTCGTCGCGACAAAAGACGTGGTGTTACGTCCGGGCGCGAGCGCGAGCGTGAGCGAGCCGATGGACAAGGACGCCGAATTCGTCGGCGTCGTGGCGTTTTTCCGCGCGCCCACCGGCGACGGCGAGTGGAAGCTGCTGATCCCGAAGAAGCAGTGGAAGGACACCGATCCGGTGAAGATTCAGCTACAGGGCAATCGACTGGCGTATGAGGGCGCGAAGCCGAAGCCCGTCAAGCGCGACGCGCCCCAGCAATCGGCGCCGGCGGCGGCATCGGCAAGTACCCCGGCGGCTTCTGCCGTGTCGGAGGCGTCGGCGGCGGGTAAGACGGCGTCGCAGGGTATCGACACCGCCACCGATGCGCTCAAGAGCGCGAAGGCCGGCGCGGGTGCGATTACCCGCAGCGTCGGAAACGTGTTGTCGAACTAGGGCGCGATAGCCGCGCCTGAGATCGGCCAGCGCCGGGCGGCGGCTGGCCGCGATCGCGGCTCCAGGAGAGGTTCACCGAATCGGCGCCCGCTCGTTGCACGCCGTCTTTCATCTCTTCTTCGATCCGTGAAGGCGACTCCTGGAATCACCGTCCTTCGCGCACACGCCGTTCGAGCCGGAAGATGCCGGGCGGCACGAAGTACGTGCCAAAGCGCACGAGCCCGCTCCTTTTCAGATGACAGGTCATCTCGAAGCTGACCTGCAAGCCCGGATCGTCGTTCTCGAGGATGCCGATATCGATCGCACGGATGCGCGGCTCGTACTTGAGCAGGGTCGTCTCCATCTGCTGCTTCAGCGCGTGAGACGAGCCGGGCAGTTCCTTATAGATGTTCGTCAAGTCCGGCAAACCATAGTCCGGCAGATGCTTGAGCGCCCCAGCGCGCGTGTTGAGAATGCGCCGGACATTCTGCTGCACGCTCAGCGCTTCGAGCGTGCGATCGTCGAAATTATGGATCGACTCTCCGTCGATCTGCCCGAGAAGCATGTCGTAAAGCGATGGACCAGCCGGCATGTCATCGTCCTCACGCGGCAGTGCTAACGCTCGATTCGCGATCGACGAATTCGATCGTCAGATTGCCTTCTTCCGAACTCGCGAGACGAATCGCCGCAGGCGCCACTCCCGTCGCCATGCGCGCGAGGAGTTCGCGCGACACGGTCGGCAGGATGCGCTGATCGAGGAAAGCGTCGACGCTGCGAGCGCCCGATTCACGCGCGACACACAGTTGCGCGAGCGATGCGACGAGCGAATCGTCGCAAAGGAGCTTGACGTCGTGCTGCCTTTGCAGCCTGTCGGCGACCTTGCCGAGCTTCAGGCGCACGATGGACGCGATCGCGTGCACATCGAGCGGGCGATAAACGAGCGTCTGGAAGCGCGCGAGCAGCGCCGGCTGGAAGTGTTTGACGAGCGGCTCGTGAATCGCATCGAGCAATGCGGGCTGTGCGATGTCCGGATTGTCTGTGGTGACTTCGTCGATTTGAGCGCTGCCCAGGTTCGACGTCATCAGGATCACGCAATTTCGGAAGTCGATGTCGCGGCCTTCGCCGTCGCGCATCGTGCCGCGATCGAATACCTGATAGAAGATGTCCAGCACGTCGCGATGCGCCTTTTCGACTTCATCGAGCAGGATGACGCTATAAGGCCGCTGGCGAACCGCTTCGGTGAGAATGCCGCCGCGGCCGTAGCCGACGTAGCCCGGCGGCGAGCCTTTCAGTTGCGATACGGTATGGGCTTCCTGATACTCGGACATGTTGATGGTGGTGAGCGCGGCCTCGCCACCGAAAAGCACGTCGGCGAGCGCGAGCGCCGTTTCGGTCTTGCCTACGCCAGACGTCCCCGCAAGCAGGAACACGCCGAGCGGGGCGTGTTCGCTCTTCAGTCCGGCCTTCGCCGTGCGCAGGCTCTCCGCGAGCATGGCGAGCGCGTCGTCCTGCGCGACGACGCGCGCAGCCAATTGCTGTTCCAGCGTGAGCAGATTGGCGAGTTCATCCTCGACCAGACTGCCGACGGGCACGCCGGTCCATTCGGCCACGACGCGCGCGATGGCCTGCGCATCGACATCGGCGAAAACGAGCGGCGCTTTGCCTTGAGCGTCCGCGAGCGTCTGCTTGGCCTGTGCGAGCGCGGCAGCTTGTGGCTTACTGCTGCCGTCGCCACGCTGGTCGAGCAGCGCGCGCACCATCGAGAGCTCGCGCGCGTAACGTGCGGTGAGCGCGTCGACGTTCTGCGCAGCTTGCGCAATCGATTCTTCCAGCGCACCGCGTCGTGTCCCGGCGTCCGCGACGCCTGCCTGCTCGTCGGCATCGAGCGCGGCGCGTTCCATTTCGAGCGCGGCGAGCGCGGCGCGCGCGCGCTGCAGTTCGACTGGGGGCGTGTCGAGACCCATCCGCACGCGAGCCGCTGCGGTGTCGATCAGATCGACGGCCTTGTCGGGCAACTGGCGCGCGGGAATGTAGCGGCGCGACAGCTTGACGGCGGCGATGAGCGCCTCGTCGCGGATGTGCACGTCATGGTGCTTCGCATAGCGGCTGGCGAGTCCGCGCAGCATGAGGCACGCGGTGTCGTCGTCGGGTTCTTCCACCTTCACGAGCTGAAAGCGGCGTTCCAGCGCCGCATCGCGCTCGAAGTATTCCTTGTATTCGGACCAGGTGGTCGCCGCGATCGTTCGCAGCTCGCCGCGCGCCAGTGCGGGCTTGAGCAGGTTGGCCGCATCCGAGCCGCCGGCCGCGTTGCCTGCGCCGATCAGCGTGTGCGCTTCGTCGATGAAAAGCAGCACCGGCGTCGCCGATGCCTTCACCTCGTCGATGACATTCTTCAGGCGCTGCTCGAACTCGCCTTTGACGCCCGCGCCGGCCTGGAGAAGACCGAGATCGAGCGTGAGAACGCGCACGTCGCGCAAGAGCGTGGGCACGCTGCCATCCACGACGCGCAGCGCCAGCCCCTCGACGAGCGCAGTCTTGCCGACGCCCGGCTCGCCGACGAGGATCGGATTGTTCTTTCGACGGCGCACCAGCACGTCGATCATCTGCTGGATTTCGCGATCCCGCCCGAACACGGGATCGACCTCGCCGCGACGCGCCTTCTCGGTCAGATCGATGGCGAAACGGGAAAGCGCGTCGCCCTCGGTCGAGCGATGCGCGGCATTCCCGGCTTCGGGCGCAGCGTGGCTCGGCGCGGGCGTCTCGCTGTCGCTTGCATCGGATTCATCAACCGGCGCATGCGTCTCGTTCTCGCACGATTGACGCCCGAGACGCGGCAGCAGGCGTTCGATCTGCGCGCCCGACAGCGAGAAGAGCGGCCACGCGTCCTGCGTTCGCATGACGTGCGGCGCGGCGATGATGGCTTGCAACAGATGCGCCGAGCGGATCGTCCCGTCGATGTCCGTGCGCGACGCGATGTTCCATGCGTCCTGCAGCACGCTCGCCAGTTGCAGCGACAGCGCGGGCATGCCACGCAGATTGCGCGGCAGACGATCGATGGCGGCAAGCAGCGCGTTCCAGATGGCGTCGACGTCCAGTTCGTAGTGGCGCAGGATTGCCGGAAGGTCTCCGTCACCCGCCTCGATCAGCTTCAGCAGCCAGTGCTCGACGGTGATTTCGTCGCACAGGCGCGTCTGGCACAGGCTCGCGGCGGCTTCGAGCGTGCGGGCGCAGTGCGAGTTGAGCCGGCGAAGCAGATGAGTGGTGTCACGCAGAGTCATATCGGGCAGGCAAAGAGACAGCGGAAAGCGGGGCAAGCGCAGAAACGCTCGAATTCGATGGTGAGGCCAGCCTGCTTGCGCGGACTGGCCCGTGAACCGGTTCGGTCAGTGCGGCCGAAGCGGTTCGGGTGCGAGCTCAGGTGCTGTTACGAGCGCTCGTTCCAGGTGTCGGCGTGGATGATGTTGCCGTCCTTGTACGCCCAGGTGATCTTCTCGTAGCGCAGTTCCACTTCTTCGAGATGGTTGTGCTTCTCGAAGTCGGGGATCTTGATGTCGAGCATCTTCGGACGGACGGCGACGACCTTCACGTTCTCGAGCTTGGTGTTGAAGTATTCCTTCTCCTTGCCCGCGTCGTCGATCTTGTACCACTTCAGTTCGACGGACTTGAGCGTCTGGCCGCTCGTCACCGCTTTGTAGAGGTACGGCGTGGACGCGTCGGTTTCCTTCGTGAAGGTGATCGGCGCGTGCACGCGGGTGCCCGTGAGCTTGCCCGTGTTGCCGTCGGTCGGAATGTGGATGCCGTGATCGAACGCCACGACTTCGACGCTGCCTTCGCGGCCCTGCACGGTCACCGAACCCTTGATGTCTGCGCCGCCGTCATCTTTGAGCCACATGTATGCTGGAATTGCCATTTGCTGCTCCTTCTTAGTACTACACACTATGGACGGGACGCTTCTCCCGTGCCTCAATAACCCGGCACCGAAGCGCCGGGATTCCAACTGCTGCTACTTCGATGTATCCGGCACCAGCGTGATCTCCACGCGACGATTCCTCGCGCGGCCCTCGGGCGTGTCGTTTCCGGCGATGGGCCGTGTGTCGCCGTAGCCCTGAATCGCGAACTGCGTGGCCGCGATGCCCGAGGCGTCGACGAGCCAGTCCCGAAGCGCGGCGGCGCGTGCATTGGACAGCGCCCGATTGCTCGCAGGATTGCCCGCGTTGTCCGTATAGCCGGCCACGAGGATGCGCTTGCCGGGGTGGGCCTTGATCATCTCGAGCGCACCGACGAGCGCCCGGTTGGAACCGGTCTTGAGTTGCGCCTTGCCGCTGTCGAACAGCGACATGCTGTCGAGCGTGATCACGGCGGGAGGCGGCGGTGGCGGCTGATAGCTGGCGATCGTGCGATCGAGGGCGGGCATGAGCGGCGCGCCGTGGTACAGACCGAACGACAGGCGCAGGGGCACGCCGGTGCGCGAGTACCGGTCGAGTTCGTCGCGGTCGGCGACCAGCGCGTTCAACGCATCGCGGCGCGCGGCATCGTGATCGGCGGGAATGGCCCCGTATCGTTCGATATCGCCGTCGACGCGCGCGAGCAGCGCCGTGTTGTTGCGCGCGGCACCCCAACATGCGACGGCCAGCGTAAGCGCTGCGATGCCGATGGCATGCGCGAACGCGGCTACGCGCGGTGAAACGCGAACGCGGCGCGGCGCCGGCTCGATCAGCGCTTGCGGCAGTGGCCAGGGCGCGGGCGATGCGGCGACGTCGCCGGGTGCGATCCGCGTTTGCAGCTGGACTTCGCGCTCCCACGGCTTTTTCGCGTTGCTCGCCGGGCCGCAATCGATCCAGCCTGCGCCATGAAGCGGCCACGCGGCGGCGGGCTGGCGCGGGTCGGTCAGCGTGCGCAAGACGACGCGTTCGGTCCAGCCGACGATGGAGGCAAGGCCCGCCGCGTGCGCTGCCGCATGCGGGTCGGCGGCGCAGCGCCTGGCGTCGGCTTCGGCGTTTTCTATCACGGCTGCGAAGCGATGCACGTCGATGGGCGACGTGCCGGACGATGCGCCGTACCATTGCGGGCCCGCCGCTGCGTCCCGAGGCGCAACACGCGTGAGCCGCTGATAGACGGCGATGTACGCAGGCAGTCGCGCGCCTGTCATGCGAGACGCATCCGCGAGCGCCTGACGCGCGATGCGCAAGGTTTGCGCGAGTGCGTCCTCGTCGTCATGGAGGGCGGGCGCAACGCTCAGGACGACGCCGTCGGGCGCCTGTCCGTCGCGCCATTGCATCATCGCGAGCGCCACGCGCGGCAGATCGGGCGCGCGATCGACCCGCACCCACAGCGCGCCATCGCCGATGAAAACGAGACGTTGCTTGCCGTCGGCGTGATTGAAGAGCGCGGCGAGCGCATCGCCTGTCACGAGCACCAGCGGCATGCGGGTGCGCAGTTCCACCGGCACATCGGCGGTCGCTGCGCCAAGGGCGTCGAGTACCCGAGCGCTGTGCGCGCGCGTCTTGGCGAGGCTATGCGTGCGCCATCCGATCGTCAGCATCGCAGCGAGCGCGATAAGCACCGTCAAGGACCACGCCGACGCGGGCGCGAGAGGGACGACGAGCCAGAGCGCAGCCAGGGCCAGCGCGGCGGCGAGCGCGACGACGATGCGAAGCGGATAGCCTGATCGCTGCACGGCCATCACGGCTTGACGGCCTTGGGGACGATCGCGGCGAGTTGCGCGTCGAGCGCGATGTGCCATGCGAGCCACACGGCGAGCGCCACGGCGGCGCCGATACCCGCAATCACCCAGGGCGAAAGCCGCCGGAACCAGTCACTCATGCGGGCGCCGTCATGCTCGATCAGAAACGTCGGCTGACGTTCCGGACGAAGGCGCTCGATGAGTGCCGTCAGTTCGGAGATCACTACGTCGCGCTTTTCCTTGCCCTCGATCGCGTATCGTCCCATGAAGCCTAGACCGAGCACGGCGGCATAGCATTCCAGCAAATCGACCTGAGGCGACGCTTCGCGCATGCGTGCTTGCAGGCGCTCGAAGACATATTCGCCGGCATTGTGATGTTTGAGCCGCTCCACCTGAAGCGGCTGGGTGACCCACTGCGCCTTGCTGTGGTCATCCAGGTAGCGAAGCGCGGTCTCGTCCAGAAGCGCGCATTGGGCGACGATCGCATCGTCGATGACGTCGCGTGTAAAGCCGCGCTGAGTCAGCCCCGCCTCGAACCGCGCGATGAGTTCGCCGCACCGACTGCGCAGCGCTTCATAGTCGCCGGCGCTGCCGCCCGTCGAGAGCGTGGATACGAGCAGTGCGGTATCGCGCAGCAGGTCGCGCATGCCGATGCCGGCGGCGCCCGGGGTGCCGTCCGTTGCGGACGCACGGGTTACGGGTTCCGCGCGTTCGCGTGAGTAAGCCAGTGTGGTCATGAGCGTAGCACCGCGTACAGTTCAAGCGTCGCATCGGGGATGGATGCGGGCAGATAGATCTTGCATGCGCGAGCTGCCAGCATGCGGGCATAGGCGGGACTCGCGGCGTCGAGCGCAAAGTAGTGGTTGTCCAGTCGCACAGGCATGGCGGACGGCACGCGCTGCACGGACTTGAGCCCGATGCCGGTGAGCGCGGAATTGACGATGTGCTCGACATCATCCGGCGCTCCGATCTTGCACAGCCGCGGAATGCGTTCGACGAGTTCGAACGCCGGCATCGACGCATTGACCGACAGATACCAGTCGGCCGCGTCGTCCACGATGCGATCGTCGAGTATCTGACCGGACCATGTGGAGGCATCCGCGTGCGTGAGTCCAATGGACACGACCCGCGATGGAATGATTGCGTCCAGCAGGCGACGAATCAGCGCTTCGAGTTCGCTCAGGACTTCGTCGGCGCGCGCGTGGTCGTACAGTGGAATATCGGTAAGTTGCGAGCCGGTGGAAAACGTCATGAGCGCACTGACGAGTTCCGCGAGGACGTTGTAGAGGCGCTCGGGCGGCTGGTCTGCATGCGACGCCAGAAACCGCAGCTTGGGCCACGCCGCATGAATGCAATGCAGCAGCCAGAAGAGCTGGACGTCCGCGACGCCGTATTCGGCGACCTGCTCGATGCGCTCGCTGCGGCGCGCGCCCAGCGCGAGACTTTTGGCGAGCAGAATGTCGCAGAGACGGTTGATGCGCTCGACATGCAATGCGTGACCGCTCAGGCTCAGGCATGGCGGGACGTAGCGCGAATCGAGCGCGAAGTGTCCGCTGGTCGAACGCGTGAGCCGGGCGATGGCGCACACCGTATCGTCCGCATGCGGCTCGAAGTCGAACAACAGGCGAAGCGCGTGGCGCTCGGCGGCAATCTCGACCTCGTCGCTTCCATTCATATCGACGACTTTCACGAACTCCCGATACGAGCGTCGAGGGCGCGTCGACGCGTTCTCGCCCATGCGGCAGTTGTTGCCGTTGGCATCGGGCAACGCCAGCGCCGCCAGCACCGTGACGCTCTGGACGTCGACGGGAATACCTTGCGTCAGATCGCGCGCGGGCGGAAGCGCGTGGGCCACGGTGGTGTCGATCGGCGTGCCATCGGGAAAGCGCAACTTCAGGCGCGTGAGCTTCACGCGGCCCGACGCGAGGGCGTCCTCGTCGATTTCCACGCCGAGCGTTCCCCAGGGCTGCGCGAGTGCCGCGCATGAAAGCTGTCGAAGTGCGAACTCGTTCCAACGCTCCTGCTGCTGGAAATGCTGCTGCGTCAGAATGAGGCCTTCGTGCCAAAGCGGTTTTTCGATCCGCATGTGTACTCGCGTTTTGCTTATTGTCGAATGAGGCGCGAGATTCTATCGCTCAAGCATTCGTTCGTATAGCTATCCATCCGAACGCGTTCGAATGATTTATCTCGTATGCGTTACGCGACGGGTCCTGCGTACCGGTCGATGTCAAATGATGTGGCAGGTTTGTGCTTCAAGTCTCGGAAAACCATCGCGACCGGCACCGGCGTCGGAGCAATAAGTCGTTGAAGATCAACAGCGTTGTTCGCAAGCGCAGCCGTTGATCGACGTTCACGCGCCGCTTCAGGCCGCGGTTGTCAGTCTTGCGCGAGAACTGTTCTAATAGCTCCCCATTAACACGAGAAGAAGTCGGCAGGCATCGATGCGTTCACGGGGAAAGGCGGTTTCTTTCGAAAGACAGGCGCGGTTTCATTCGCCCTTGTTAGGAATTCGTCGATGGTCCGGCTCAATTCGAGAACGCCTGCATTTATTTAGTGAGGACTATTAATGGACAGCTTTCAAAGGGAAATTCCCAAGAGCCGGGTATCGATCACCCTGGATCTCCACACCGGCGGCGCGCAGAAGAAAGTCGAGTTGCCGCTCAAGCTCCTCGTGGCGGGCGATTTCAGCGCCGGCCGTGAGCAGGCGCCGTTGTCGGAGCGCAAGAAGGTGAACATCGACAAGAACAACTTCGATGCGGTGCTGGCCGATTACGCGCCCGATCTGAAGTTCGCGGCCGACAACACGCTTGCCAGCGACGGCTCGGAATTGCCGGTGAATCTGTCGTTCCGCTCGATGAAGGACTTCGAACCGGAACAGGTCGCACGTCAGATTCCGGAACTGCAGGCGCTTCTCGCGGTGCGCAATCTGCTGCGCGACCTCAAGTCGAATTTGCTGGACAACGCCACGTTCCGCCGCGAGTTCGAGAAAATTCTAAAAAGCAAGGAGCTGTCGGAGAAGCTGCGCGGCGAACTGTCGCAGATCGCCACAGCCGCGACGCAGCCTGAAGGGCACGCGTAAGCGCGCACATCCGAGAAGCATTGCAGACAGGACTACACATGAGCAAGAACCCCTCTACCCGGCAAAGCGCGGCGGCGCAAACCGTCGTACTCGACGCATCGCAGGACACGAGCGTCTATGCGTCGCTGTGCGACAAGATCAATCTTCACCCGGTCGCGCAAGCGCGTCCGCTCGAAGCGTTCCGTGACAACGACATGCTGTCGGAAGCATCCGCTGACGAGCGTCTCGCGCGCGGCATGGGCGCGTTCCTCGATCTGGTCGCGCAGAGCAGCAAGCCGGTGGATCGGCTGGACAAATCCCTGCTGGATTTCTTCATCGGCCAACTGGATCGCCAGATTAGCAGCCAGCTCGACGCGGTCATGCACAACCCCGAGTTTCAGGCACTCGAAGGCCGCTGGCGCGGTCTGAAGATGCTCGTGAGCCGCACCGATTTCCGCAAGAACGCGCGCATCGAAGTGCTGGATGTGTCCAAGGACGCGCTCACTCGCGACTTCGAAGACGCGCCGGAACTGATTCAGAGCGGGCTGTATCGCCTGACTTACATCGAAGAGTACGACACGCCGGGCGGCCAGCCGATTAGCGCGCTCGTCAGCGACTTCGAGTTCGCCAATTCGCCGCAAGACGTGGCGCTTCTGCGCAACATCTCGAAGGTGGCGGCGGCGGCGCATATGCCGTTCATCGGGTCGGTGGGGGCCGCTTTCTTCGGCAAGAAGTCGATGGAAGAGGTCGCGGCCATTCAGGACATCGGCAACTACTTCGACCGCGCGGAATACATCAAGTGGAAGAGCTTCCGCGATACGGACGACGCCCGCTACGTCGGTCTCGTGATGCCGCGCGTTCTGGGCCGTCTGCCCTACGGCAAGGACACCACGCCGGTGCGCGCCTTCAACTACGAAGAGCAGGTCAAAGGCCCTGACCATGACCGCTATCTGTGGGTGAACGCCTCGTTCGCGTTCGCGGCCAATATGACGCGCAGCTTCGTCAACAATGGCTGGTGCGTGCAGATTCGCGGTCCGCAAGCGGGCGGCAAGGTCGAAGACTTGCCGGTGCATCTGTACGATCTGGGCACCGGCGTGCAGCCGAAGATTCCGACCGAAGTGCTGATTCCGGAGACGCGCGAGTTCGAATTCGCGAACCTCGGCTTCATCCCGCTCTCGTTCTACAAGAATCACGACTTCGCATGCTTCTTCTCCGCGAATTCGACGCAGAAGCCTGCGCTGTACGAGACCAAGGAAGCGACGGCCAATAGCCGTATCAATGCGCGCCTGCCTTATATCTTTCTGCTCTCGCGCATCGCACACTATCTGAAGCTGATTCAGCGCGAGAACATCGGCACGACGAAGGACCGCCGGCTGCTCGAACTGGAGCTGAACAACTGGATCAAGAGCCTCGTCACCGAGATGAAAGATCCGGGCGACGAACTCCAGGCGTCGCACCCGCTGCGCGAGGCGAAGGTGATGGTCGAGGACATCGAGGACAATCCGGGCTTCTTCCGCATCAAGCTCTTCATCGTGCCGCACTTCCAGGTGGAAGGCATGGATATCGGCTTGTCGCTCGTTTCGCAGATGCCGAAAGCAAAGAGCTGATTCGACGTAGCCAGAAGGCGTCCGATTCAGCGACCGGGACGGATCACGAAGCCGTCCCGGTGTCGCTTAGCACGCGGTGTGTCGAAGGACTGCCTTGCATCACCGCTCCCGCCACTACCTCAAGAAATACCAATACACGCCCTTCTGCGACGCGAGATACACGTCCGCCGCCATCATGCAGAAAAGCACCGTCGTCATCCACAGCGTAACCCCGTCCTTCACGCGAATCTCCTGCATCAGGAACGGCAGCAACAGCGAAATGTAGTAGAACACGCGGTCCTTGCCGAGCGGAAAGAAGACGAACGCGCAAACGAGATAGGCGAGCAGACCGAGGTGCATCAGCGCGAGATCACGCAGTGGCGCGCGCAGGCGCACGGCGCGCATGTACGGAAGCGACGCGATCACCAGCACGGATGCGAGCCCATAAGACAGCAGCAGCACGAGCAGGTTGACGGAAAACTCCGCCGCGTAATTCGCGTAGTCGTCCAGACGCCGGCCACCGAAGGTATCGAACAGCGTCTGCGCACTCGCGGCCAGCACCGTGCCCGCCACGACGACGACGGGAATCGCGATCCGGTTATCCGAGCCGCTTTGCCGCGCCACGGTGATCAGCAAGGCGGGGATGACGAACGTCGTGTGAATGGTGCTTGCGATCCACATGCCGAGCACCGGGCGGCGCAGCCCGATGGCGAACAGCATCGCCACGCCGAAGCCGAAGCCCTGGCGCAACTGGAAAAGTCCGATCGTAAAGAGCGCCGCCGGGACGACCGTCCACACCAACAGGCCGAGCAGCGGACGACGCAAGCGCGCAAGGGCGCAGAACACGAGGATGTTGGACAGCGCGACCGTCAGCCGGATGGCCGACTCCGGCGTGAAGCCGAACGAATTGACGAAGATGATCCACAGCCGCCAGCCGATCTCGTCCGTGATGATGTGCGGGATCAGGCCAAGACCCGTGCCCGTGTGCTGGAAATAGGCCTTGAGCCACGCCCAGTCGGTGTACTTGAAGTAGAGAAGATACGCATCCTGGTCCGCGACGGTATAAATCGATCGTTCGGACGTCGTAAGAAACCATATGATGTAGAACGACAGCAGCAAAAAAGCCCAACCCGCAGGCGTCGCGAAATAGGAACGATCGTCGCGCCGTACCTGATTCACATCCAGCAAACCGGCGCTTTTACGCAAGGCTAAATTCTTCATGGTCGTGGGTGATACGCGCGGACGCGTCGTCTATCATCATTATTGGAAGCTGTTGTAATTGGGTTCGTTTCCCATTCAGGAACCCGTACCCGATGATTCCGTCAAAGAAAAAGCAGAAACATGTAAAGCCTTTAAAATCCCGCGCGGTGTCAATAAACATAAATATCGAAATCTGATTAAAAACGTGCGGTGACGCACATATAAGTAATTCGACTTGTAGTAACCGCGAGGTTTTTACGATCCGCTAAATGCGAAACCGGCGGTCGGGGTTTTTCCCAACCGCCGGTTTGGCGCATGACGTATCGGCAAGAGACGGCGAATCACAAAGAGTCGTTTCGGTTAGATTCTGGACCCTGCTGCACTGCGGCAAACTCCCTGTTCAAGCGCTGGTGTTCGAGGTTTCCATCGCTGTTTCGGCACGGTAGTGCGAAAGGAATATCCTCATTAGCGCAGGCGATCGGGCGCAGCCGGCCGCCTTTCGGCGCGCGAGCCATGCCTGAGCATCCACACCGGAAGCGTCATCCAGAAGGGCGTTCTGAACCTCACCACAGCCGCATAAATCCAGAGATAGACGCCCGCGAAAGCCAGCGCGGCGATGCCGAGCACATACGGCGAATTCCAGAAGAACGTCGCCGGAACGATCGGAATGAGGCTCAGCATCCACAGATAGACCGAACTGACCGAGTTGCGGCGCGTGCACTGCTGCGGATCGCTGAAGGAGATGCCTTTGCGAGCAACGCGCTTGTAGATGAGCGTATGCAGGTGAAGCGCGTCGGGCGCATCGACGGCGCGCCCGCGCACGTAGCGGCGCCGGTAGATGGAGAAGATGGTCTCGAACGCCGGATACATCGCCACGATCGCGTAGAAGGCGCTGACGTTCGGGTGCCGCGCGATCAGCAGCACGACGAGTTCCGCCATCATGAATCCGATGAAGTAAGCGCCGCCGTCGCCCATGAAAACCAGCGCGGACGGGTAGTTCCAGACGACGAAGCCGCCGATGGCGCCGATCATCGCAAACGCCACGCTCGCCACGAGCCAGTCGTTGACGGAAACGGCCACATAGCCGATGGACGCGAAGATGAGAATGGCGACGACCGACGCGAGGCCGTTCAGACCGTCCACGATGTTCATCGCGTTCGTCACGCCCGCCACGGCAACCATCGTGAAGGCAATGCCGATCGGCGTGAAGCGCAGCAGGAAATCGACGGCGGGCAGATCGACGCGGTCGATCACGGCGTGCAAGGCGAAGCAGCAGGCGAGCGCCGCCACGAGCGCGCACAGAAGACGCACGCGCGGCGTCACGCGCTTGGTCAGGTCTTCCGCGAGGCCGCCGATGAACGCGGGCGTCGCGCAGCTCAGTAAAAGGAACGCTTCATACGTCGGCGAGGTATGAAAAACGGTGGACGTGGCGAAGGTGATGGCGGTGCCGCAGAAGATGGCGAGGCCGCCGACCCGCGGCACGGCCGTGTAGTGATTCCGCTGGACCGCGCGCAGGTCGAAGTCGAGTGAGAAGCGCGCACAGGTTCCCGCATACTTGACAACCAGCCAAGTCATCAAAAACGCACTTGCAAAGCCAACTGTCAAGTTAACCATTTGCTTCTCCGGGGGCTTTCGAAAGCGGCATGGTGCGCTGCGAAAGATTACACGTTGTCCTTCCTATCCGGCCATGCGGTTGATGCTGCTGTGACGCGCGGATTAACCGAAAAAACAAATAGGCGTTCAGTAATTGGCGAATTGGATTCGATGATCGATCCGACATCCGAAACGTATCGTAAACAACATCGCATTGCCATTCCAGAGTTTTTTTGCGCAACTCATACAGGATATCCCTAGTGAACAGCATCTCGAATGTTCAGAGGAACCAACTAAATGCATAAACCGTGTTGCCGTTTCCGACAGGCCCGGTATACGATACGGAGCACCGCACAATTAATTAGCGCGCTATGCAGTACGGCAGCTATGCAAAAGGTGGCCAGAATTATTACCGGGTCGTGTCCGAAAATTGGCAGCGCTATTAAGTCAGATAATTAGGGCGCCTAGCGGACATCGTCATCAGCAAACGGCAAGGGTTCCGGTTCTCGCGGGTGAGCCGGGCCATCGCGACTCCCCGTCGACAAGAAACGTCAGCTCTGAGGGAAAGACCATGGCCGAGTACATCGACCAACGTAACGCTGAGGTGAGCGGGCAGCCGCTTCGTTTCGATTTGGTCAGCGTCATCGATAGCATCTATTCGCACCGCTGGCTCATCATCACCGCTTTCGTCTTAATATTCGGCACGGGTTTTCTTTATGCCGTCATCGCCCCGCCGGTGTATCAGGCGCGAATCGTCGTTCAGCTGGAAGACGCCGGCGAGGGCTCGTCGCGTGCGTCGTCCAATGAATATGTCGGCGATGTGTCGTCCATCGTCGGCACGCGATCGAACGCGGACGGCGAAATCCAGATTCTCAGTTCGAAGCTCGTGATCGGCGAAGCCGTCGATTCGCTGAACCTTGCCGTCAGCGCGCAGCCGGTCTACTTCCCGATCATCGGAAAGGTCGTCGCGCGTTATGCGCAAGGTCTGTCGTCGCCCGGCATCTTCGGGCTGGGCGGCTACGCGTGGGGCAACGAGTCGATCGATGTGCGCGCGTTCGACGTGCCCAAGCGCGACACCGGCCGCGCGTATCGCCTGAAGACGCTTGCCGGCGGCATGTACGAGCTGTCCGGCCCCGATCTCGAAGCGCCCGTGACCGGCAAGGTCGGCGAACTCGCGACGTTCGACACGGGCAAGGGCCTCATCAAGCTGCGTGTCGCGTCGATCAATGCGGAGCCGGGCATCGAGTTCGCGGTGCGGCGCTCGTCGCGCCCGTCCGCGATCGAGGCGGTCAGCCGCGCGTTGCAAGTGGACGAGCAGGGCAACAAGTCCGAAGTGCTGGCCGCGACGCTTTCGGGCGCGGACCCGGTCGCGGTGGCCTCCACGATCAACGCCATCGGCCAGGCCTACGAGCGGCAGAACGCCGAGCGCAAGGCGGTGCGCGCGCAGGCATCGCTCCAATTTCTGAACTCACAGCTTCCCGCGTTGAAGCAGCAGGTCGAGCAGGCCGAGCAGCGCTACAACGCGTATCGCAACCAGCATGCGTCGGTCGATATCAGCGAACAGGCGCGCGTGCTTCTACAGCAGTCGTCGGCGGCGGAAGCCTCTTACTATCAGTTGATGCAGCGGCGGCAGGAAATCTCAACGCGCTTTGCGCCCACGCATCCGGAACTGATACAGCTCGACAAGCAGATCGAGACGACGCGCCGTTATCGCGACTCGCTCACCGAGCGCGTGCGCGAGCTTCCCACCGACGAGCAGAGCACCGTGCGCCTGATGCGCGAAGTGCGCGTCGCGACGGATGTCTATTCGACCATGCGCTCGAACATGGAGCAGTTGCAGCTCGTGCGCGCCGGCAAGATCAGTTCGGTGCGGATCGTGGACAACGCCGACGTGCCCGAAATGCCGAGCAAGCCCAACCGCACGGTGATCGTCGCGGTGTCCGCGGTCGCCGCACTCTTCGCGGGCCTGGGTCTTGCGTTCGGCTGGGACTTTCTGAAGAAGGGCGTCGTCGATCCGGGCGAACTCAGCGGCACGGGCTTGCAGTTATACGCAGCCATTCCGATGAGCACGGACGAAGCGCGTCTCGCCAAGAACCGCAATCCGACGGTGCCCGAGCGCCTGCTTGCCGCGAAGTGTCCGCAGGATCCGGCCGTCGAAGGCTTGCGCGTGCTGCGCACGGCCGTTCAGGTCGCGATGATCGGCGCGCGCAACAACGTGGTCATGCTGAGCGGCCCGATGCCGCGCAGCGGCAAGTCGTTCACATCGACGAACTTCGCGGCGGTGCTGGCGGCTGCGGGCAAGCGCGTGCTGCTCGTCGATGCGGACCTTCGGCGCGGCCATATCCATCGCATTCTCGGCGTGCCGTGGGGACCCGGCCTGACCGAAGTGATGCAAGGCACGCTGCGCATTCACGACGCCATTCGCCGCGACGTCGTGCCGAACCTCGATTTCCTGGGCGTCGGAAGGTATCCCGAGAACGCGTCCGAGCTTCTGCTGCGCGGCAACTTCCAGCGCGCGCTGGAAGAAGTCGACGACGACTACGACATTGTCGTCGTGGATGCCGCCGCCGTGCTCGCGGTATCGGATGTCGGCATCATCGCGCCGGCGGCCGGGACGATTCTTCTGCTCGCGCGCTATGGCGTCACGCGCGCGACGGAAGTGACTACGGCCATCCAGCGCCTGAACCAGGCGGGCTGCAAGGTGAACGGTCTCGTGCTCAACGCGGTGCCGGACGGCGCGGGCGGCTATGCCTATTCGCGACGCTACGGCGGCGGCGCGTACCGGGCGTACTACCAGGAAATGGACACATGACGCATCGACCGTTCACGACGCATCCATGAAGATAGTCCTGCTGGTGAGCTCGATGGGAACGGGCGGCGCGGAGCGCGTTGCGGCGACGCTCGTCAACGCGTGGGCCGCGCGCGGCGACGACGTGACGCTCGTACCGACGTTTGCCGGCGAGCGCGAGGTGTTCTATCCGCTCGACGAGCGCGTGCGCGTGGTGCATCTGGCGGATCTCGTCGCGCGCGGTGCACGCGGGCCGTTGCGTTACCTCGCGCGCGTCACGGCCTTGCGCCGGCTGATTCGCAAGACGCAACCGGACGTGCTCATCTCGTTCCTGCCGAACGTGAGCGTGATGACGTTGCTTGCGTCGCGCGGCTTGCGCGTTCCGGTGATCGCGTGCGAGCACAACAATCCATCGGTCGATGGACGTTCGCCGCTATGGACTCTGCTGTGCCGCGTGTTCTATCCCGGTGCGCGCGTCGTCACGGTGCTGACCGAAGGCGTCGTCGAGCCGTTTCGCAAGATGGTGCCGGGTGCGAAGAGCATCGTCGTCATGCCGAATCCTTTGCCGGATGAAGTGTTCGAGCGCGCGCTCGCGCGCCAGCCGTTTTCGGGGCGCAAGAAGATCGTATCGGTCGGGCGCCTCACCGGACAAAAACAGTTCGATGTCCTGATCGACGCGTTCGCAGCCATAGCGAGAGAACGCGACGATGTCGATCTTTGCATCTTCGGCGAAGGCGCTGACCGCGCGAGCCTCGAAGCGCAGATCGCGCGGCTCGGCATGAAGGAGCGGATTGCGCTTGCGGGCACGACCGACGCGCTGTGGGACGAACTCGCGACGGCGCGCGCATTCGCGATGTCGTCGCGCTACGAAGGCTTGCCGATGGCCCTGATGGAAAGTCTCGCGCTCGGCGTGCCGTGCGTCGCGTCCGACTGCCCGAGCGGGCCGAAAGAACTGACATGCGACGGGCGGTTTGGCTTGCTCGTGCCCGTCGGCGATCGCGAAGCGCTGACGCACGCGTTGCGCCGCGTGATCGACGACGACGGCCTGTGCCGCGAGATGGGCCGGCAGGCGTCGGAATCCATGCGCGAACGCTATGGAATGCAGGCGATTCTGCCGATGTGGGACCGCCTGTTTGCGCGCGTGGGCGCGGCGTCATCGAACGAATCAATGCGAACCAAGGCAGCGACGCCTTTGAGCGCGAGCAGGAATGCGGGTGCAGGTGCAAGCGACTGAACGGTCCTGTGCGTCATCCGATGTTCGGCATTTCCAACACAACCGGATTGCAAAGCATGAATCACGACGCCCTGAATCTGAAAGCCTATTCCAGCAAGAGCATCGTTCACGACTTCGAGAGCTATCAAGTCCTGCAAAAGGCGGAGGAAGCGATATTCGCGCGGCTCGCGCCGCAAGTCGCGGGCGGCGCCATTCTCGACATCGGCGTGGGCTGCGGCAGGACCACGCCCGCGTTGCTTGCGATGAGCGGCAACTACACCGGCATCGACTATTCGGAGAGCATGATCGACGTCTGCAAGGAGCGCTTTCCCGAGCAACGCTTCATCACGATGGACGCGCGCAAGCTCGACGGCCATTTCTCGCGCGACTACTTCGATCTTGTCGTGTTCTCCTTCAACGGCATCGACAACGTCGGACATGAGGATCGGCTCACGATCATGTCGAAGATTCATCAGGTGCTCAAGCCCGGCGGGTACTTCGTGTTCTCGAGCCACAATCGCGATTTCGTGAAGTTCGAGGACTTTCTCAACAGCCGCCCGAGCATCGCGCTGAGCCTCAATCCGATCACGACGCTGCGCAATCTCTCGCTCTTTCCGCTGCAATACGTTCGATACAGCAAGAACTCGCGGCAGAACGTGATCGAGCCGGACTATGCCGTGGTCAACGAGCCGGCAGCCGACTATCGCATGCTGCAGTACTACATCTCGATGGATTCGCAGCGGCGCCAGTTGCACGCGCTGGGCTTCGACGAGCGCGTCGATGCATACGGCTTCGACGGCCTGCTCACGGAACACGATCGCGAAAGCGGTTGGCTTTACTACGTGGCGACCAAACCCCTGCATGCGCGCGCGAACCTTGCGTGACGCATCGCGGCGTGCGGACAGCGCAGGCGCGGTGCCTATGCCGCGCGAGAAAACCAACGAGAAAGTGCGATGAAGATCGTCCTGTTCATCTATTGCATGCATTGCGGCGGAGCCGAGCGGACCACGGCCAACCTCGCCAATGAATGGGCCGCGCAGGGCGCCGATGTCAGCGTCGTGTCGCTGGAATCGACGCGCGTCGATTTCTATCCGCTGCATCCGGCCGTGCGCCGCATCGCGCTCGACCTTGCGAGCGAGCCGCAGGGCGCGCTTGCCGCGCTCGCGGCCAACGTGAGGCGCGTGCGCGCGCTGCGCCGCGTGCTGCGCGAACTGAAGCCGGATGTCGTCGTGGGCATCATGACGGTTGCATCCGTCGTGGCGATTCTCGCGACGCAGCGATTGCCCTGCAAGGTCATCGCGACGGAACACACGCATCCGCCGATGCTGCCGCTCACGCCGGTCTGGCAGCAGTTGCGCCGGTGGTCGTTTCGCGCGGCGGATCTCGTCGTCGCGCTCACCGGCGACAGCAAGCACTGGCTCGAAGAAAACTGCGACTGCAGCGACGTGCGCGTCATCCCGCCGCCTTTCACGCTGCCGATTCCGCGGCTCGAGCCAATCCTCATGCCCGACGCGGTCATCGCGCGCGATCGCCGCGTGCTGCTGGCCGTGGGCCGTCTGCACGATGCGAAGGGCTTCGACTATCTGATCGAGGCGTTCTCGCATATCGCGAGCGCGGTGCCGGACTGGGACCTCGTGATCGTCGGCGAAGGCGACGAGCGTCCGCCGCTCGAGCGGCAGATCAATGCGCTCGGGCTGAAGGATCGCGTGCTGTTGCCCGGGCGCGCCGGCAACGTCTCGGACTGGTACGCAAGAGCCGATCTGTACGTGCTCAGTTCGCGCTTCGAGGGCTTTTCGATGACGCTCGTCGAAGCGATGGCGAGCGGCATCGCCGCCGTGAGCTACGACTGCGATTGCGGCCCGCGCGACATCATCCGCCACGGGGAAAACGGCTTGCTGGTGAGCGAAGTGGGCGACACGCGCATGCTCGCCGAGTCGCTCAAGACACTGATGCAAAGCGACGCCGAGCGGCAGCTTCTCGCATCGCGCGCGTCGGGAGTCAAGGACGCCTTCTCGCTCGATACGGCGTTGTCGCTATGGCGCGCGGCGTTCGTGGCGGCCGGCGTGCGCAGCGCGCAAGGCGCGAGCGCGTGAGCGCGCGTCGTCCCGCGGGACATGTCGGCGTCGCGCGCGTTTCTTCGCCCAGGCGTCGCTCGATGACTCTATTCGCGTGGTCGGCGGTTCTGGCGGTTTTGGCGGCCGGATCGTGGTGGGTTGCCGGTTCCGGCGTGTGGGACGTGCCGCTTGCCGGCAATGCGTCGCGCACGGCGCCTGCATTCGGCGCGCGCAATGCCATCGTGCTCTTGAGCGCGGGCCTCGACCACTGGAAGCCGGACGCGCCGTTCGGCCCGACGACCGACGGCATGTCGCGCATTCGACAGGCCGCCGCCGATTACGCCGCATGTCGCGCGCAGGCTCGCGTGTGCAAGGTCATCATTAGCGGCGGCGATCCCGAAGGCCACGGCATCGCCGATGCGGAACTCTACGCCGGGGAGATCGCGGCGCTCGGCGTGCGCGAAGACGATGTCATTCGCGAAGCGCGCAGCAACACGACATATGAGAACGCGAAGTTCGTGGAGCCACTGTTGCAAGGCGGCCACTACGATGCCGTCGTGCTGGTGACGTCCGCGTACCACATGCGTCGGGCGAAGATCGCGTTCGATCGCCTCGGATTCGACGTCATACCGGATGCGGCGCCTGCGGATCGCGCCGAGTTCTCGCTCGTTCCGCGCCGGCAGAATTTTCGCCTCGCGTGGCGGGCGCTGCATGAGCTAGGCGGAATCGTGCAGTTGTATCTATACGACTGGACGAGCATCCACTGAAGACCGCATGCACGAATGCAGGCGCGCGCAACGCCAAAAAGGGAGGACTCCGAAACGAAGTCCGCCCTTTTCCAAAGCCAGGTTTTGCGCCGAATCCGTTTAGCGCATCCTTTGCCGCTCAGCCGATTTTGGGATTCACGACCGAGACCTTCGGGCCCTTGCTGTCCCAGTCGCCGAGGTACCAGTTCTGTTTCCAGACCGGGTTCGTGCTAGTGATCGCACCGGTGACGACGCGGCCATTCAGTTGCAGACCGCCGACGCCGAACGGGCCGATCTTGCAGTTGTCGGTATGGTTCGTGATCTGGATGTCGACGTTCTTCGACACCGGGCCGGGGAACGCGCCGAGGTAGACCTGGATGCCGGGGCCCGCGCAACCCTGAGTCGTCGGGCTGACGATCTTGATGGCCTGCAGCACGGCGCTGTTGTCGTCCGGCTCGATGTCGAGACCGCACGACGGCGCGGTGCCCGAAATGTTTTCCCACAGCGGATTGGTGAACGTGATGCCGTTGCCCGACGTGATCGTCGCGCCCTGACGGCGGCAGCCGTTCGCGTGGTGGCCGCTGATCGACACGTTGGAGCTGGTCTTGCCCGAGCCGCCCCCGCTATTGCCGATGTAGATGCCGTCGCCCCAGCAGTTGATCGTCGTCGGGTTCGTGATCGTGACGCCCGTCGCGCCGGTGATCGAGATGCCCATGCCGAATTCGCCCGAACCGGCCGAGTTCAGTTCCTTGCTGCCGTCGAGGTACGGCGCTTCGATGTTCACGTTGCTCACGTCCGCCACGCGCATCATCTGATACGTGCTGGTGTTGTGCGGTAGCATCTTGATCGAGGCGCCCTGCGCGAAGCGGATATGCGTGTTCGAGCGCAGCGTGAGACCGGTGGCATCGATGCGGCTCTTGCCCGTGATGAGGAGAATCTGTCCAACCGAGCCGTCGATGGCGGCCTGAAGCGCCGCGCGATCGTTGGTCGTGCCGTCGCCCTTCACGCCGAACGACTTGTCCTGCAGCACGCCGCTCGTGCTGGTGTTGGCGGTGCCTTGCGAGCCGGTGTTCGTGCTGGCTGCGGCAGTGGAGCTGGCCGTCGTCGCGGCGCTCGCGGCCGTCGCCGAGCTGGCGCTGCTTGCGCTGCTTGCTGCGGCTGCGCCCGAGCGTCGGCGCTGGCGATTGGCCACCGCATCCGCGACGCTGCCGTCGTTACCGCCGCCGCATGCGGCCAGCGCGAGCGAGCCGGCGCCGAGCACGAATGCGGAAACGAGTTTGCGGCGCATGGTGCTGGGCACTTCCAATACTTGCTGAATCTCGGTTTTCGTCGAAGCCATTGAGGTCCTCTGAATGGTGATAGGCGCGGCTCTATAGGCCGGGCTGATGAATGCCTGGAAAAATGGAGCCACAGGGAAGAGGCGGCGGTTTCGGCGCCTCCCTGTCGAGGTGCGGAATCACATCCGTTGGCCAGAACGTTGGCGAACAGCCGCATCCATTAGGAGTCCAGACGGGTAGACAGGCGAGCCGATTCACCGGATGACGAAAAGCGATCCGGTCACAACCTGATGCGTTTGCTGTTTCCCTCTAACGAGAGCCGTTACACATCGCTTGAGACTCGATCAGTCGATCGGTAAATCTGACGTCACGGTTGAAAAGGCGTTTCTGAAAGATCGTAAATTAGATCAGACGAAACACTGCTTTGCCGTGAAACTTGAGTTCGGGACGAATCATATCGTATGACGCAAGTAACGGATACCCGGCGAATCGTAACGGAATGTAAAAAAGTCCGCCGCCAAGGGAAACGAAAGTGGTTGAAACGATTTAAAAGGTAATTATCGGACGAAACGAACGTTCGGCGCGGTGCAACTGCCGCGCATCCGATCGGTAAAATAGGGACTATAGGGTTTACGTGCCGAAGCGCGCTTTTGGTGATGCGAACGAGCGTTTTGGCAGATTTTCGGCGGGGCGGTCCGGACGCGACAAACGGGCAAACTCAATCGCGCACTACTTTAATCAGCGGAACAGTTGTTAATCCTACGATGATATAAATCGCGTCGCGAGATATTAAGTGACGCATCGCCATTAATCCCTCGCGGCATTATGGATTTGACGTCTCGGGCCTTATTTTTTAACGCGAATTTTGAGTGACGGCACGCGTGGCCGGGTTGCAAATCGACGGAATAATTACCGTAGAGCGCATCGCTCGGACGATGGTCGCGCGTTATAGCTCGAAGAAACACAGCAGTTTCCAGAGCGCGTAATTGCGCGTGCGGAACGCGTGGTCGAGCGCGTCGTCGGCGCCGCTTGCAGCCCTGTCGCTGCTTTCGCTTCTGAGCGCCTCCATCTGGCGGCAGCAGAGATAGAACACGGCGCGCTTCACTTCGTCTTCGTAGTGCGCGAGCCTGAGATAAAGCAGCGCGCCGAACTGCGTCCTCACCTGCCTGAAGACGCGGCTGTCGAACGGAAGGCCGAGCGCCCTGCGGTCCGACAGCAGCTTCGATACGACCCAGTACGCGTCGAGCGTTTTCGGGTCTTTGGTGAGACGAGCCGACAGTCCGCGCGGATTCTCCCGGTAGTAGTAGACCGGCTGCCTCAGGCTGACATAGCCGTTGGCCGAAGGAAGAAGGATCAGTGCGACGACGGTGTCCTCATACGCCATGCCTTCGGGAAACTGCACGCTTCCGAAGAGATCGCGCTTGATGACCTTGCCCCACGGATAGCCCGAAAGCGCCGAAACGTCCGGGTCCGCGCGGGCCGCAACCACATCGTCGAACTGCTGCGTGCTGTGCACGGTGCCGCCCACATCGACGATCCAGTAACTTCCTTGCACGATGTCCGCGCCATCTCGCATGGCCGGAACAAGCAGGGTTTCGATGCAATCCGGCGGCAGATAATCGTCGGAATCGACGAACATCACATACTTGCCGCGCGCGCGCCGAAGGCCCTCGTTACGGGCGAGCGCGACGCCTCCGTTCGCGATGCGCACGACCGTCACGCGCGGATCGTTCGCGTATTGACCGAGGATGCGCGCAGACCCATCGGTCGATCCATCGTCGATCACGATGACTTCGTACTCGAAGGCCGTCTGCTGATCGAGGATCGAGTCGATGCACTTGCCGACATACGCTTCCGTATTGAACACAGGAACGATGACGGAAAGCGCGACACGCGATTCCTTGTCCACGCCTCTCAAGGGCGTGAGACTCGACGGACGGTACGGCCTCAATTGCTGAAGCTGCGCTTCGAGCGCCTTCTCGTCGATGGCGCTGGCGTTGGCGCGGCCATCGTGCGTGAGCTTCAACGCAGCGGCCATGCATGAAATGGGAAGGCGGGAGACGGCATCGACGCTTCTCGCAACGGCTTCCGAGCGCGTTGCCTTCGATACGTATCGGTAGACCTTGCTCATGCGCGCTCCGAAGAAATGAAGGCCGCATCGACGTCGAATGCTTCGAACGATCGAGCGGAAAAACGTGTTATCCGCGCTGCCTCGTGCATAGCAGATAGGCGATGTACACACCGGCCGCCGCGAGACCGGACGCAAGCAACACACCGTGAATGCCGACGAGACGCACGAGAATCACGTTCGCAATCAGCTTGATGACGAAGCCTACGACGGCGATGACCGAGATCAACCTGAAACGTCCTTCGCTCACGGACAACTGGATGAGCACCCAGCACGCGTAGGAAAACGGTATCTGCAAGAGGCCCGCGCGGAAAAGGCCGACGACCGCGACGGTATCCCGAGCCGTGAACGCGCCGCGCTGAAACAGCAACGCGACGGCGAACGGCGCGGCGACATAGGCGAACGCGGCTGCGAACGTGCCGACGACGAGCATCAGCAGCGACCATTTGAGCGTCGTGCTTCGCGCACGCCCGGCATCGCCGTGAAGCAGCATCTCCGAGATGACCGGAAGCGTTGCGCGGCTGATCGCGAGCGCGCCCATGCTCATGAGAAGCGAGATGAGGCGGTTCGCATAGCCGAGTGACGCGACGTTTCCGTCGCCCGCCTGCGCGAGAAAATATTGATCGACTGGACCCGACAGATTGCCGATGACGGCGCCGAGCATCAGCAGCGTCATCGCGCGAAGCAGGATCGGCCACTGTCGCGATTGCAGCGATAGACGCGTGGGAGCGCGCATCGCATCCGCGCGTTTCGCGAGAGCGCGAAGGGCGAGCGCCTGCGCGAGAAAGCCGATGCTCGTGCCCAACGCGAGCGGCAACACGGACGCGCCGTCTCCCGAAGCGAAGAGAAACGAGAGCAGCACGAGCGCGGGAATGCATTCGAGCAAAGTGCCGACATGATTTCCGCAAGCCTGCAGCCGCGCCGAGCCTATGCACGCGACGATGACGAGCGCGCCGACCGGCGCCATGCCCAGGAGCATCAGCCGGGCGGTGTCGCGCGTCGCTTGCGCAAGGTTGCTCGCGATGAGCGGGCTCAGGTGCGGCCACAGCGTGCAGAGCGCAACGGACAGCACGATGCCAAGCGCTGCGGCAACGCCCGTCAGTTCGCCGAGAAAGCGGCTCTTTTCCGCACGGTCGCTCTGCAATTTGATGAGCATGGGAACGAGCAGCCGCCCCAACTCGGATGTCAGCGTGACCGGGATCCAGGTGACGAGCGTGTAAGCGAGTTGATACGCGTCGACAGTCCCGCTTATTCCGTATCGATACGCGATCGTCATCTCCTTCGATGCCCCGACGATCTTGCCCGCCGCGACGAAACACAGTAAAAGCAGCGCGCTTCTCGCAATTCTCTTGTGGTCCCGATGAACGCCGAGCAGCCGCTTGCGGAACGCGCCGACCGCTGTTGTCAGCATGCGCTCGCTCGATGAACGTGCGTTGAAATACGCTTCGAAAGATGCGTCGTCGAGCGCGTGTGTTCGGTTCTGCTCATCTGCCTAGCCTCGAATGAAAACGATAGTCCTGCCGCAGCGCCGCAGGCAAAATCATAATGCGCAAGACCGCGGAATTCGCCTTCTCGCGCATTCATCGAATGTGCGTTGGGCCACACAATGACCGGATATCGATGGCACTGCCAATTGCATCGAACGGCGAGCGAAGGCACATTACGCGATCGGCTTAGTCACGCAGGTTTAATCGTTGGAGTGGTCGAATGATGCTAGTCTGCAAGTGAAGACCGTTCACCGGGACTTCGAAATATCCTCGACGTGCAATCGTATGAGTGTTGACGATTCCAGGGGCGTTGCGCATGCGGTGCGTGTGACGTTCAACGCGCTTGCAGTGCTGTCCGCTGGCGTGTGCAGCGTGGCGCTCGCGGTCGACTCGCCGGTGCCGCGCTCGGCGAAATGTCCGCTGACGTCGTTCGATGCCCCCGCGCTCAATCGCCCGAAAGACCCGCGTCAGTTCGGCGCGAAATGCGATGGCGTCACCGACGACAGCGCCGCGTTCCAGAAGGCCGTCAACGCCGGCGATGTCAGGATCGCGGCGGGCACCTGCATCATCGACAAGACGGTCATCGTCAGGGCGAGCCACCGGCACATCCGATGCGCGCCCGACACGATACTAAAGCGCACCGTGTCGGACGCGCAAAGCATGTTCGTGTACGAAGCGGGCGCGGGCGCGCTCATCGGCGACAGCATCGTGAACTGCAATTTCGTGGGCGCGAACGCGGTGCGCCCGCATATCGACTTCGATGCGCCGGGGCACTGGGACATTCCGGTATTGACGAGAGACAACGTCAGCAATTTTTTGTTGGCGGGCAATACGTTCAGGCAGTTCTACGGACAGGCGATGTTCCAGACGACCGGCGCGAACGGCGGCAGCGGCGACAGGATCATCTTCAATACGTTCAGGAGCTGTCCGTTCTATGGTCCGGCTTTCGTCGGACACATGCACGGATACGTGGCGTACAACGAGCTGGTGGACTGCACCGCCGGCGTGGAGAACGATCACCCGACGGACAAGACGGGCGGCAACATCTTCGAATGCAATCGCGTGAGCGCGAGCGAAGCGGTGGGATCGATCACCGGCGGCGTTCACGGCGGAACTTCGAACTACAGCGGGAATATCGTGCGATACAACGTCGTGGTGGGCGACAAGACGTCCATCATGATGAAGCCTCGCGAGGGCGGCCGCTCCGCCCAATACTACGGAAACTCGTGCACGAAAGGATGCCGCGTGGAGTAGTACCGAATCTGGTACGAAACCTAGTACCTAAGCGCATCCGGTCAGCATCTCGCTCAACTGCCAGAAGAGAGGGGCACCTTGAATACCAATTCCATCCGCTTCGAGACGATCACGACACTCGCGCGCTTCGAGTCGCTGCGGGACGAGTGGACCGCTCTATGGGTCCGTGCAAATGGCATTCATAACCTGAGCTTCGAGTATTGCCTGCATTCGCTGAAGGAAGTCGCGTTGCCCGACGGAGCGGAGGTCTTCTGTATCGTTGGCTTCGAAGGCGAGCGTCTCGTCGTCGCGTGGGCATTGCTGCGCGAGCGTGAAATGCTATGGCGATCCATTCGCGCGCTCGCGCCCGATAGCTCCGTGCCTTCGGAGGTTCTCGTCGAACAAGGTCCAGAGCATAACGAACTCATTGCTCGCGTATGGAAGGTGCTTCATTCGGAGAAGCGCGCCGACTTGCTGAATCTTCCCTACGTGCGCGCGGGGACCGAGCTTCATGCGCAGGCATCGAAGGTTCGCGCGAAAGGGCGCTCGGAGCCGCTCGAGATCGCTGTCGTGCGCCGCGCGCGCTGGGCCGACTGGGAGTCGTTGCGGCAGTCGCTGCCGACGAAATCGCGCAAGGAACTCGACACATGCAACCGGCGCTTGTCGAAGCTCGGCAGCGTAAGCGTGTCGATCGTGAATCCGGCGGAATCGTCGGGCGATTCGCTGATTGACTATCTCTTCGACTGGAAGAAAAAGTGGGCCGAGAAGACGGGCCGGCAGGGAAACTTCTTCGCGCCGCGCATTCGCAACTTCGCCGCGAGTCTTCTGCGCGATCCGCGCACGTCGGGGCAATTCCTGCTGTTTGCGTTATCCGTCGATGACGTGCCGGTCGCGGTCAACCTGGTCGCGGTGGAAAAGACCTGCGTGCGCGGCATGCAGGCCGCTTTCGACGATGCCTATGGCAAGTACACGCCCGGCGCGATACTGCTCGAGCATGTGGTCAAGTGGGCGTTCGACTCGAACCGCGACTTCGACTTCGGCGCGGGCGGCGGCAAGTACAAGAGCGTATGGGCAGGGGAATCGAGCTACGCTTGCACGGACTTTCGCATTGCGACGAGTCAATGGGGAAAGCTCGCGTTCATCCTCGCGGACGTTCGGCGCTGGTATCGCGCGAACAAGGCGGCGCCGTCGCTCAAAAGCACGCCGGCCGCAGGCAATCCGCTGCGCACGGACCTCGAACCGTGATTGTGATGCGCGCGTGCGCGGCGCACATGCCGCGCCGCGCACGCGCACGCGGTCTCAGGGCTGCTTGCTGGTGCTGAGCGCTTCCGCCGGTGATTCCTCGAAAGCGGCGCTACGGCGCGGCAACAGTTCGAGATACACGGAGAGCGTCTTGTCGATAACGATGCGCTCGTCGAATTCCTGAAGCACGCGCTCGCGCGCCGCCATGCCGAGCTTTCCTGCGAGCGCTCTGTCGTCATCGAGCAGGCGGATTGCGTTCGCGAGCGCGACGCTGTCGCGAACCGGCACGACGAGACCATCGACCCCGTTTTCGGTGACGACTTCGCGGCATCCCGGCGCGTAAGTCGTGACGAGCGGCAGCGCGCAGGCAGCCGCCTCGATCAGCGATTTCGGCAGCCCTTCGCGATAGCTCGGCAGCGCCATCACGTCGATTTCGGAGAGCAGCTTCGGCATGTCGTCGACATGACCGAGCCATGTCACGAGCCCTTCGCCGACCCAACTCTCGACAACGGACCGTTCGACCGAAGCGGGATTGCCGTCATCGGGCAAACCGGCGAGAAGGAACTGCACGGTGCGGCCTTCCTGCCTGAGCGCGCGCGCGGCCTCGACATATTCGGCGATGCCCTTGTCCCACAGAAGCCGCGCCGCGAGCAGGACACGCAAAGGCTTTTTCTCGCCGTCCGCAGGCTCTTGCGCGCGCATCTGAAAGCGCGTCAGCGAAACGCCCGAGCTTCGGATGAGCCGCAAAATGGATTCGTCGACGAGCTTCGTGGAGCGGAAGAACTCGAGATCGTCGGCGTTCTGCAGGATCAGCGCGCTGCCGCGGCCGCCGAACGCGAGGCGCATCGCGAGCGTGACGAGCGGCTTGAGCGTGCGCGCCTTCAGATCGCGGCTCGTGAACACATAGCCCATGCCCGCCACCGCGTTCACGCGAGCGGGCACGCCGGCGATGCGGCTCGCGAACGCGCCATAGACCGCGCTCTTGATGGTGAACCCATGCACGAGCGCGGGCCGCTCCCGAAACAGAAAGCGCGCGAGCCACGCGAGCAGCGCGGCTTCGCGCAACGGATTGAGGCTGCGCCGCGCCATCGGAACGGCGTGCCAGCGAAAGCCGAGCGCCTCGAGCTTCGGCCCGTATTCGCCATCGGGTGAAATGAGCACGACTTCGAAGCCTTCGTCGCGCAGCTTGCGGGCGAGCGAGAGGCGGAAGTTGTAGAGATACCAGTCCGTGTTCGCGAAGAGAACGACTTTCGGCGCGTCCATGCGGGCTCCTTCAGCGTGGCCTTGGCCGGGCGGCGCCGGCAGGCATCGTGGTTCGTCGTGTGGATCGATCGGTGCGCGGCGCGCAGGGCGTCGGCGATCAGGCTTGCCCCAGCGCCGCGCATGGCTCGCCGGCATGCCGGACGCTGCGGACGTACCAGGGCATCGTTCGCTGCAAGCCGTCGAGAATGCGGATGCGGTCCGTATAACCGAGCAGACGTTCGGCCTTGGCGACGCTCGCCTGTGAATGCCGCACATCGCCGATGCGGAAATCGCGGTACTTCGGCGTCTTGTCGTTGAAGATGCCCTGCGTGGCGAGCGCCTGCTGCAACGCCCGGTAAAGGTCGTTCAACGTGGTCCGGTCGCCGACGGCGACGTTGTACACCTGATTCTTCGCGGCGGCATCGGCGGTCGCGGCGAGGATGTTCGCCTTCACCACGTTATCGACGAAACAGAAGTCGCGGCTCGTCTCGCCGTCGCCATTGATATGCACGTCTTCATCGCGGATCAGCGCGGCCGTCCACAGCGGAATGACCGCGGCATACGCGCCGTTCGGGTCCTGCCGCTGACCGAATACGTTGAAATACCGCAGGCCGATCGAATCGAAACCATAGGTGCGCGAAAAGACGTCCGCGTAGAGCTCGTTGCAGAGCTTCGTGACCGCGTAAGGCGAAAGCGGACGGCCGATCTTGTCCTCGACCTTGGGCAAGTCCGGATGGTCGCCATACGTCGAGCTGGATGCCGCATACGTGAAGCTCGACACCTTCGCGTCGCGCGCCGCGACGAGCACGCGCAGAAAGCCGCTGTTGTTGACTTCGTGCGTCGTGATCGGGTCGTTGACCGAACGCGGCACCGAGCCGAGCGCGGCTTCGTGCAGAACGTGATCGACGCCGCTCACGGCGGCCGCGCAGTCGTCCGCGTTGCGGATATCGCCCTCGATGAAGCGGAAGCGCGACCACTGTTCCTTCGTGACGAGGCCGCGCACTTCGTCGAGATTGTGGCGGTAGCCCGTCATGAAGTTGTCGAGGCCGGTCACGCGCTGGTCGAGCTTCAGCAGGGCTTCGAGAAGATTCGAACCGACGAAGCCGGCCACGCCCGTAATGAGCCAGTGTCTGGGATCGCGCGCGAGCGCTTCACAGACGACATCGAAGCGGTTCAGCATGTCATCGGCTCCAGTTGGACGGTCGGGGCGTCGCGCTCAAAGACGCAGATCGCTCTCATGGCTTTCGAGGACATATTTGAGGTCGTAGAGAACGTGGTCCGTCTTGCCGTAGGCGCGCACCGTCGCCTCGTCCATGCGCCGGAATTCCTGATGCGCGACGGCGAGGATGATCGCGTCGTAGCTGCCGGCGCGCGGCGCGTCGATCGGATCGAGACCGTATTCGTGATGCGCTTCGTCCTTCGATACCCACGGGTCGAACACATCGACGCTCATGCCGTATTCCTTGAGCTCGCTCACGATGTCGATCACGCGCGTGTTGCGCAAGTCGGGGCAGTTCTCCTTGAACGTCAGCCCCATGACGAGCACGTTCGCCCCGGCTATCGGAATATTGCGTTTGGTCAGCGCCTTCACGAGCTGCGATCCGATGTACTTGCCCATGCTGTCGTTGAGCCGGCGTCCCGCGAGAATGATCTCGGGGTGATAGCCGATTGCCTGCGCCTTGTGCGTGAGGTAGTACGGGTCCACGCCGATGCAATGACCGCCGACGAGGCCGGGCCGGAACGGAAGGAAGTTCCACTTGGTTCCGGCGGCGTCCAGCACGGCCTTCGTATCGATGCCCATCTTGTTGAAGATGATCGCCAGCTCGTTGATGAGCGCGATGTTCACGTCGCGCTGCGTGTTCTCGATGACCTTCGCGGCTTCCGCGACGCGGATGCTTTCCGCCTTGAAGGTGCCGGCCTCGATGATCTCGCGATAGAGGTTATCGACCACATCGGCGACTTCGGGCGTCGATCCCGAAGTGACCTTGCGAATGTTGGTGACGCGATGTTCCTTGTCGCCGGGATTGATGCGTTCCGGGCTGTAACCGACAAAGAAATCGACATTGAATTTCAGGCCTGACATGCGTTCCAGCACGGGCACGCATTCCTCTTCCGTCGCGCCGGGATAGACCGTCGATTCGTAGATCACGATGTCGTTCTGCTTGAGCACCTTGCCGATCGTCTCGCTCGCGCCGATCAAAGGGTCCAGATTGGGCCGCTTGTATTGATCGATAGGCGTCGGCACCGTCGCGATAAATACGTTGCAGCCGGTGAGATCCTCGATGTCGTGACTGAATCTGAGCCGTCCCGCGCCGGCGAGTTCTTCATCGCTCACTTCGAGCGTGAAGTCGTGGCCCTCGATGAGCGCGGAAATGCGGCGGCGATTGGTGTCGAAGCCCACGACCGTGCGCTTCTTGCTGAACTCGACGGCAAGGGGCAGTCCTACATAACCCAAACCGATTACTGCCACATTCAGATCGCGAGATTCATACATGATCTGCCCCTGGAAAGACATTGTTCAATGGTATGAGGATCGAGTGCCGCCGATTGATCCAATGGTCGTTCCGGGTGTTCGGACCGCCGTCACCCGGTGAGAGAACTGGCGCGATGCATTCCTAATAATGTTATGAACGGGCGGCTTGGGAATACGCGCGAAGGTGCTGCGAAATCGCTCTTCACCCCTGAGCGCAGATGCCCGTCGAACAATTAGTAACACTAACGGTTGTCCTTGAAGCAACCGAAAAACGGCGGTGCGTGTATCGCACTTTAGTGCAATGCAATGCGACACGACGATCTTATACACGAATGCGTCGCCGAAGAGTAGGGCTTTCCTTAGGTGCGCAAATACAATACGCGTTAAGTGTTTTAGCGCACACAACTCACCGACTTTGCGGGCGTGTTATCGATTAAGCTCTCGAAGATTGATGAGGAATGTGCGCAAGCGCACTCGCTGAAAGTAACGCGAAATCGTGCATGCGCGCATCGGCATTCGGGCGCCGCGTGTTGCGTCGCACCCGCCAGCAAAGTCTTCGAGACATTCCACCGGCACAGGGCTATTGGATGAGGATCCTGCACATCATTTCAGGTCTTGGCGTGGGAGGAGCGGAAACCCTTTTGTATCGGCTGGCGCAGATGTCGCACGCAGCGCGTGCGCAGCATCTCGTCGTCTCGCTGTCATCCGTCGGCATCATGGGCGCGAGGCTGCAGACGCTCGGCGTCGAGGTGCGCGCGCTCGGCATGGGCAACGGCGTGCCGCAGCCGCTGCTCGTCCGAAAGCTCGCCGGCTGGATCGTCGATTACGCGCCCGATGTCGTGCAGACGTGGATGTATCACGCGGACCTCATCGGCGGCTTCGCGGCGCATCTCGCGAAACGCAGGCTCGCGGCGCGCAACGCGGCGAGCAGCCGCTTCGGCGTGTTCTGGGCCATTCATCAAAGCGAGTATCCGGTCTTCAGGTCCGAACCCAAGTTGAGCGTGGTGGCGCGGTGTTGCGCGGTCAGTTCGTCGAGGATTCCGGATCTCATCATCTGCTGCGCTGAGACGGCGCGGGCCAACCACGTAAGAGGCGGCTATAGCGCGTCTCGCATGCACGTCATACACAATGGTTTCGATGTCGACCTGTTCAGGCCGCGGCGCGAGGCGCGAAGCGATCTGAGACGGCTGCTCGGTATCGGCGACGATGTGCCGGTCGTCGGCATTGTCGGCCGGTATCACGCGGTAAAGGACTACGACAACTTCATCGCGGCGATCGGTCGCGTGCATCGCGAGATGCCGGCGTGCCGCTTCGTCATGATCGGACACGAACTGGTGAGCGAGAATCGCGCGTTGCAGCAGTCGCTGCACGATGCCGGCGTGACGGACGCGTGTCATCTGCTGGGACCGCGCGACGATGTGCAGGCGCTCGTGCCGGGCTTCGACGTCTTCTGCCTGTCGTCGAGGAGCGAGGGCTTTCCGACCGTCATCGGCGAGGCGATGGCCTGCGGCGTGCCGTGCGTGGCCACCGATGTCGGCGACACGGCGGTGCTCATCGGCGATACGGGCCGCGTCGTGCCGGCGAGAAATCCGGAGGCGCTCGCGTCCGGGCTTCTGTCGGTGCTGTCGTTGCCGCTGGAGGCGCGACGAAACATGGGCGAGCTTGCGCGAGAGCGCATCCGGTCGGTGTTCTCGATCGAATCGACGTGGCAGAAATACGAACGCGTTTATGCGGCGGTCAAAGAAGGAGCATGGGAATGTGCGGAATTACGGGCTTCCTGACTCGCGGTCGGCTTGACGAATCGAGCGCCGGGCCACGGCTGCGCGCCATGTGCGACAGCCTCGCGCGGCGCGGCCCGGACGACGCCGGATACTGGATCGATGCACAAGCCGGCGTCGCACTGGGGCATCGGCGTCTCGCGATCGTCGATCTTTCCGAACTCGGTCATCAGCCGATGGCATCGGCGTGCGGCCGATACGTGATCGTCTATAACGGCGAGGTCTATAACGCCGAAGACTTGCGCAAGGAACTCGACGCGCTGCCCGGTTCACCGGACTGGCGCGGCCATTCGGACACCGAAGTGCTGCTCGCGGCTTTCGCGCGATGGGGCATCGAGAAGACGCTCGACAAGGCGTATGGCATGTTCGCGTTCGCGTTGTGGGACCGCGATGAACGCGTGCTCACGCTCGGACGCGATCCGCTCGGCGAGAAGCCGCTCTACTACGCGTGGCTCGGCGACACGTTCGTCTTCGGCTCCGAGTTGAAGGCGCTGCGGCGTCATCCGGCGTTTCGCGATGTCGGCATCGACCGCGACGCGCTCGGCATGTACATGCGCTATTGCAGCGTTCCCGCGCCGCACACGATCTACGAGGGCGTGAGCAAGCTGCTTCCCGGCGCGCTCGCGACGGTCAGACCCGCTCATGGCGATGTCGTCGTTCGTCCGTACTGGCGTCTCGACGATGTCGTCGCGCGAGCGAAGGCCGAGCCGTTCACCGAAGGCGATGCCGTCGGCGAACTCGACAGCGTGTTTCGCAAGGTGCTGAGAGACCAGATGGTCGCGGACGTGCCGCTCGGCGCGTTCCTGTCGGGCGGCATCGATTCGTCGCTCGTCGTTTCGCTGATGCAGGCGGAAAGCGCGCGTGCCGTGAAGACGTTCTCGATCGGCTTCGATCAGGCCGGATTCAACGAAGCGACCCATGCGCGGCGGATCGCGCAACATCTGGGAACGGAGCATCACGAACTCTACGTGACGCCCGCGCATGCGCTCGCCGTGGTGCCGCAGTTGCCGCAAATCTACGACGAACCGTTCGCGGATTCCTCGCAGATTCCGACGTTCCTGGTCTCGCAGATGGCGCGGCATCATGTAACCGTGAGCTTGTCGGGCGACGGCGGCGATGAGCTCTTCGGCGGTTATAACCGCCACGTCGCGGCGCAGGGGCTATGGGACAAACTGAGCCGCGTGCCTTTGCCCGCGCGCGCGTTGACCGCGCGTTGCGTGCGCGGGCTGGGCGCGGAGCGTCTCGACCGCATGGCGGCGCCGCTCGTCGGCATGATGCCGCAGAGCATGCGTCACACGCAGGTCGGAGAAAAGCTGCTGAAGCTCGCGGACGCGATGAGCGCCGAAGGGTTGGAGGCATCGTATGAGCGGCTCGCATCCGCGTTCGACGCGCCCGAGCAAATCGTCCTTGGTTACCGCACGCCGTTGGCGGCGTCCGCGTTGAGCGGCTTGCCGGCGTCGCTGACCGACGCGGAGCGCATGATGTATCTCGACGCCGTCCGCTATTTGCCGACCGATATCCTCGCGAAGGTGGATCGTGCCGCAATGCATGTGAGCCTCGAGACGCGCGTGCCGTTTCTGGACCGGCGCATCGTCGAATTCGCGTGGCGCCTTCCGCTGTCGATGAAGGTCAACAAGGGCGTCGGGAAAGTCGTGCTTCGAGACCTGCTCGACCGATACGTGCCGCGCCAGTTGTTCGAGCGTCCGAAGCACGGATTCAGCGTGCCGATTGCTTCGTGGCTTCGCAACGACTTGCGCGAGTGGGCGTCCGACCTTCTCAACGGCGATCGCTTGCGACGCGAAGGCTATCTGAACGAACCGATGGTCAGGAAGATGTGGGACCAGCATTCGGCCGGAACGCATAGCTGGCACACGCGTCTGTGGGCCGTGCTGATGTTCGAGGCCTGGCTCGATGCGAACAAGTCCGTCGATGCGGAAGAGTTCGACCTGACCGATACGGCGAGCTGAGCGTCTGATCCGTTCGCTCGCATCGAGAAACATCACATCAAAAATAAGCGGCGCGCACGGTGTGGCGCCGCTTCGTCATTGCGCGATCCGCCACGGTCGTCGCCTCTAAAGTTCCGCACGCCGAAGCCGTTATACAAGTGCCTGGCCGGGAAAATACGCAGCCCCCGGCATCAGTCGTGCTTGCCGTTGCTTCGCGCTGCGAGATGAGCCTGTCGACGGGGCGTTCAATCGACGCCGCCGCAACGCCGGCAAAATCTACTCGCGATTTGGTAAAAGTCACGCGTCTGTGCAGCATCGCACGCATGCCATGGGTTGTCCGGCGTGGCCGCGATGGAGCATTGGACGTACGTGTGCTTCCGCACATAAGAAAGCTGCGTGATAACATGGCAACACCGGCGTGACCCTCCGTAGTGCGTTTTAAAGGACGGCACGCCATGCGTTTGGACCTTCACCGGATCCGGACAGCGCAACTCGCGGAGAAAACATGGATTGGCTCAACGTGATTGGGACTGTTGCGATCGGGGCCGTCGTGGTTTTAGCGGGGGTCGCCGTGTCCGATATCGTCCGTCTGCCGGGCGCGAAACGCTCGGCGCGGGACAATCGTCCGGAGAACTCGCGTCATGCGCCAGCGGGTCAGGAAGGCACGCGCCGGCAAGCGTTCAAACGCTCGGACGGCACCGACCGCTAGGCAAACCGCACACGCCAGACGGCTCGCTTCTTCCGCGAGCTAAAGGCGGAAATTTCCCGACTGCGCTTTCGCACGCCTGTACGCGCGCAGCTTGATGTCCACCACCGTGACTTCTCCTGTCCGGTTCCACGTATGCACGCCGGATCGCCCACGCGGGGCGTTCATCACCGACACCGGCGTTTCCGCATATCGCGACGCACTCATCTCCGTAATCTCGCAGAAGCGCAATGCCGCGCCGTACTCGCGCTCGCAATCCTGAGCGGGCCGGATAAGGCGCCCGTTTTCGTCCCTGAAAAGGTTGCCGGCCATTCGCGCGCCGCGGCAGTCCGACACGACCGGATTGCCCGGATGCGCATGCCACGGCCCGAAAGGGGATTGCGCATGAAAGAGATGCAACTCGTCCCAGTTCGGACCGCCGCCTTGCTCGATCGTGGTGAAAAGCCACCAGGTTCCGGCCTCGTGAAAGAGCGTCGTATCGGCGGCGACGATGTCTTCCATCAACGTCGCGTGATGCACCCACGCATCGGGAAACGGCGCCGCGCGATACACCTCGATCGTCCGATTGGCCGATGTCTCCGGAATCATGAAGACATCGCCCGCATAGTCGAATAGAAACGGATACGACAGATGGTACGGCCGTTCCAGGACGACGCGCGGCGCCTTCCACGACTCGGACGACTTCGAAACAGGATCGAGCGCGACGTGCGAAATCACGCCCTTGTTCGTCGCATACGGCAGGTCTTCGAAGAACAGGTGATAGCCGCCCGACGCATCGCGCCAGAGAAACGGGTCCGCGTAGAAGCGATCGTCCGGCGATGGAATGTGCATCTGCCATGTCGCTTCGCCTGCACGCGCCGCGTCGGATGAATCCTCGACGCGCCACGCGATGCCCCAGTGATCGCTGCGCGTGAACGCCCTGCGAAACTTGTTGACGGTTTTGCCGACCAGATGCCGGACGGCGAAGTGCAGCACGTCGGCGGGCGAGGGACGTGTGTCGGAGTCCGCAACATCGATGACGGGGAACGCGCCCGGATGTGTCGCCTCACGAAGACGCTCCCGCGCGCGCTCGCACAGTTGGCGCTGCCGGTCGAGCGCGAGCGCGAGCGACGCGCAGAAGAACTCGCGGTTCGGAATCGCGACGTGCGACTCCGCGATCAGACGCGCCGTTCCATCCGGCGCGCGCCACACCACCTGAAGGTGAGGCGTTTGCCGCCGCAGCAGCGTTCGCCACAAATTCGCGACGCCCCACGCGCCGTTGTACGCGACGGCGCATTGCATGTCGTCGAGGCTGTCCGTCGCGGACGATTCGAAGCCGCGCGGTGCGCGATACGCGGCGCGCTCCAGCGCCATCCACAGTTCGAGCGACAACGGGAAACGCTGCGCCGTGCGCGTCGCGGTTTGCGCGGAATGGTCGTCGAGGCCGCCGGGCGCGGAACGCGCGGTCATTCGCCGCTCACTTTTTGCGGCGGCATCGCGCGCGGCTCGCCGGACGGCTGCTTCAGGCACACGAGATAGCAGACGAAGCCCGCGGCGGTCATGAGGCCCGTCGCAAGCATCACGCCCTGCGCGCCGTACAGCGGCGCGAGAAGCACGTTGCCGCCCGCCTTCACGACAAAACTGATGACCGCGATGAACGTGAGCGCCCGATAGCGCGCTTCGCTCACGAACAATTGAATCACGACGAAGCCGCCGAACGCGAAGGGAACCTGAAGCAGGCCCGTGCGGAAGACGAGTGTCACCGCCTTCGCATCGTCCGCCGTGAAAGCGCCGCGCTGGAACAGCAACTGGACGATCCACGGCGCGAGCACATATGAGACGACCGCGCCGAGCGCGCCGAGCGCGAGCATGACGAGCGACCACTTGAGCGCGGTGTCGCGGGCGCGCACGAAGTCCTTCGCGGCCAGCATTTCCGCGAGGATCGGCAGGATCGCGCGGCTGATCGCGAGCGCGCCCATGCCGATGAGCAAGGTCAGCACGCGATACGCATAGCCATAGGTCGCGATGGCGCCGTCGCCGACATGCGCGAGGAAATACTGATCGACCGGCGTAATCATGCTGACGATGACGCCGCCCACCATCAGCATGCTCACCGAGTGCAAGGTTTTGCCCCAGTGCGGCGAGCGAAAAGAGAGACGCGGGCGCGCCTTCTGTCCATCGGCGTTTCTCGCGATGATACGAAGAAGCAGCGCTTGCACCGCGACGCCGAGCGAGGTGCCGAGCATCAGCGGAAGGAGCGAGTCGCGATGCGGCACGACGAGAATGAAGCACAACAAAACGAGCGCCGGAACGGATTCCAGCAGCGTGTTGATGTGCCGCTCGCGCGCCTGAAGCCGCGCAGCGGTGATGCAGACCGTGAAGCTCAGAATGCCGACCGGCGCGAGCCCCATCAGCAGATAGAGGCACATCGTGCGCGTGTGTTCGGATAGATTCGACGCGGTGAAATGCGCGACGAGCGGCCAGCTCAGCAGCAAGAGCGACGTCAGCACGACCCCGAGCAGCATGCAGACGCCTTCGAGTTCCGCGAGGAACTGCGCCAGTTCTTCTTTTTTATCGCGCATGCCGACGAAAAGCGGCACGAGCAGAATGCTCAATTCACCGATGAGCGTGAGCGGAAGCCACGAAACGAGCGTGAGCGCGAGCTGATACGCATCCACGGTGCCGCCGATGCCGTAGCGGTAGGCCACCGCCATTTCCTTGAACGCGCCCGTTCCCTTGCCAAGAAAGACGAACAACGAAACGATGGCGGCGCCCCTCGCGATGCGCCGGTGATCGGTATGGACGTTCCGGATGCGTCTTCTCAATACGCCGAGCGCGGATGTCAGCACGTAGGCTCCCCTTGGAATCAGACATCGTTCTTACGATTAACGCGTAGTCTCCGGATGAGTCGCGCGCGTTGCGAGCCGTCGCGGACGAATCCGACTATACCGGCGAGCGTCGCGCGCGTGTGGTCAATCCGGTGTCTTAAGCGATTAATCTGATTGCGTCTATCCGTCAGACGTTAAGCGCGTTTTGCGTCGCTCGTTCGCGCGAACAGGGAAAGCGTAATGCGCAAACGTGACGGCCATGCAGAGGGAAACGACTAATTGACACCCGTGCGCATAACGAACGAATTGCCGTTGATATGCGTTGCGAGCGATGACCTGGTGTGGACCGCTAAGAAGTCAGCGAGCGCGCCGTTTCGTGTGATTTTTGAAGGCCCGGCGCCGGTGGAATGCGCAAGAAAACGCGAGTCTGCTGCGGACGAAAAAAAAGCCCGCTCTGAGAGCGGGCTTGAATCCATATCGGTTGAGACATGGAGGAGACAGGAGCTAGTATAAACCCTTAGTCCGCCATGTCAAGCGTCGATTCGAAAAAATCTCATCCGGCGGGACGGGCGCGGCGCGAAAGTCCTCGCCGGCTGACGTTACTGCTTGCCGAGACTGTGGTAATACGCCGCGAGATTGCCGACATCCGTATCCGACAAGCCTTTCGCCACCACCGACATCATCTCGTTCTGACGCGCGCCCGAGCGGAAATCGCCGAGCGCCTTGACGAGATATTCCTCCGTCTGCCCCGCGAGGTTGGGCGCTTCGGGCAGCTTCGACATGCCGTCCAGCCCGTGACACGCCGAACACTGCGCCGCCTTCGCGCGTCCCGCCTTGATGTCGCCAGCGGCGAGCGACGCCTGCGAGAGGGCCATCAGCGCGAGCGCGAGCGCCGCCGTGCGGCGCGCGTCCCTCACTTGGCCCCCGTATAGGAGATGCGGTAGATCGCGCCCGCGTAGTCGTCCGAGACGAGGAGCGAGCCGTCCTGCAGCATCTGCACGTCGACGGGGCGGCCCATGTACTCGCCGCTCTGCGTGAGCCAGCCTTCCGCGAAGACTTCGGCCTCGCCCGCGGTGCCGTCGTCCTTGATCGGCGTGAACATGACGCGCGCGCCGATGGGCTTCGTGCGATTCCACGAGCCATGCTCCGCGTCGAAGATACCGCCCTGATACTTCTGCGGGAACATCTTGCCGTTATAGAACGACATGCCGAGGTCGGCGGCGTGCGCGGCGAATTCCACTTGCGGAAAGACCACGCCCGCCGGCGGATTCTGGTCCTTGTACTCGACCGTGCGAACCTTGCCGCCGCCGTACCACGGAAAGCCGAAGTTTTCGCCGGCCTTCGTCGCGTGATTCAGTTCGCCGGGCGGGATGTCGTCGCCCATGCCGTCGACTTGGTTATCCGTGAACCACAGCGTCTTGTCCTTGGGATTGAAGTCGAGACCGACCGAATTGCGTACGCCATGCGCGTAAACTTCGCGATTCTTGCCGTCCTGATCCATGCGGATGATGCCCGCCAGCCCGTTGCGGTCGAGTTCCGCGAGCTTGTCCTTCGGCGGCACATTCCACGGCTGGCCGAGCGCGATGTACAGCTTCTTGTCCGGCCCGATGCGGCAGACGCGCGCGCCGTGGTTGAAGCTCTCGAACTGCGTCGGGATCAGCTTGCCCTGCGCCACGACGACCGCCGCCGCCACGTCCGGGCCGCCTTCGCCGAAGAACTGCGCGGCCGGAAAGCCCAGCACGCGGTTCTGCTCGACGACGTAGAGCACGCCATCGGGCGAGAAGCACACGCCGTTGGGCACCTTGAACGTGACCGACGATGCGAACTGCACCACGTCGCTCGCCACGCGCTGCTTGGTCCTGTCCGTAACTTGCCAGACGCGATTCTTGCGCGTGCCGACGAACACCACGCCCGTCGATGGCTCGATCGCCATATGCCGCGCTTCGGGCACGACCGCGTACAGCTCAATTTTGAATCCGGGCGGCAGCTTGATCTGCTTGAGGTTCTCGCGCAGCGCGTCGGCGGTTTGCCCGGTCTGCGGAACGGTTTCGGGCGGCTGCGTGTTGCCGGTCTGACGGAAGTTGGACAGTGCGTTGACATTGTCCTGAGCGGCGTGCGCGGGCGGCAGGCAGGCGAACATCGCGCCGATGGCCAATGGCAAGAACTTGAGCGTTGCTTTCATCCGGTTGTCTCCTTGTTACGGCTTTTTGTGAGGACGGCTGGTGAAACGCTGAACCGCGGGGCGCGCCGCTGGCGGCGTGGAACGCAGTGAGAAGAATCTTAGAACACGATTCGCGCTATGTAAGCGCGGTGCGAAGTTTTTTCCCGGATGAGGATCCGACGGGCGTACGGCTTCCGCCCGAGCCATGCCATTCGTCGCGCGCACCGCGCAAACAGGAACCCGCTTGACCGACGCTCGCACGCACGCGCCCATGCCGCGCCCCATCGTCGTTTTCGGCGCGTTCGACCGCCATAACTTCGGCGACCTGCTGTTCGCTCACGTCGCCGAGCGGCTGATCCGCGAGCGTCGGCCCAACGCGCGGCTCGTCTTCGCCGGACTGGCGGCGCGCGATCTACGCGCGCACGGCGGGCATGGCGTCGCCGCGCTGGCGAGCGTCGCGGCGCGCTGGCGCGATGCGCCGGTCACGCTCCTGCACGCGGGCGGCGAACTGCTGACGTGCGACGCCTGGGAAGCCGCCGTCATGCTGATGCCGCCGGAAGACGCGCAGGCCTGCATCGCCCGTTACGGTGCGCGGGCGGACGAGCGCAGCGCGTGGGCGCGCGCCACGCTCGGCGTCGATGCACGCGCGCCCTATGTAATCGGCCGCGAGGCGTTTCCGCATGCGGCGTCGCTGTGTTTCGACGCGGTGGGCGGCGCCACGCTCGATGCCCGCGATCCCGACTTTCGCGCCGAGGTGCTGACCAAGCTGCGCGCCGCGGACGACCTGAGCGTGCGCGATGCCCGCACGCAAGCCATTCTCCGCGCCGAGGGCATCGCTGCGCGCCTCGTCCCCGATCCGGTGACGCTGGTCGCCGAACTGTTCGATGCGCGCATCCGCCAGCACGCGCGGGGCGCGGCCGTCGCCAACGTGCGCCGCGCATCTCCGCGCGGCTATCTCGCCGTGCAGTGCAGCGCCGATTTCGGCGACGACGCAACGCTCGCCCGGCTCGCGCGCCAGCTCCACGCGCTTTCGGCGGGCAGCGGCCTCGGCATAGCGTTCTTCCGGGCGGGCGCGGCGCCGTGGCATGACGACATCGCCGTGTACGGGCGCCTCGCCGCGCGCATGCGCCAGGGCGCCGCCATCCTCTTCGATTCGCTGAACGTGTGGGATATCTGCGCGCTCATCGCAGCAAGCGCCGGGTTCGTCGGGAGCAGCCTGCACGGTCGCATCGTCGCGATGGCGTATGGCAAGCCGCGCGTGAACGTGCTTCATCCCGATGACGCCGCCCGCACCGGAAAGCACACCGCCTATGCGCAAACCTGGGAGGGCGCGGGCGCCGCGCGCGTCGTGCCGATAGACGACCTCGAAGCCGCCGCGCGCGACGCGCTGAACGCCGAGGCGCACGCGCTGACGGAGCGCGCGTCGGCGCTCGCGCGGACGTATCGCGCGGGCGTGGCGCCGCTCACGCGCAAGCTCGTCGGCGAATGATCGGGCCGCGCGGCGGCATTTCCCGATCGCGCTGGCCGATGTTCCGTCCTATTCTTTTTGCCATCGACGTTGCGAACGCGCGGCGCGGCGATCGCCGACATCCGAACAATCGCTCAAGAAAAGGACGCGACACCATGACCGATCTCGACGGAATGCGCGTCGCCATCACGGGCGGCTTTGGCAATCTCGGCATGGCGACGGCGCGCGTGTTGACGCAACGCGGCGGGCGCGTCGCGCTGATCGCTCGCGGTGGCGCAAGAGACGGGCCGCCCGACGCCGCCTTCGCTGTGACGGGCATCGATCTGACCGATGCACGCGCCGCGCAACTCGCGCTCGACCAGATCGCGGCGCACTTCGGCGGCGTCGATGCGCTCGTGAACGCGGCGGGCGGCTTCTGCTGGGAGACGATCGCCGACGGCAGCGCCGATGCATGGGACGACATGTTCGCGGCGAACGTATCGACGGCGTTGCATGCATCGAAGGCCGCGCTCGCGCATTTCGGCGCGGGCGGGCGCATCGTCAACGTCGGGGCGGCCGCTGCGCTGAAGGCAGTGGCCGGCATGGGCGCTTACGCGGCATCGAAGGCGGCGTTGATGCGAATGACCGAAGCGCTCGCCGACGAACTCAAGGATCGCGGCGTGACGGTGAACGCGGTGCTGCCTTCCATCATCGATACGCCGCAGAACCGCGCCGATATGCCCAGCGCGGACTACGCCCGATGGGTGAGCGCGGAGGACATCGCGGGGGTCATCGCGTTTCTTCTGTCGAAGGACGCGCGGTGCATCACGGGAGCGTCGTTGCCGGTGACGGGACGGCTCTAGCGTCGCGCGCAACGCAACGGCATCGGCTTACCGCTCGCTCGACAACATCGTTCCGCGACACTCTTTCGCGAGACACCGGCACGCATACATCCGCTTGAGCGCGGCGGTGCGGCGTCCCTCGACCGTCAAGCAATAGTCGATGAAAAGTTCCTGCCCTTTACCGATGGGCACGATCGAACGGATGAACACGCGCTCGCCTTCCTGCTCGGCCTCGCAATTCGGCGCGCAACTGTGATTGAGCCAGCGCGCCGAATTGCCGCCGCGCGCGCCGTCGATGACGCGGCCATCGTCCAGTCCGAAGAAGAAGGTGTGACCGTCCTCCGCATTCGAGCGCTCGTAGGCGCGCTGCGCTTCCTTCCACGAAAGACGCTCGCCCTTGTATTCGAAAAGCAGCGTGCCGGCGGGCAGATCGGCCAGGGCAAAGACGCCGCGGCCGTGAACGGGAGAATGACGGACAGTGGTTCGGCGCATGTGTGGCGGATCGCAGTTTGACGGATTCGGGGTTTGAGTGCGGGCGTGAGCATCGCTATGATGACGCCGTCATGAATCGCCGTCACGCCTATGCCCGCAGTGTCCGCTCGCACGAGCACGAAACGCAAGCCGATGAAGCCCGCGAAGGGCGCACTCGCGCGCTATCGTAACCGCATCGTCGAGGTATTGGGAGAGGCGCGCGGCGAGCGCGTGATGATCCGCTCCATTCACGACGACGGCACCGAGCGGCGCACCGCGGTCAAATGGATGAACCTGCTTCCGCTCGATTCGGAACTCTTCTGACCGCGCCGACCGATCGCCTCATTCTTCGCTCATTCTCGCGTCGCAGAATGCCTTCATCGACGAACCGGAAAGAGGAGACTGCGATGAGGACGATCAGGAACATCACGCTGGCGCTCGCGTTGAGCGCGGGGCTGGCAACGGCGGCGCAGGCGCATCCGTTCATCGGCGTGGGCATCGTCGGCGGGCCGGTCTTTCCGGTCGCGTCCAGCGGACAAAGCGCGCCCCCGCTGCCCGTCTATCCGCACGCGGCCGTCTCCAGCCCGGCGCCTTTGCCGCCGGAAGCGCCGCCACCTTTCTACGCCGAGCCGGCTGTCGGCAACCTCGCGGCGATCATGGGCCATGCGCCGGGCGGCGGCGCCGTCGCGATGTGAACGCGCTTCACATGCACGCCAAAACGATTCGTTTGCGATAGCACGCGCGGCTGCGCTAGCCTCGATCGAAACCGTTGGGCAAAGGAGGCGCGCATGATCCAGCCAGTCGATCTCACCGCCATCGCGAACGCCGCGCGCGATGGCTATATGAACCGCGTCGTCGCGAGCGTGAACGATCACGACATCCACATCAGCGTGATGGACGCGCCCTACGCATGGCACATCCATCCGGACTCCGACGAGACTTTTATCGTGTTGGAAGGCACGCTCGTCATCGATTTCGATGACGGCGCGGCCGAACTCCGCGCCGGCCACATGCTGACGATTCCCGCGGGCGTGCGTCATCGCACCCGGCCGAACGGCGCGCGCTCGGTCAATCTGACCGTCGAAAAGAGGCACGCGACAACCGTCTTCTCTCACGACACCGAAGCATTGAAGTAAATGCTGCACGGCACATAGACGCCGCGCTTTCGGCGCATTTACTATTGAACTCAAGCCAGCTTTCCGCACGATTTCGGCACGATTAAGGAGCTTTCGGTTCCCTGTCGGTAGTCCTCAAAGGAGAGGTGTCATGAGAAAGGCTGGCCTATTCCGAGCGCTGGGCGCGACGCTCATAGCATCGACTTCGCTGCTATGCGCGTGCGGTCACGACCATAACGATTCCGGCCTTGCGCCGGCCAATGCAGCGGACGCGCCGCTCGCATCCGATCCCGCGTGCCAGAGCCTCACGCCCGCATCGCAGGGCGGGCCGCTTCCTCAAGGCGACACCGCCGTGCTGCGCTGGCTCGGCACGGCGAACTACGAGCTTGCGTATCACGGCGTCGTCGTCATCATGGACACGTATTACGAACGGCCCGCGCGCACGCCGTCGCTCGGCTTCACCGTATCGCAGGTGACGAAGGCGAACGTCATTCTCATCGGTCACGCGCATTCGGACCACATCAGCGACGTGGCCGCCGTCGCCGCGCAGACGAAGGCGCAGGTCATCGGCTCGGCCATCACGACGAAAGAAGCGCAAGTGCTCGGCGTGCCGGCCGCGCAGACCACGACCGTCAGCGGCAACAACACGGAGAAGTTCACTTACGGCGACATCACGATCAGTCCGACGCACATCATCCACAGCACGATCGAAGCGGGACTCACGACACAACTCGCCGCGCTCTACGCGCTCGATGCGCCGCCGCTCACCGCCGCCGAACAGCAGCAGCACGACGCAGTCGCGGCACGCGGATCGAGCGATCCGAACATCGTCACGCAAGGCACGATGGGCTTCACGTTCACGTTTCCGAACGGCTTCAGGATCGTGTGGTTCGACAGCGTGAGCAACCCGAGCCCCGAGGAGTTGCAGCTCGCGACGAGCGTCGCGCCGGGCGTCGATGTCGGCATCTTTCCGTGGACGCCGCATCCGATCGCGGAGACGCAACTCGGCTTCACGTTCCAGCATTTGCAGCTCTTCAAGCCGAAGCTCTACTTGCCGGACCATCACGACGCGATCTGGGGCGCATGGCTCGATAATGGCCTCTCGCCGCTTTTCATGAAAATCCGCGATGAACTTCCCGGCACCAAGTACGCGGAGCCGCTCTATCGTTCGCCGATCTGCATTCGCACGACGGGCAATAATCGCGACGATTTTTATATGGGCGGGACCTGAAATGCCGTTTCTGCTTCTTTCTTGACGACGCGCGGCGCCATTTCCGGCGCTGCGCTCGCCGGCGCACGACCCGGCTTGGCAATTGCTGGAGTTCGAGCAGCGGCTTTCCTTTCCTGCGTGAAATTTCCGGCGGCTAGCGCGTGCGTCCGTTCGAATGGCGAGACATTCGAGCGGGCGGGCGCGTCTCGCACGCGACCGGTCATGAGCGCCTGGAATGACGCGCTCTCAACTGGTGATTCCCGTGACGCATATGAGTGGCAGACGCCCCAAGCTCGTTTATTTTCCAACGCGTGTCGTCGCGCCGACACCCGGCGCAACCGCAAGCGATTTCCAGATTTATGCGTCGTATCGCGGCAGCGCGGCGAGCGGCTATTACGGCACGTTGAAAGTGGTGCGAAAAACGGACGGACGGCTTTTATTTCCGTTCGACGGAGCGGATACGCTCGGGCCTTATGCATCGAAATCGGACGCGATAGAAGCGGCGCAACGCCGGGGCAACGAAGTCGTGCAGGCCGATCTCGCGCGCCCCGAGCTTTAAGGCGGCTCAGCTCCCAACGACTGAAACGTTGTCATGGTTTGCCGCTCCGCCAAGCGGCAAACGCGGTCAAGCGGGATCGCGTCTTGCTCTGCGATAGCTTCGGATGGACGCGCGTTCGCTCGGCTACAGACTGAGAAACCATGACGATTCGACTCAGCGATGCATGCAGGTCACGCCTTTTTCGCGTGACATTGACTGCGCCCGTTCAGGGCGTGGCCTTCCTGATGGCGGACAGCCGGGAAGCCGCGTGGCGCATGAGCAAGACGGCGATTGCCGTGCTCAATAGCATCGTCATCTACGACGTCGCGTTGACGGACGTGCATTCGTTCAGCGAACTCGTGACCCAGGGCGCCGACGACGACGAAGACATGCGCGTCTTCGAGACCGGGCGCGGTAGTGCGGGCGATATCCAGTGGGCCGACGCGCCTTACTTCCTGACCAACGATTCTTCGCTGCTCGGCAAGTGGGCGGAACTGCGCGCGGAGTTGGCTGCGAACATGGCGCGCTCGGTCATCAAGCGCGCGAAATAGTGACAGTGACGAGAAACGGGCGGCGCGGCGAAAGACTCAGGCGGCGACGCGGCGGCTCTGTCTTTCCTGCGCATCGGCGGCGGCGGAACCGAGCGCCGAATCGAGCAGCGCGAGCTTGCGCTGAAGCATCGTGACGCGTTGACTTTGCGACGGAACGAGATCGTACTCGCTATCCAGTTGCGCGACGCGCATGTCCCAATAGCGCGTGGGCAGACGGCCGGGCGCCGTGCCGCCTTCGACGAAGCTCGCGAGAATCAATTCCAGGTGTTTGAGTTCGCGTTCGGCAAGTTGGGCAGAGCGGCGCTGTCGGTAGCCTGGATTTGCATGGAGGGCTCTCATTGTCGTATTCGTCCGGCGTAATTCAAGAAGCTAAAGATAGAGCAAAGGTCATACCTTCCGCGGCGTTTGCTTCGCGAAAAGTTGTTTCCTTTTGAAACCGCCCCGCCTGGTAAGGCTTGCGCGAGGGTCCCGAGTGTTCGCATTCCCACACAGACCTGGAGCGTTCCCGCGCAGACAACGTTTGCGGGCCTTTTGGCTGCATAGCGCAAACACGCAAACTTTTCATCGGTATTTTCCTTTATTCAAACTCCGCGCTGGGTCTGGGGTTTGCTCCATCGAACGAAGTCATTAACAAAGCCGAAGCATTTATTCAAATGCGAATGATTTCGATCGGTTCTCGATAAATAAGCGAGGTGTCCACCCCAAAACGCGAACGCCTTAATCCGCAACATCACTCGAAGCGAACAGCCGCAATCGCTGAACGCGCGACGCTCAATTCAAACGCAATACACAATGAACGACACTACTGGCAGCGTCGCCACCCGCGCGCGCAAACCGCTGGACCGCGAGCTGGAAACCGCTCTGCGCAAAGTCTTCGGCTTTCCCCATCTGCGACCCGGACAGGATGAAGTCATCCGCAGCGTGCTCGATGGCAACGACACGCTCGCCGTCATGCCGACGGGCGCCGGCAAATCGCTTTGCTATCAGTTGCCCGCGCTTCAGCTCGACGGCATGACGGTCGTGGTATCGCCGCTTATTTCTCTCATGCGCGACCAGGCCGCGAAGCTCGTCGAAGCGGGCGTCGCGACAGCGGTCATCAACAGCACGCTCACGACCACCGAAGAACGCGAAGCGATGGAAGCGATGACGGCGGGCCGCATCCGCATTCTGTTCGTCACGCCCGAGCGTCTCGTCAACGCGGAGTTCACCGCGACGCTCACGGGCAAGGACATGCCCGCGGTGCCGCTCGTCGTGATCGACGAGGCGCACTGCATCTCGCAGTGGGGCCACGATTTCCGGCCCGCCTACGTCGAACTGATTCACGCGGTGAAGACGCTCGGCCGCCCGCCCGTCCTCGCGCTCACCGCGACCGCGACGCCCGATGTCGTCGAAGATATCGTGCGCGAATTGCAGATGCGGCACGCGAACGTGATCCACACGGGCGTGTATCGCGACAATCTGCATTTCTCCGTCGAACAGTTGACGAACCCCGAGGACAAGCGCAAGCGCGCGATCGAACTGGCCAGCACGCTCGAGGGCAGCGGCATCATCTATTGCGCGACGGTGGCGGAGTGCGAGGCGCTGCATGCGGCGCTCGTCGAGGCGGGCGTCGCGGCGGCGCGCTATCACGGCAAGCTCTCGGCCAACGCGCGTTCCGAGGCGCAGGACGCGTTCATGGCCGACGGCGTGCGCGTGATGGTGGCGACCAATGCGTTCGGCATGGGCATCGACAAGCCCGACATTCGCTTCGTGCTGCACGCGCAAGTGCCGGGCAGTCTCGACGCCTACTATCAGGAGGCCGGGCGCGCGGGCCGCGACGGCAGTCCCGCGCAATGCATCCTGCTCTTCGAGCTGAAAGACAAGCAGGTTCAGCAGTTCTTTCTCGGCGGCCGCTATCCGAATCCCGAGACGATCCGGCGCGTCGCGGAAGCGGTGCGCGACCTTGCGCGCGAAACATCGACGCAAACGCTCGAAAAGCCGCTGGAACGCCTGCGCGAAGCGTTGCCGCATGTCGGCGTGAACAAGCTGCGCGTGGCCGCGACCCTGCTCAACGACATCGGCGTGACGCGCAGGACGCGGCGCGGCGGCATGAAGCTGATCGACGACGGCGGCGCCATCGCGCAACTCGACGATGCCGCGCAAGGCTACGCCGCGCGTGCCGGGCGCGACCGCGCGGTGCTGGAACGCATGATCACCTATGCGCAGAGCGCGCGTTGCCGCTGGCGCATTCTGCTCGACTACTTCGCCGCCGATGACGACGACACCCACGCGCCCGATGCGAGTAAACCGAAAGTGAGCTACCGCGCGCCCGACGACGAACTCGAAGGCGGCCAATGCGGTTCGTGCGATAACTGCCTGCATCCGCCGGAAGTGACCGAAAGCCCGCGCGAGATGCGCGAACAGGCGCTGTCGCAGCAGCACGAAGAGCAGGAGAAGGCGGCTCCGAAGCGAAGCGCACACGCGTTCGCGCAGGGCGAGCGCGTGCGCGTGCGGCGCTATGGCGAGGGTGTCGTGGAGATGGTGAGCGCGGATCGCGTGGCGGTGCGCTTTCCGGACGACGAAACGCGCACCTTCATCGCGCGCTATGTGAAGCGCGCGGCCTGAACGTCGATGCGGGGCGTCAGGTGTTCGTCGGTTCGCCCGGATCTTCGACGCCCTTCTCGATGTTGTCCTTCTGGTCGCCGTAGTCCTTGCGATTCGCGCCGTTGGTGATTTCCACGTCGCCCTTCAGCTTGCGGTCCTCGTTGCCGGTCACGGTGCCGACGGCCGTATCGACCCAGCCTTTCACCTGCTCCTTGATGCCTTCTTTCTGATCCTTGTTCATGATGTTCTCCTTTCAGGAAACGACATAACGCATGCTGCTTCGAGCACGCAACGCCTATGCCCGGAAACGGGCGCGCGCGTTGCTGCGGCTGTCGTTCGTGCGAACTCTTTGAGGAGCTGACGATGAAAGCAGTCGTATTCCATGGCGTAGGAAACATTTCGCTCGACAACGTCGCCGATCCGGCGATCCAGCACGATCACGATGCCGTCGTCAGGCTCACGTCGAGCGCCATCTGCGGCACGGACCTGCATATGGTCCGCGGCACGCTGTCCGGCATGGTGCCGGGCACGATTCTCGGACACGAAGGCGTCGGCGTGATCGAGGAAGTGGGCAAGGGCGTGCGCAATCTGAGGCGGGGCGATCGCGTGCTGATTCCATCGACGATATCGTGCGGATGCTGCGCGTATTGCCGCGAGGGTTACACCGCGCAATGCGATCTCGCCAATCCGAACGGGCCGTCCGCAGGCACCGCGTTCTTCGGCGGACCGAAGACGACCGGCCCGATCAACGGCCTGCAAGCCGAATATGCGCGCACGCCGCTTGCCAACGCGAGCCTCATCAAGCTGCCCGATAACGTCGATGACGACCGCGCCATTCTGCTGTCCGATATCTTCCCGACCGGCTACTTCGGCGCGCAGCTCGCGCAAGTGCGTCAGGGCGATACGGTTGCCGTGTTCGGCGCGGGACCTGTCGGGCAATTCGCGATCGCGAGTGCGTGGATGATGGGCGCCGGACGCGTGATCGCGGTGGATCGCCTCGCTGATCGTCTCGACATGGCGCGTGCGCAGGGCGCGGAAACCGTGAACCTCGAGGAGGAAGATCCGGTGCAGGCGATTCTCGAACTGACCAACGGCATCGGCGTGGATCGCGCGATCGATGCGGTCGGCGTGGATGCAGTGCATCCGCAAGGCGGACCGGCTGCATCGGCGGAAAAGGCTAAGCAGGCCGAGCAGGAAAGCCGCACCGTCACGCCCGAGCGCAACGAGGACGGCGGCAACTGGGTGCCGGGCAATGCGCCGACGCAGGCGCTCGACTGGGCCGTGGAAGCGCTCGCGAAAGCAGGCTCGCTTGGCGTGATCGGCGTCTATCCGCCGAATGACCGCTTCTTTCCGCTCGGCGTCGCGATGAACAAGAATCTCGCGATCAGAATGGGCAACTGCAATCATCGCGCGATCACGCCGGCGCTCATCGAGCGCGTGAGCAACGGATCGTTCGATCCGCTTCGCGTATTGACGACGCGCGAGCCGATGATGAACGTGATCGACGCATATAAGGCGTTCGATTTGCGCCAGCCGGGATGGATCAAGGTGAAGCTCGACCCCGCGGCATGAGCGATGCATAAAGCGAAGTGAATGCGGGGCGGCTTCCTCTCGCGAAGCCGCCCCATGTCCTCAGGCTGCAACTCGGTGTCAAACACTTCAGACGCCTAAATATTATCAAGCACCTTGACGCGGATAAACCCCGCTGCCTGCAAAGCACTTCTCCAGAACGCAAAGGAATCACGTCGCCCATGCGCAACACTCGAAGTCTTCAATGAGTTTGCCAAAGGACACTAAGCGCTTGAGGCTAAAGCATTATCAGCGGGCCGAGCATTCGCCTTGCATTTTTAGCAATAGATTCTTTCCGCGCAAATCGCGCGGAATGCAGCGACGCAGCGAAGAGGCTCGCTTAGAGTGTGTCCAGTTTTCCGAGGATGAACGCATCGCCTTGGGAAGCCTTTGCTCTAAACAGGACACACGGCAATCATGAAAAAAACTCTCCTCATTGCGGGCGTGCTCGGCGCCTTCGCTGCATCGGCTCAGGCGCAAAGCAGCGTCACCTTGTACGGCATGCTCGATGCGGGCCTCGTCTACACGAACAATTCCGCCGGGCATAGCAATTGGCAGCAAGGCAGCGGTTCCGTCTCCGATACGTATTTCGGCTTGCGCGGCAGCGAAGATTTGGGCGGCGGGTTGCACGCGCTTTTCAGACTGGAGAGCGGCTTCAACCTGAACAACGGCGGCTTCAATCAGGACGGCATGTTCAACCGTCAGGCGTATGTCGGCTTGCAAAGCAATCAATACGGCGCGGTCACGCTCGGCCGTCAGTACGATTCGATGGTCGATTTCCTCGCACCGCTCTCCGAAGCCGGCGCGGGCTATGGCAACAACCTGAGCGCGCATCCGCTCGACAACGACAATCTCGACAACTCGATCTCGATCAAGAACTCGGTCAAGTATCAGAGCGCGAATTACGGCGGTTTCAAGTTCGGCGGCCTGTACGGTTTCAGCAACGATGCCGGCCAGTTCGCGAACAACCGCGCATGGAGCGCGGGCGCTTCGTATAACAACGGTCCGCTCAACTTCGCGGCGGCTTACCTGCAAACGAACAACTCGCGTAACTTCAACACGGGCGGCGCGGTGTCGGCGGGACAAAGCGACAAGACGAACCTGACGGCCGATCTGCAGCGCACGTTCGGCGCGGGCCTGAACTACGCATATGGCCCCGCGACGGTCGGCTTCGTGTGGACCAACACGCACTACGACAACCTGATCGCGGCATCGGAAGGCGGCGCGGCGTTCGCCATTCCGAGCGGCACGAACCTGCATCTGAATAACTTCGAAGTGAATGGCCGCTATGCGCTGACGCCGGCCCTGAATCTCGATGCGTCGTACACGTACACCGACGGCAAGATCAGCGGTTCGAACGGCTCGGGCGATCCGAAGTGGCATACGGTTTCGCTGCAAGCCGATTACTCGCTCTCGCGCCGCACGGATGTGTACGTCGAGGGCGTGTACCAGCATGCGTCGGGTCAGCTCGGCAATGCGGGCGCGAACGTCGCGATGATCAACACGCTGTCTCCGTCCACGACGCAGAATCAGGTCGCGGCGGCGGTTGGGTTGCGGCACCGGTTCTAAGCGTTAAGCATCGGGCGTCAGGTAATGCGAACGGCCGCGATCGTTATGATCGCGGCCGTTTGTTTTTTTGGCGCTTTGGGCTCCGCATTTCGCGCAATGCGGATGAATAAGCTCAATCGGGAAGCGAGATGTCGCTGCATCCATCGACTGGACGCGAGACGCGCAAACGATCACTTATAAAGGTGACATACGTGCTGAAGTTGCTACAAGCGCGCGCGGCGCGTCGGTTGATGGAGAACCGGAACAGTCGGTCGAAGTCTCGCCGGCCCTGTTCGATCTGTTCGGCGGTACAGCAGTTATTGGGGCATTCGGAACCAAGAGTGACTTCCGCCCGCTGACCGCTCGGATTAAAGAATCTTCGCGGCTCCTCCACGCAACATGCACACTCATGCGCCCTCTTTGATTGCGAGGAAATCGAATTCAACGGCTATCGCGAATCCCGCTGTCGGATGCAAGTAGACAACATGTTGAGCCGTCCGTTTGCCGCGCAACGATTGCTTCAGAAGGCGCTGGGCGATTGCATTGACCTCCGTGTTGGGCTGAACCTCCTCCATTGATAGCACGATGTTGACGGTGCCACCATTCTCGATGCCAAGGCGAGTCATGCCTGCGAAGGCGATCGAAACACGACGATCAGCAAGGCTTAGAACCAGCGTCAACGTGTCAGGACAGGTGGATGCCTCATTGCCTTGCAATGCAATGCTGTCCACATACCAATCGTGAAAATAGTCGAACGCTTTCAGCGTCACATCAATGTCATTCACCGCTTACCTCAACGAGGAAAAATCGATACCGGCCAGCCTTGGTCGCGAGAAGTTCCGTCCCAATTGTGCGCATGCGGGTTCGGCTGTCCGTGATGAGAATCGAAGTCGATGTCGACCGCTGCCGATCCGTCAGGACCAAACATGCGCCATTGCTTTTTCATGCCCGGGCCACTTTCGACCCACGAGTTTGGATCGCCGCTCAAGCTGGGAAGCCCGGCGACATCGATCGCATCGCCATCTGGCGTTCCAGGCGCGTATTCAAAGGGCTGCGCGTCGCCGAGCGACAATCCGCTGTTGCTGTCGTCAGTATCGCTGAAGCTCCTGAGCATCGAATTGCCGTCGTCATCGACGCTCGAAGCCGCGCCACCGAACGCAGCCCCGGCTATTGTCCCCGCCGCGCCAAGCAAGTCAGAACCGCTTTCGCTACGACGCCCGCCGAGAAGAGCGCCCGCGCCCGCTATGGTCGCTGCTGCGGCCGCGGCTGGAACCGGAACGTAGGGCGAGTCATCGGCAAAAGACCCGTCCGCGTTGAGCGGTAAGTACTGACCGTTGCGGACCCCGAAGATGGTCGGCTTAGGGTCAGGTGCTCGCTTCGGCCAGCTTTGCGGTGCGTATTGCCGGCTAACCCGCCGACTGCCGCGCCAAGCACGGTCGATCGCGGGAATGAGTCGGCCATCGCGTACCGCATCGCGATAGATGCGCGTCAGGCCGTCTCCATCGACTGGACGCGAGACGCGCAAATGATCACTTATAAAGATGACATACGTGCTGAAGTTGCTAGAAGCACGCGCGGCGCGTCGGTTGATGGAGAACCGGAACAGTCGGTCAAAGTCTCGCCGGTCCTGTTCAATCTGTTCTTCGCGCTCCTTGCGTGCTTTCTGCCGCTCCTCGAAGGAAAGATTCCAACCGCGATCAATGTCCTGCAAGTCGCGGGCGGGTACGAGCGAACATTGCCAGCCCCTCGGGAGTGGCAACCGCAGCGCGTTGTATGAGAATCCCCAATTGGGAAAAGACATGTCACCCCCAACGTCAACAGGAGTGCAAATGGTATCGGACGGCAATGCGACGTCCGGAAGTGCATCTCAGAAAGGAAGCGTTGGCACGATCATGTTTGCGCTCCGAATTTGAACGCTTGCGCGGGAGCCTGGAGCCTTCGGGTGATGAACGCGAGCCGAAACGCGCGCGAGCGGCTCCAGTCGTTCGCCGTCGGCCAAAAAGGCATTCCGGCATCGGGGGCCCGTCGGGTGAAGGCTTCCCGTGAGCCTGATCGGAGGCACCCGGACCGCACACCAACGCGCTTTTAGCCAACACAGTATCCGCGGACCGAAGTTGATTGCCAGGACATCCATCGCGTGCACGAAGCGAGTGAGCTCCGGCAGGTAGCCGCGGCCTTTCGTCCTTCGACGAATGAAACAACGCCAGCCCCTACTTCCTCTCCTTCTCCGAACGCTTCACCAACTGCCCGATGTCATGTCCCGCGCCGCCCGTCCCCGCCGCAAGACGCGCGAGCGCCGACGCGGCCGTATCCCGCCGCACGCCGCTCTCGGGGCGAAACTGTCTCGGCAGGGCCATGAAGAAGGCCGCGCCCTCGTTCGGCACGCCTTCCGCCCACGCCTTGCCGCCGTGCCGCTCGATGATGCGCCGCACGTTCGCCAGCCCGATGCCCATGCCGGGAAACTGCTCGTTCACATGCAGCCGCTGGAACACGCCGAAGAGCTTGTCGACGTAACGCATGTCGAAGCCGATGCCGTTGTCGCGCACGAAGTACACCTCGTGGTCCGCGAGTTCACCCGTTCCCGAATAGGCGCCGACTTCGATCACCGGCTTCTCGCGCTGCGCACTGAACTTCACCGCATTGGCGATGACATTGCCGAACGCCACATGCAGAAAGACATGATCCGCTTCGACAGCGGGCAGCGCTTCCACGCGCCAATGCACGCGCGATGAGCTGTGCTCGTCGATATCGTTCTGGATGATCGCGTGCACGAGCGCATGCATGTCCACCTTGTGCGGACGCAGCGACGCGCGGCCCAGTTGCGCGAACGACAGAAGATCGTCGACGAGCCGCCCGCCGAAACGCGCCGATGTCACGACGCGGTCGAGATAGCCGCGCCCGCGTTCGGAGAGCTTGTCGCCGTCGATCTGGCGCAGCAGGTCAGCGAAGCTCACGACATGTCTCAGCGGCGCGCGCAAGTCGTGCGACACCGTGTACGAGAAGCCCTCGAGTTCGTGATTCGCGCGGCCGAGTTCGGTCGCGAGTTGCGCGATTTCCTCGGCGCGTCGGAGCACGATGCCGAGCATCGCCGCGCGAAACTCCAGCGCGATCTCGCGCTCGGCGGCGCGCCAGGCCAGCGAGCGGTTGCGCACGACATCGGTCCATGTATCGAAGCTCTCGCGCGGCGAAAGAGACGCGGCGAGGCCCGTCAGCTTCGCGCGCGGATCGCCCGCCCATTGGATCGTCTGCACGACTTCACGCCGGAACCAGATCACGTAGTTGCGATAGATCTTCGAGATCGACACGGCGAGAAAGCCCGCGATCTCCGATGTATCGCCAAGCGGCGGACACGCTTCCGATGCGCGGTCCGACATCACCACATCCTCGCTCTGATTGTCGAGCCAGTCGACGAGCGCGGTCACGCTCTGTTCGTTCGGCGTCACGCCGATGAGCGACGTGCGTCCCTCGAAGATCACCGCCGCGCCCGAGGAGCGCGTGAAGCCGAGCAGATCGGGCGCATCGTCGACGAGCGCCTCGACGAAGCTGTCGGTATTGGCCATCGACGAAAGCAGCTTCGAGAGCATGCGCCGCAATTCGAGGCGATAGTGCGCTTCGGCCTGCGTTTCGCGCGCCTCGATTTGCAGCGAGACGATCTGCGCGACGTGCTCGCACGCGGTGCGGACTTCGAACGGCGGCAGGCGCGGCGTCGCGTGATGGCAGGAGATGAGGCCCCAGAGCTTGTCGTCGACGAGAATGGACATCGACATCGATGCGAGCGTGCCCATATTGCGCATGTATTGCAGATGCACCGGCGAGACGCTGCGCAGCGACGCATGCGTGAGATCGGTCGGGCGGCCCGTCGTCGGATGAAGCGGCGGGATGAGCGGCGCGGCTTCGTAGTTCGCGTTCGAGATGAGACGGATGGGATTGCGCCGGTACAACTCGCGCGCCTGCGCCGGAATGTCCGACGCCGGAAAGTGCTGGTTGAGATAGGACGGATAGCCCGGCTCGATGGCTTCGGCGAGGACGTGGCCGTGGCCTTCGTCGTCGAACTGATAGACGAGCGTGCGGCCAAAGCCGGTGATGCGCTGAATCTCCGTTGCGGCGAACTGGCAAATCTGCTCGACCGTCCGCATGGATTGCACCTCGGTGACGAACGAGCGCACGAGCGGATACATGGTCGAGAACACGTCGGCGGTGTCCTGCGCCGGTTCGACTTCGACGAAGAGCAGCCCGTCATGACGATGCACGACGAGGGCCACCGGCCCGTTATGCGCCCACTCTTCGATGCGCACGTTGCCCGCGTGAATCGCCGAGCCATCGCGCGTGAGCTGGCCGAACGCGGCACGCGCGCGCTCGCTTGCATGCCGGCCGAGCACGATTTCGAGCGGCTGGCCGAGGCACGCTTGCGCGGACCGGCGCGCGATGGGTTCGATATTGCCGCTGATCTGCAGAATGACGCCTTCGGCATCCACGCTGAGAAGCACGCCATGCGGTTGAATGCCGCCGGGAATATGAATCGGTTCACGCGCGCATTCGGCATGAGCGTTTACATCTATCGCGCCGGCAACGGTGATGTCGGGAGTTGAGGTTTTGTCCATCGTCGTGTGAGAGAAGCGGCGTCGCGCGATTCGGTACGCACGGCGAACGTCGAGGTGTGCACGAATTCGACGGCGTCCGCGCGAAGAAAAATCGTGCTTGGCGACGATGGAGCGAATCGGTCCATCGGCCTATTCATGAAAGGCCGAGGACCGATGCAGACCAAGAAGGCTGACGGAGAAACGGGCGCGCTTAAACCGCCTTGCCGGAGCCGAGATCCGCGCCCGTGACCGGATCGGCGGTCGGGTCGGAAGCGGTGCGCGTCGCCATGTTGGTGAGCGCATCCTTCTCCACTTCGGTGACGTTCACGCTCGCGGTGCCGTCGCCGCCATCGACTGCCGGTTGCGGCGCTTCGACATATTCCCAGTCGCCGCCTTCGTTCCACGGCCCGCGCATGTCCTGGCCCTGCGACATGTTGAAGTACACGCTCGCGAACTCCGGCTTGCCCGGCAGCTTGCCTTGCGGAAAGTTCGGCTGAATCGAATGCAGCGCCTTTTCGAACGACTTCTGGTGCGCGATCTCGCGCGTCATCAGAAAGCCGAGCGCGTCCTTGATGCCGGCGTCGTCGGTCACGTTGATAAGACGCTCATAGACGATCTTCGCGCGCGCTTCCGCCGCGATGTTCGAGCGCAAGTCGGCAGTCGGCTCGCCGATGGTGTCGATGTAAGCCGCGGTCCACGGCACGCCCGCCGAGTTGGTGAGCGGCGTGCCGGCGCCATACAGGATTGCGGTGGTGTGCGAGTCGTTGCCGTTGCCGGTCATCGAACGGTAAAGCTCGGCTTCCTGTTCGACCGCTTCCGCGAGCGCGCCCTTCGCGCCCTTGTTCAGCATCGCGACGATATTGCCGATGATCTCCAGATGACTCAGCTCTTCGGTCGCGATATCAAACAGCATGTCCTTGCGGCCCGGATCGTCTTCGGTAACAGCTTGCGTGAAATAGCGCATGGCGGCGGCAAGCTCGCCCTGCGGTCCGCCGAACTGCTCGAGCATCAGATTGGCGAGACCGGGATTCGGCGCGGAGACGCGCACGGTGTATTGCAGGCGTTTGTTGTGTACGAACATGGCAGGCTCCTTCGATGAGAGTGCGGAAGTTCAACAAGCGATGTGGGGAAGCGCCATCGGGCGTCCCAGGCTCATGGCCCGGATGGGCGCAATGAAGTGGTAAGCACTGGGTATTCCCAACCGCATGCCGCGCCGTTGGATTTTTCCAATCGCGGCGATAGGGGCGCATTCGCGCGAGCGGGGTCGGCAAGCTGCCGAGGGAACGCGCGTTGCTGGAAGCGGCCTACGGTCGCCGCCTCTCACTGCCGACCGGTACGACGCGCGACACGACCCCTCACTCCCGCTGGAGGCAAGCAATGAAAGCGCTGATTTGGCAAGGCAAGAAGGACATCCGGTACGAGACGGTTCCGGATCCGGTCATCGAGCATCCGCGCGATGCCATCATCAAGGTATCGACGTGTGCGATTTGCGGATCGGACCTGCATCTGTTCGACGGCTTCATGCCTGGCATGGAATCCGGCGACATCATGGGCCACGAGTTCATGGGCGAAGTGGTGGAAGTGGGCAGCGGCAACAGCGCGCTGAAAAAGGGCGACCGCATCGTCGTGCCGTTCACCATCACCTGCGGCGAATGCGATCAGTGCCGGCGCGGTAACTTCTCCGTGTGCGAGCGCAGCAACCGCAACAAGGATGTCGCGGACAAAGTCTTCGGCCACACGACAGCGGGACTCTTCGGCTACACGCATCTGACGGGCGGCTATCCCGGCGGGCAGGCCGAATACGTGCGCGTGCCGTTCGCCGACCAGACGCACGTCAAGATTCCGGACGGCCTCACGGACGAGCAAGTGCTCTTTCTCGGCGACATCTTCCCGACCGGCTGGCAGGCGGCCGTGCAATGCGACATCGAGCCGACGGACACGGTCGCGATCTGGGGCGCGGGGCCGGTCGGCCAGATGGCGATTCGCAGCGCCGTTCTGCTCGGCGCGAAGCAGGTGATCGTGATCGACCATGTGCCCGAACGTCTCGCGATGGCGCGCGCGGGCGGCGCGATTCCGATCAACTTCAAGGAAGAAAGCGTGCTCGAACGCCTGCGCGATCTCACGCAGGGCAAGGGGCCGGAGAAATGCATCGACGCGGTCGGCATGGAATCGCATGCGACGCGCTCGATCGACGCCATTTACGACCGCGCGAAGCAGGCCGTGATGCTGGAGACGGACCGCCCGCACGTGCTGCGCGAAATGATCTACGTGTGCCGTCCGGCGGGAACGCTGTCGGTGCCAGGCGTGTATGGCGGACTCATCGACAAGATTCCGTTCGGCGCTTCGATGAACAAGGGTCTCACCTGGCGCATGGGGCAGACGCACGTGCGGCGCTGGACCGACGATCTTCTGAAGCGCATTCAGGAAGGCCAGATTGATCCGTCGTTCGTCATCACGCACACGGTGTCGCTCGCGGACGGCGCGCAGATGTACAAGACGTTCCGCGACAAGGAAGACGGCTGCATCAAGGTCGTGCTCAAGCCCTGAGCGCGTCGCGGCTTCGTGCGGCTCGGTGCGGCTCGGTGCGCGCGCGCGCGTTCGTCGCCGGCGCGATATAGTCGGCGGCCAACATCAAACCGCACCGGAGAAGTCGACGTGAGAACGCGCACGCGCCGCGCATGACGCGAGTCCTCGCTCGGATGCGGCGCGCCGCGTCCTTTGTCGCGATGGCGGCGGCTGCATCGCTAGCGATCGGCGATGCAGCGGCGCAGTCCTATCGCGATGTCGCGCCGATTGCGCCGCCCGCCGCCGCGCGTCCGCAGGCGGACGCGCCGCCGTCCGAACCGCGCGACGACTCGCAGGCCGTCGCGGTGGCGGCGCTGCGCGGCATCGCGTTCGCACGCGCCGGTGCCGCCGCCACGTTCGCCGATCAACGACAATCCGCCGCCGCCGACGCGATTACGTCAGCGAGCCTTCCGCTGCTCGATGCCGCATTCCTCGCGTCGTTCACCGCCGATCTGAATCGGCCGCTCACCTTCGCGCGCCTCGCCGAAATCCGCCGCGCCGTCGTCCAGCGGTATCGCGACGCGGGCCAGCCGCTCGTCGATGTCTACGTGCCCGAGCAGGACGTGAGCGAGGGCGTGGTCACGATCGACGTCGCCGAGTTCCGCGCGGGGCGCGTGATCGCGAAGGGCAACCGCTATTTCTCCGATGCGCTGCTCGCGCGCGAGATGCCGCTTGCAGCCGGCGAGCCGATCCGCGAGGCCGATGTCGCGTCCGGTCTCGCGCTGCTCAACGCGAATCCGTATCGCCGCGTCGATGTCATCTACGCGCCGGGCGCCGCGCAGAACACCACCGATGTCGTCCTGCAGACCGAAGACCGCCTGCCGCTGCGCGTGTACGGCGGCTACAACAACGACGGCGTGCGCGCGCTCGGCCGCGACCGCATCCTCGCGGGCTTCGACTACGGCAATCTTTTCGGCGCGGATGCGCGCATCGGCTACCAGATGACGGCGAGCAACGACCTCGTCTCCGGCAATCCCGCCATTGAAGGCAGGCCCGACCGCGCGCGTTTCATCGCGCACGCGTTCAACATGACCGCGCCGCTGCCGTGGATGGACCGCGTCGAACTGTTCGGCGTGTTCGCGCAAAGCACGCCGCGCCTGCCGGACAGTTACGGGCAGACCGGCCTCAGTTCGCAACTGAGCCTGCGTTACGACCGCCGTCTTCCGCCGCTCGACCGCGCGGGCGCGTGGGAGCAGCAGATTCAGCTCGGCTACGACTTCAAGCGCTCGAACAACAACCTCGAATTCGGCGGCTTTCAGGTGTTCAACGCGAACACGCACATTCACCAGTTCGTGCTCGCCTACGATCTCACCAACACCGACGCATCCGGCGAAACGCATCTGAACGCGTCGCTCTATGCGAGCCCCGGCCATCTCGACGGCAGCAACAGCGACGAAGCCTTCGATTCCGCGCGTCTCGGCGCGAAGCCGCGTTATCAATATCTGCAACTGTCGGCGCAGCGCGATCTCGCACTCGGCGGCTCGGGCTTCTCGCTATCGGCGCGGGGATTGTTTCAGTGGACCGGCAACACGCTTTTGCCGAGCGAAGAACTCGGGCTTGGCGGCGACGCCACCGTGCGGGGCTACGAACCGTATGCGGCGCAGGGCGATCGCGGCTGGAACGTGCAGACGGAACTGCGCTCGCCCGCCATCGCGCTCGGCGTCGCGGCGATGCAGCCGTTCGTTTTCTTCGATGCGGGCCACGCGTGGAACCGCATCCCGCAGGCGGGCGAGATCAACGACGCGTCGCTCGCGAGCGTCGGCGCGGGCGTCCGCTTCCAGATGGGGCGCTTCGTGAGCGTGCGCGGCACCTTCGGATTCCCGTTGAAGGCGGTGACGCCGAACGGGTCGAAGGCGCCGCTGGGGCAGGTATTCGTCGTGATCGGGAGCTAGGCCGCGCCCGGTCTCAACGCTGCTGCTGCCACTGAAGGACCGGATGCGTCGCGCCGGCCGGCATCGCCCATGCGCCGCCCGCGCCGAAGTTCCACGACGCGAAGCTCGCCTGCGCGCCCATCTGCGCGGTCGAAAGCCCGTTGGCATCGGGCGGCGCGGTGCCGCCGAAGTCGCTGCCCGCAGCGCTCGTGCGCGTCGTCGTCTGACGGTTCCAGTAGACGTCGCTGCCGACGGTGCCTTCGTTGATCGCGACGATGCCGCCATACGGCGAGCCGGGCGGCTGGCCGCCGCCGACTTGCCCCACCGCGAACGACTGGTCGATCACGCCGGTGCTGGCGTTGTCGTAGACGAGGCCCGCATCGCCGCTCAGCGCGCTCGTGCTGCCCGTCGCATACGACTGAGTGATGTGGCCGGCGTTATACGCGACGAGACCGCCCGCCGATCCGTGCGATCCGCCGCCCATGCTGCCCGTCGCATACGATTGCGCGATGGTGCCCGTATTGACGCCCGCGAGCCCGCCCGACCCGCCCTGATAGCCCACGTCCGCGCTGCTCGACGAGCGTTCGATCCTGCCGTTGTTCACGCCGACGAGCCCGCCGTTGCCCATGCTGCCGAAGCCGCCCGCCGTGACTTCGCCGGAACTCGACGCATGCGCGATCAGGCCGTCGTTCTGCCCCGCGAGCAGGCCGAACGCGGCGAAGTCGACGCCGCTGCTCGCGCCGTTCGTCAGCGCGATGTTGCGCACCACGCCGGCCGATCCGATCACGCCGAACATGCCGACATAGCCGGACGACGACGTATCGGTGACGGAGAGCTTGTCGATGGTATGGCCGAAGCCGTCGAACTGGCCGGTGAACGGCGTGCCGGGCGTCGCGCCGATGGGCGCGAACGCGTTCGGATAGGCCGTCGCGCTGGCGTCGATGTCGCGGCCGAGCGCGTAGTTGCCCGCGAGGTTCTGCGAAACCTGGCCGAGGTCGGCTAGCGTGTTGGCGAGCTTGTACGCGGTGACTTGCGAGACTTGCCCGCTGTACGGCGCGGCGGTCCATCCGGCGTGCGTGAGCAGCGTGCCGGGCGCGTAAGTGCCGTTCATGTCGTACAGCGCGCTGACGATGCCCGTGCTCTTCGACCAGTCGATGACGCCGCGATTCGTCACGCTGCCGCCGTTGTCGATGCCGTTGGCATCCGCGCGCAGGGTGAGATTGCCGCCGCCCGTGTTCGCGATGGCCGATCCCGGCGCGATCGTCACGTCGTGCGCCGCGCCGAACGTGAGCGACGCGTTGCCGTTCCATCGCACGCTCGCGTTCGCCGTCACGTCGCCGGCGGATTGCGCATCGACGGACGTGCCGTTGCCGAGGCTGCGCGAGAGCGCGGTCGCCGTCGCGCCGTCGATGGTGAAGGTCGGCGCGGCGAGCGTCCATTGGCCCGCCCGCACGTCCGCGCCCGCGACATCGAGCGACTTCGCGCGCGTCTCGACGCTGCCGCCGCTGCCATTCGCGTTCGCCGCTGCGATCTGGCCGTTCGCGTGCACCGATCCCGCGTCCGCGACGAGCCACACATGGCCGTCGCGCGTCGCCGTGCCGGTCGCGCGGATCGCCGCGCTGTTGCCCGCGAGCGCGTAGACGTTGCCATCGGCGGCCTGGAGGCTCGCCTGCGCTGCGCGGATCGCGCCCGCGTTCACGACCGCGCCGCCGCTGCCCGTCTGCACGAAAACTTGCTGCGCGCCCGATGCATCGTGCAGCAGGACTTGCGCGCCCGTCGCGAGTTCGGCGGAACCCTTCGGCGCGTCGATGCTGCCGCCGTTGACCACCGCCGTGCGCGAGACGAGAAACACGTCGCCGCCGCTCGATCCGATCTTGCCGAGATTCACCACGACGCCACGGCCGTCGCCTGCCAGCGTGAGCGCGCCGCCGTTCATGAAGGCGTCGTTCGTCACGTCGAGTGACGACGCGACGAAGCGCCCGCCCGTCGCGACCACGCCGCCCGGCCCGACGAGCACGCCTTGCGGATTGATGAGGTAGACGCTGCCGGTTGCGCTCAGGTGGCCGAGAATCGTCGACGGATCGCCGCCCGTCACGCGATTGAGCGTCGCACCGCTGCCGTTGTTGAACGTCACCTGACGGCCGCTGCCGATGGAAAAGCTCTTCCAGTCGATGACGCCGCGCGTCGATGTCTGATCGATGACGAGCGACTGAGCGCCGCCGCTGATCGATCCGCTGCCCGCCGCGAACTGCCCGCCCTTGGGCAGCGGCGGCGCGGCATGCGCGGAGGAAAAACCCGCGAGAAGCGGCACGATGATCGCGAGCGGGCGAAGCCGCAAGGAACGGCCGAGTGTGCCGAACGAAACGTGACTGCCATGCATGCATCCTCCGGACTGCGTCGATTGTTATGTCGTCATGGCCGCTGACGGTGGTGAGCCGCTGCCATCCAACCGGCAACTGAGGCGCGAACATCGACGTCCGAGCAGGCGCGACGATGGTAGCAACGCCACCGGACGCGCGAGTGTGGGATTCCGCACATTCGTTCGGCCTAAAAGTCAGACGCAACGCGGCGCGTCGTGATAAACGCGCATGCGGCATGCGGGTATGACGGTTGCACGCCTTGACGAGTCACCGTCATCGAAAGGAAGACTCGACGATGCCTCATCTGTGCGATGTATGCGGCGCGCGTCCGGCCACCGTGCGGCTCGCGGTGCTGCGCGATGGCCGCCGGCATGTCCTGGACGTATGCGACTTCCACTATGCGCAGCTCACGCGGCACCAGCGCGCGCTTTCGCCGTTCGAAGCGCTGTTCGCGAGCGGCGACGCCGGGCAGCCCGCCGCGCCCGCCGAACGGGTTTCGGCCGAACGCGCGACCGGTGCCGAAGGCGTGGGTCTCGAGCGCTACCTGAGCGACGGCGCGAAGGAAATGCTCATGCGCGCCGCGGAACGCGCCGTGCAGTTCGGCCGCGCCGAAGTGGATACCGAGCACCTGCTTTACGAACTCGCCGACAACGCGGTGATCCAGTCGATGCTCAAGAGCATCGGCATCGATGCCCGCGACATCCGCAGTTTCATCGACGCGAACGCCGAACGGCGCGAAGGCGCGCCGCCGCCCGCGCGCGGCATGATCGGCGTGTCGCCGCGTCTCAAAGCGCGCTCGACCGCGCGTTCATCGCGTCGCGGCAGCTTCGGCACAGCTATGTCGGGCCGGAGCATCTGCTGATCGGCTTGTCGGAAGTGCCGGACAGTTTCGCGGGGCAACTGCTCGGCAAGATGAGCGTCGATGCTCACGCGCTGCGGCGTCTCGCCACGCAGACGGTCGGCGCGGGCGGCCCGCCGCGCGGCGATGGGCCGCCTTCGCGCACGCCGCATCTCGACAAATTCAGCCGCGATCTGACGGCGCTCGCGCGCGAAGGGCATCTCGATCCGGTGATCGGGCGCGCGGGCCGGAATTCGGCGCGCGCGAGTTGCGCAGGCAGATTCGTCAGTTGATCGAGAACGCGCTCGCGAAGGAGATGCTCAAGGGCGATGTCGCGGAAGGCGCGCGCGTCCTGTGCCGCTACGATGCGGATACGCGGCGCATTGTCTTCGATGCCGGGCGCACGGCCGCCGCCGAACTCGGCACGCCGCCTACGCCGTGATGACCGCGATCAGTGAGACGGGCGTCGCCGGTCCATCAGTTCGACGACGCACGCGTGGTAAATGCGCTGGACGAGCGCGGTGTCGTAATCGAGATCGTCGCCCTCGATGATCCGTTCCACCGCGTTGCGTCCGGCTTCGGTGTCCAGGAGCGGACAAAAGCGCGTGGCGAGCGCCTGCGCGGTAACGGAGAGCTTCGCGGTCTCGATCCAGTCGGCGGCGCGGTGATGCCGGTCGAGCCAGCGATGCGCCGCGCGCACCTGAAACGACGCATCCGGCCACGCGCCTTCGAGATAGAACGCGCCGAGAAAGCCGCATGTGAGCCAGCAGAGGAGATGCACCCGATCGTCGGGTCCGAGGGGATAGCGGACTTGACTCATATGACGCCCCCATGAAACAACGACGCGCGACCGGATGAAGATAGCACGCACGAACGCGCGCCGCGGCGTCGGCGCGCGCGCGTCAGTCTTCCTCGAACAAGTCGCGATACTGATGCGGCTGCGAGCGCAGATACTGCTTCGGCGCGCGCACATGCGCGCCGAGTTGCGCCGCCGCATGCCACGGCCAGCGCGGATCGTAGAGCGCGGTGCGCGCAAGCGCGATCATGTCGGCGTCGCCCGTGCCGACGATGCCTTCCGCCTGCTCGATGCCCGTAATCAGCCCGACGGCCACGACCGGCATCTTCGCGGCTTCCTTGACCGCGCGCGCGAGCGGCACCTGATAGCTCGGACCGACGGGAATCTTCTGCGCCGGATCGAGACCGCCGCTCGAGACGTGGATCGCATCGCAGCCGCGCGCGTCCAGTGCGCGCGCCAACGCAATCGTCTGCTCGATGTCCCAGCCGCCATCGACCCAATCCGTGCCGGAGACGCGCACCGTCACCGGGCGATCCTCGGGAAACGCGCCGCGCACGGCATCGAAGATTTCGAGCGGAAAGCGCATGCGGTTTTCGAGCGAGCCGCCGTATTCGTCGTCGCGCCGGTTCGATAGCGGCGAGAGGAACTGATGCAGCAGATAGCCGTGCGCCGCGTGAATCTGAATGAGGTCGATGCCAAGGCGCGCCGCGCGCTTCGCGGACGCGGCGAACGCGTCGCGGATGCGCGCGAGCCCGGCGCGATCGAGCGCGACGGGCGGCGTTTCGTCTGCTTCATACGGTACGGCCGAAGGCGCCTCGGTCTGCCAGCCGTGCGCGTGGTCCGGCGCGAGTTGCGCGCCGCCTTCCCACGGCACTTCCGTCGATGCCTTGCGCCCGGCGTGGCTCAACTGAATGGCAATCGGCATCTCCGACCAGCGGCGTATGCCTTTGAGCGTGCGCTCGATGGCGGCTTCAGTTTCGTCGTTCCAGAGGCCGACATCCGCCCAGGTGATGCGGCCTTCGGGCAGCACGGCCGTCGCTTCGATGGTGAGCAGCGCCGCGCCCGATAGCGCGAGTTGTCCGAGATGAATGAGGTGCCACTCGTTCATGCAGCCGTCTTCGGCGGAGTACTGGCACATCGGCGCGATGACGATGCGGTTCGCCAGTTCGAGATTGCGCACGCGCGTGGGGGTGAAGAGTGCGGGTTGGGACATTCGGTTCTCCTGTTCCTGGCTGGCTGAATGGGTGGAACGGAGCAATCGGTATTCCGGTGCGACGCTTCCATCAAGCGTGCGAGCGCAAAAAAGGCCGCTTCGGCATGCGTCGAAGCGGCCTTCGTCACGCGAAACGCGCGCGCTTCAGAACGCGTGCCGCAACGCCACTCGCGCGACGAACTGCTCCGAATTGGACGATACGCCTTGCGCTCCCGGAACATACGCGTGATCCAGCACCGAGCCGGTCGCGTCGCCCGCGACCTTCTGATACACGCCCTGCACATAGACGTCGGTGCGCTTGGATAACGAATAGTCGGCCATCAATCCAGCGGAGTGGATCTTCGGCCTGACCTTGCCGGATGCCGAGTCATACGTCTCCATCGAATACACATACTGCGCGCCCACGAAGAAATCCGGCGCGAACTGGTACTTTCCGTTCACTTCGAAGTTTTGATAACGCAGGTTCTTGAGCGTGTCGCCGCCGCTGGCGAGCGAGCCGCCGATATAGCCGTTCGTCACCGGATCGCGATAACTCGCGTTCGTGTACGCGAAGCCGGCCGTCGCCGCGCCGAACGTGTAATCGATGCCCGCGCCGAACACCTGCATGCGGCGCGCGACGAAGCTCGCGTCGTTGGCCGCGATCGCGCCGGCATCGGTCAGGCCGGCGTTGTCCGCGCGCAAGTAAGCCGCGCCGATCAGCAAGCCGCCGTTCGCATACGACGCGCCGACGCTGTACTGCCGGTTGTCGGCAAAGCTCGACGCGTTGCTGAAGCTGTATGTGCCGCCGAAGCGGAAGCCGCCGAACGCGGGACTCGCGTATTTCACGGTGTTGTTGACGCGAAACGAGTTGTCCGTGTTGTCGTTGTCGAACGGATGCGCGAACAGATAGCCGGCGAAGTTGCCGTTCGCCGTCGTGGGCGCGAGATAGTCGACGACGGAATCGTACTGGCGGCCGAGCGTCACCGCGCCGTATTGCGCATTGCGCACGCCGACATACGCCTGACGCCCGAACATGCGGCCGCCTTGCCCCGCCGCGCCATTGCTGACGTTCACGCCGCTTTCGAGCTGAAACACCGCCTGCGTGCCGCCGCCGAGGTCCTCGACGCCGCGCATGCCCCAACGGCTGCCCGACGCATAGCCGCTCGTCAGTTCGTAGACGCGTTCGGACGCGACGTTGCTCGTGTAGTCGAAGCCTTCGTCGAGCACGCCGTATAGCGTGACGCTCGTCTGCGCAAAGACGGCGGAGGACACGCAGCTCACTGCCGCGACAAGAAGCGCTTTGATTCTCATAAGTGTCTCGAAACGTGTTGTTTTTGATAAGGATATCCAATGACATTCGACCGAAGCGGCGGACGTCGAGCGACGGATTGTGCGGCATCCCGATGCCTGCGCGAAGCGATTCGGCGAGGCGTCGAGCGCGAGTTTTTCGAATGATTGCCCAGCGAAATTCTCGCTTGTCGTTGCAGCGCGATGCGCGGAAAAATCGCCCGCCAGCAAGTGGACAAATGGCCGCGCCTCGGCCCTTCCCGAGCCTCTTTCCCGGTCACGACGACCCGCAAAAATCGAGACGCATGATGTCAGAACGCAATTTCGTGAATGGACGTTTCATCGAGCCCGCCAGCGCCGATGTCACCGCCGTCCTCAATCCGGCTACCGAGGAAGTCGTCGGCAGCGTGCACAACGCATCGCGCGAAGAAGCCATCGCCGCCGTCGAGCACGCGGCCGCCGAGCAGAAACGCTGGCGCGCGACGCCTGCCGCCGAGCGCGCCGCGCACATGCGGCGCCTGGCCGACGCCATCGTCGAGGCATCGGTCGAGATCGGCGCGGCGCTCGCGATGGAATCCGGCAAGAGCGTCGCCGACGCGACGAACGAAGCCGTGTACGCCGCCGAGATCACGCGCTATCACGCGGAATGGGCGCGGCGCATCGAAGGCGAAGTCATTCCGAGCGATACGCCCGACGAAAACCTCGTGCTGCATCGCGAGCCGATCGGCGTCGTCGCGTGTCTGATCCCGTTCAATTTCCCCATCTACACGCTGATGCGCAAGGTCGCGCCGGCGTTGATCGCGGGCAACACGGTTGTCGTGCGTCCGAGCAACAACACGCCGCTCTCGGCGTTCGCGCTCGCGCGCGCGGTCGAGCGCGCCGCGCTTCCGGCGGGCATCGTCAATATTCTCGCGATGGATCACGCGACGGCCGAAGCCGTCTGCACGCATCCGGCCGTCGGCATGATCACGCTGACGGGCAGCGTGTCGGCGGGGCGCAAGGTGCTCGAGTACTGCAAGGCGAACATCGCGAAGCCTTCGCTCGAACTCGGCGGCAAGACGCCGGCCATCGTCGAGGCGGATGCCGATCTGCACAAGGCGGCGCGCGAACTCGTCGCATCGAAGCTCACGCACAGCGGGCAACTCTGCACGGCCATCGAGCGCGTGTACGTGCATGCAAGCATCCACGATGAATTCGTCGCGCTCCTGAAAGCGCAGATGCTCGCGAAGCGCATCGGCGACCGCGCGGAGAACGCGAGCTTCATGGGGCCGCTCGTCAACGAGGCATCGCGCAAGGGCATTCACGCGATGGTCCGCCGCGCCGTCGAAGCGGGCGCGAAGCTGGAAACGGGCGGCGAAGTGCCTGCGCGCAAGGGCTTTTTCTATCCGCCGACGCTGCTTTCGAACTGCCGTCAGGACATGGAAATCGTGCAGGAAGAGACCTTCGGGCCGGTGCTCGCCGTGCTGCCCTATCGCACGCTCGACGAAGCCCTCGCGATGGCGAACGATCATCAGTTCGGTCTCTCCTCGGTGCTTTATACGGAGAACTACCGCAACGCGATGAAAGTCGCCAACGCGATCGAAGCGGGCGAGCTGTACATCAATCGCACGCCCGCCGATCCGTATCAGGGCTTCCACGCCGGATGGAAACGCTCGGGCATCGGCGGCGACGACGGCAAGCACGGCATGCTCGAATTCACGCAGACGCGCCTCGTCGTCATGAAGTACTGAGCGCGCGCATCGCACATCGTTTCATTTCCCTCATCACAAGAACACATGGCGGCGCCGGCGCATGGCCGGACGCCTCGAGGAGCACATCTTGTCCACGAATCCCGTACAGACGAGCCCAAGCATGGGCGCGTCGCCGCGCGAAGCCACGCGCGCAAGCCGCTATCTTCAGCTTGCGCTGCTGGTGATCGCGGCGGGCGCGATCTATCCGATCCTGTATCTGCGGCAGGTCTATCAGCCGACGATGCTCGAAGTCTTCCACATCAGCGAAGCACAGCTCGGCTATCTGTATTCCGCGCTCGGCACCATCTTCCTCGTCTGCTATCTGCCGAGCGGCTGGCTCGCGGACCGCATCGCGCCGCGCGTGCTCATCACGTTCTCGCTGATCGCAACGGGCGCGCTCGGTCTCTGGTATTCCACCGCGCCGTCGATCGCTTCGCTCGTCGTCATTTTCGGTGGCTGGGGATTGACGACCGGCCTCACGTTCTGGGCGGCCATCATCAAGCGCGTCTCGCTGATCGCATCCGCCGATGAGCAGGGCCGCTTCTTCGGCTTCCTCGATGGTGGCCGCGGCCTGATCGAAGCGATGCTCGCGACGATCGCCATTTCGCTGTTCGCGTGGATCACGAATTCGCGCGGCGAATCGAACGCGGCGGGCTTTCGCGTCGTGGTCTATCTCTATGCGTTTCTTTGCATCGGGCTTGGCATCGTGCTCGGTCTCGTGCGCGACCCGCAATCGGGCGCGGCGACGCAGGAAAAGCGCAACGACAGCAACGTGCTGCGCGAACTCGGCGCGCTCATTCGGAACCGCGAACTGCTGCTGCTCTCGGGCATCGTGTTCTGCGGCTATCAGGTCTTCTGGGCGACGTATAGCTTTTCTGCATATCTGCACGAGAAGGAAATCGGCTTGACCGTCGTCATGGCCGGCGCGATCACCACGCTCAAGCTGTGGATGCGTCCGATCGGCGGCATCGGCGGCGGCTTTCTGGGCGACCGCTTCTCGAAGATTTCCGTGCTGGTCGCGGCGCTCTTCTGCGCGGCGCTCGCGCTGCTCGTGCTCATAGCCGCGCCGCATATCGCGAGTCACGCGCTCGTCGCGGTGCTGGTGCTCTTCATCGGCGTGATGACTTACGCCATTCGCGGGCTCTACTGGTCGCTGCTCGATCAGTGCAACGTGCGCGCCGAAACGATGGGGCTCGCCATCGGCCTCGTGTCCGTGCTCGGCTATATGCCCGACACGTTCCTGCCGCTCGTGAACGGCTATCTGACGCAGAACTATCCCGGCGTGCTCGGCTACCAGATTTACTTCGGCTATGTCGCGTGCATGGCGGCGCTCGGCGGCGTGGCGGGGCTCATCTTCAAACACAGAATCGATCGCAAGGAAGCGCAACAATGAAAATCGCGGCGTTGGAGACGTATGTCGTCGCTGTTCCGCCGCCGCATGTGGGCGGCATGTACTGGATCTTCGTCAAGCTGCGCACGGATTGCGGCATCGAAGGCGTCGGCGAAATCTATTCCGCGACGTTCCATCCGAAGGCGATGACGCCCGTCATCGACGATGTCTTCGAGCGCTATCTGCTCGGCCACGATCCGCATCACGTCGAACGCTTCTATCGCGAAGCGTATTCGAGCGGCTTCACGCAGCGCCCCGATCTCACGATGATGGGCGTCGTGAGCGGTCTGGAAATGGCCTGCTGGGACATCATCGGCAAGGCGGCGGGCAAGCCCGTGTACGAACTGCTCGGCGGACGCGTGCATGAACGTCTGCGCTCGTACACGTATCTGTATCCGAAGAACGCGCGCGGCGAATACGATTACGACGACCCCGATCTCGCCGCCGAATGCGCCGCGCAGAACGTGGCGCTCGGCTTCACCGCCGTGAAGTTCGATCCGGCCGGCCCGTACACCGCCTATTCCGGCCACCAGATTTCACTCGAAGTCATGGACCGCTGCGAAACGTTCTGCCGCAAGGTACGCGAGGCCGTCGGCAGCAAGGCGGACCTGCTGTTCGGCACGCACGGGCAGATGGTTCCGTCCTCGGCCATTCGTCTTGCCGAGCGTCTCGCCAAGTTCGACCCGCTCTGGTTCGAAGAGCCCGTGCCGCCCGGACAGGAAGGCGCGATGGCCGAAGTCGCCGCGAAGACGAGCATTCCAATTGCCGCGGGCGAGCGCCTGACGACCAAGTACGAGTTCTTCCGATTGCTCGACGCGCGCGCTGCATCGATCTTGCAATTCAACGTCGGGCGCGTGGGCGGCCTGCTCGAAGCGAAGAAGATTGCGAGCCTCGCCGAAGTCTATTACGCGCAGATCGCGCCGCATCTCTACAACGGGCCGGTCGGCGCGGCGGCGAGCGTGCAGATCGCCGCCTGTTCGCCCAACTTCCTGATTCAGGAAAGCATCGGCACATGGGACGGTTTTCATGCGCAAGTGCTCAAGACGCCGATCCGCTGGGAGGACGGCTACATCGTTCCGTCGACGGAGCCGGGCCTGGGCGTCGAACTGAACATGGACGTCGTGCGCGCGCATACGCCGTACACCGGCGAGCGCCTGCATTTGCAGATGGCATCGAAGCCCTTCGACGTGAAGGATCTCGCGCCCGCGAAGGGCTAAGTCCTCACGCCAAACGGCTCAGGCAATCAACATGAATCGTCAGGAACACATGGAATTCGATTACATCATCGTGGGCGCAGGCTCGGCGGGCTGCATTCTGGCCGACAGGCTTTCGGAATCGGGCGAGCATTCGGTGCTGCTGCTGGAAGCGGGCGGCGAGGACGCCTCGTTCTGGTTCAAGATTCCGGTCGGCTTCACGAAGACCTACTACAACCCCGAGTACAACTGGATGTACTACAGCGAGCCCGAGCGCGAACTCAACGACCGCTCGCTGTACTGTCCGCGCGGCAAGGTGCAGGGCGGCTCCGGCTCGATCAACGCGATGATCTACGTGCGCGGCCAGCCGCACGACTTCGACGACTGGGAGCGCGCGGGCAACGCGGGCTGGGGCTTTCGCGACGTGCTGCCGTATTTCCGGCGGCTCGAATCGCATCCGGCCGGTGACACGGAATATCACGGCGCGAAGGGCAAAATCAGCATTTCGCCGATGAAGGGCGCGGCGCATCCCATCTGCCAGAATTTTCTGCAAGGCGCGCAGCAGGCAGGCTATCCGCTCACCGACGACTTCAACGGCGCGCATTTCGAAGGCGCGGGCATCTACGATGTCAACGCGCGCAACGGCCAGCGTTCGTCGAGCAGTTTCGAGTATCTGCACCCGGCGCTTTCGCGCAAGAACCTGCGCATCGAGCGCAACATCACCGTGCGCCGCGTGCTGTTCGACCACGCGAAGCGCGCGGTCGGCGTGCTCGCCATGCGTGGCGGTGAAACGCTCGGCTTCAGCGCCAAGCGCGAAGTGATTCTCTCGGCGGGCGCGGTGGATTCGCCGAAGCTGATGCAACTCTCCGGCATCGGCGATGCCGCGCTGCTCGCCAAGCACGGCGTTCCCCTCGTGCATGAGCTGCCCGCGGTCGGCAAGAACCTGCAGGATCATTTGTGCGTGAGCTTCTACTATCGCGCGACGGTGAAGACGTTGAACGACCAACTGCGCTCGTTCGTCGGCAAGCTGAAGGTCGGCCTGCAGTATCTGTTGACGCGCAAGGGTCCGCTTTCGATGAGCGTGAATCAGGCGGGCGGTTTCTTCCGTGGCGAGGCGCGCGAAGCGGAGCCGAACCTGCAGCTCTATTTCAACCCGTTGTCGTATCGCATTCCGAAGAGCAGCAAGGCGCAGCTCGTACCGGAACCGTATTCCGGCTTTCTGCTGTGCTTCAACCCGTGCCGTCCGACGAGCCGCGGCGCCATCGAGATCGCGTCGAACCGCGTGGAAGACGCCGCGAAGATTCACATCAACGCGCTGACCACGGAGAAGGATCTGCGCGAAGCCGTGCAAGGCAGCAAGCTGATTCGCCGCATCATGGGAACGGATGCGCTGCGCGGCATCACCGCCGAGGAAATCTCGCCGGGGCCGGATGTCGAAAGCGATGAAGCGCTGCTCGATTATTTCCGCGATCAGTCCGGCTCCATCTATCACCTGTGCGGATCGTGCGCGATGGGTCCGGATGCGCAAACGGCCGTCGTGGACGAACGTCTGCGCGTGCATGGCGTGTCGGGCTTGCGCATCGTCGATGCATCGATTTTTCCGAACATCACGTCGGGCAATCTCAATGCGCCGACGATGATGGTCGCGGAAAAGGGCGCCGACATGATCCTCGACGATGCGCGCGCGGACGCTGGCGTCGAGCGCAAGACGGCGGAACTCGAGGCGGCCTGAAGTCTCGATGCAGCGCGTCCCGGCGCGAGAGAGCGGCATATTTTGCTTCGATTCGTAAAATTGCTGGCGTAAAGCCGCGTCGGACGTTGCGAAGGCGTGTTCAATCCGCTGCTCGAATGCAGCGAAGGACACCGACTTGAAGCGAAAGATGCCCGCCCTCAACGCGCTGAGGGCTTTCGAAGTGGCCGGTCACACCGGCAGCTTCACCCGCGCCGCCGAAGCGTTGCATGTCACGCAGAGCGCGGTCAGCCGGCAGGTTCGCCAGCTCGAAACGCAGCTTGGCGAACTGCTGCTGTTGCGACGGCATCATCATCTCGAACTGACCGCCACCGGGCGCCTGCTGTTGCAGGCGCTCAAGATGTCGTTCGACGGCATCGAACTTACCGTGCGCGGCATTCAGGAAAAGACGCATCTGAAGCGGCTGCGCATCAACGCGCCGCCGACCTTCACGAGCCGCTGGCTCATGCCGCGCCTGCAATCGCTGCGCGAACGCGCGCCCGAACTTCAAATCACGCTGACCACGAGCCTGCGCGACAACCTCGCGGAATCGGGCGCGCTCGATTGCGCGATCCGCTTCGGCAACGGCGAATGGGACGGTCTCGATAACCGCCTGTTGATGCAGGAGCGGCATATCGCCGTGTGCTCGCCCGCGCTGCTCGGCGAGCGCGCGCCCTCCAGCGTCGACCTGAACGAATTCACGCTGTTGCATGTGCTCGCAAGCCGCGACCAGCGCTATCTCACCTGGCAGCACTGGCTGAAGGCGGCGCGGATCGACGGCGTCGATCTTGGCGGCGGCTACGAATTCGATCTGCTCGATCACGCGATCCGCGCGGCTGTCGATGGACTCGGCGTCACGATCGCGGACCGTCACATGATTGCGCCCGAGTTGCGGCGGCGCGCGCTCGTGCCGCTGCTCGATGTCGACGTGGACGGGCATCAGTCGTACTGGCTCGTCACGCGTCGCGGCCAGGACGACGCCCCGCAAGTCGCGCTCTTTCGCGAATGGCTGCAGGAGCAGATCAATGCGCAGACGAAAGCGCCGATCAGGAACGCGAAGAATGGCTCGGGCCGCGCTCCACGCAAGATCGCCGAAGCGTAAATTCGCAAGCCCAACGTAAGCCTGGAAATATTCCGCAGTGCGATGCAACGGCATCGACATAGCACACGAAATGCGCGCGCGCCATTGAGACGGACAGGAATATTTCGCCTGCGCTGCCCGCCCGGTAAAAGCGTGCAGGCGCCCTAAACGGCTCGTGTGCGTCAGCGCACACATGGAAATCGATTAGGGATACGTGACGGTTTTCAATGCCCTATCGTCAACTTGCAGTCAACCGACGAGAACTCGAGTCGAGGGGAGAGACGATGAAAAACCGTATCCGCATGGTCGTCCGGGCGGCGCTCGCCATGCTCGTTGCACTCGCGCTCGCGCCTGCGCTCTGCGTCGCGCAAAGCACCTTGACGGCGCGTTCTTTCGATGATCTGAGCGACGCCTCGGATGCCACCGCCGACAACACCGCCGTGTCCACGCCGGGCACGCTGCTGTCGATTCTTCAGCGGCTGCAATGTCTGTCGGGCCTCAATCCTTCAGGCAATTCGACGTCCGTCACGCTCAAGGTGCAGATGGGCACCTACCGCATCTACAACCCGTCGACCGATTCGTTCGACAACGTCTCGATGCGCTCGTACAACGGCTGTCCGTCCGGCCCGACGATCAGCATCAAGCCCGGCGCGACGCTCAAGCTGACGCTCAAGAACACGCTCGGCGCGGACAATCCGCCGTCGAACTGTCCCACGAACCCCGATCATTCCACGCCGCATTGCTACAACAACACGAATGTGCACACGCACGGCCTGCACGTATCGCCGTCGGGTACGTCGGACAACGTGCTGCTGACCGTGTTGCCGGGGCAGACGCAGCAGTACAGTTACAAGCTCCCGGCCGATCATCCGTCGGGCACGTTCTGGTATCACGCGCATCTGCATGGTTCCACGGCGATCGACGTGGCGAGCGGCATGGCGGGCGTGCTGATCGTGCGCGGTTCGCGGCAGGCGAAGAGCGGCATGACCAATGGCGGCGCGGATATCGATACGATCCTGCATCGCAAGCTGCTTGCGCTGCCGCTGCGCGAGCATGTGATGCTCTTTCAGCAGATCGAATACGGCTGCTTCAGCGACTCCACCTCCGATGTGCCGATCGCCGATCCGACCACGTTCGAATGGACCTGCCCGCAAGGCGCCGTCGGCGGAATTCGCGGCTACACGAACCAGCTCGCGTTCGTGCCCGACCCGCGGCCCGGCCACGCGAATCAGCTCAATTCGACGTGGGTCATTTCCGGCCGCTACACGCAGATCAACGGCGTCGTGCAGCCGGTGTTTCCGAGCGCGGTCACGTTCGTGCCTGCCGGCGACATTCGCCGCCTGCGCCTCGTGCACGGCGGCAACCGCGACACGATCAACGTGAAGATCGTCCGCGCGAATCTTTCCGCGCTCGGTCTCGCGGATTCGCAGTCGCTCTCGACTGCGCAGGTCAACACGGCGACCAACGCGGCGGCGTCCGCGCTCGCTAAGGACCGCACGAAGTCCTCACAGACCATCACGCTCGATTCGCTGTGCAGCGGGGAAGTGGTGAAGCAGCTCGAGTTCGCCGAAGACGGCATCACGATGCCCGCGATGGTCGAGAAGGACGTCAATTCGATGAACCCCGGCTACCGCAGCGACGTCCTCGTGGCGTTTCCGTCGCCGGGGCTGTACTGCATCCTCGACGAAGCCGCCAACGCGTCCGCGACCATCAACTTCCGCACGAATTCGACGAAGGCGAAGGATCGCCGGCTCCTGTCGCTCGCGCGCGTCGGCCCCGGCACGAACATTCCGAACACGACGGTCGGCAACCACTCGCGCTACTGGCAGTACATTCGCGATCAGCTCGTCGCCGCGAATCCGACGCTTGCGCAACCGGCGAAGTCGGATCTGTCGTCGCTCACGCTGCGCGCGTTCGCACCGACGGTTCCGGTCGACGGCAAGGTCGCCAATACCGTGACGCAGCAGTTCGATATTCAGGTGAACGGGCCGCCGCGTTTCGTCATCAACGGCAATACGTATGACCCGAGCGTGATTTCTTACACGGGCGTGCTCGGCAACATCGATCAGTGGGACGTGTCGGCGTCGCCGCTCGCCACGCATGTGTTCCACATCCACACGAACCCGTTCAAGATCATGGACATCACGAACGGAGCCGGGAACTCGATCTTCAGCAGCAACGGCGGATGCACGGCCGACGAGATCGCGACCGGCGACACCGAGTACTGCAACCTGCAGGGCGTGATTCGCGACACGCTCTTCCTGAAAGCGGGCTACACGCTGCACATGCGGACGATATACGAGGACTTCACCGGCGAATTCGTGATGCATTGCCATATTCTCGATCACGAAGATCGCGGCATGATGATGAACGTGAGCGTGGTGTCGCCGACGACGGCCTACTTGCAGCGCGTGACCGCGCCGTTCACGGCGATGTCGAAGGACGCGAGCCGCTGGCTTGCGCGCCTCGCCGGACGCGACGACACGCAACTCGCGCTCGCGGCGTCGCTGTGCACGGCGAAGGACTACGCGCGACGTTGATGCAGACGCGGGCGGCGGCGCGTTGGGGCATCGCGCGCCGCTCGCCTGGTTCGAAGGGCCGCGAGCGATAAGCCGCTCGCTCTTCGAATCACGCGGGTGCGCTGCGCCCCGCTTGTTTCGTCCCGCTTATTGCGTCCCGTTATTTCGCCCCCGCGCGGGCCGAAATCGCCACCGTGAGTCTCCGCGCACCGGCTCGCAATATCGCTTCATGCTCGCTGCGTTTTTCGCCCAGCAATGAGTCGATGCCTCCCGTCAGCGCCACGCTGAAAATCACGCCGACATCGGGCAGGTGAATCGGGAACGCCAGCCCGCCGAAGCCCTGATCATCCTCGCCGTTGCACACGGCCACTTGCACTGCCGAATGGCGTCGAACTCGGCGAGGAGCGCGTCCATATCGACGATGGTCTTATCCGTCAATCGCGGCAGCGGATACGGAACAATGCTGCGCACGAGCGCGGGCGCCTGGAACGCGAGAATCGCCTTCGCGGACGATGCCGCGTGCAGCGCCAGATGCCGCCCCGGCACCACGTATCCGCTCGACGGGTTGTTCGGCGTCACCATCGCGACACAGCGCTCCTTCAGGTCCTCGAACCGTGCGATGTAGCAGGTCTCGCCCGTCTGCTCCGCGACCTCGCCGAGCACGAGCTTCGTGACCGTCTCGATCCAGTCGCTGCCCGCGCTCGCGTAGAGCAGGCTGCGCACGCGCCTGCCGGTGACGAACAACTGCGGCGCAACGGGACTGGTTTCGAGCACCGAGGCTTCCGTCAATCCGCGCAGCAGCCGGTGCAGCGCGGCGCATCCCCCGTCGATTGTTCCGATTTAGAACATTTCCGATGCTGCTAAGCGTTCTTTAAGGTTTCGTTCGGGAAAATAACCGTTTGTCCGCCTCCGGCGGGCATCCCCGAACGACAACCAGAAGGGGCTTGCAATGCCGCGTCAATCCGCTGTCTCACCGGGGCCGCATGCGTGATGCAGGGCGACTCCGTCTCTCTTCCGCTCGAAATCGCGGACGACATCGCGTGGCACTACCACGATCTCGCCAAATCACGCACCGTCGAGCGGCCGCCCGCGCGCGGCGAAGTCTGCGTGTGGCTCGTCACGAGCGAATTCCGCTTCGCGTCCGCGTCGAATATCGGTAGCTGGCTGAGTGTTGCCGAGCGCAGGCGTGCGCGGCTTCATCCGAATTCGTCGATCGGCCGGCGCTTCGGCGTCGCGCGCGCGACGCTGCGGCTCGTCGTCTCGCAGATGTTTCGCTGCCGCCCGCAGGAAGTGCGCGTGGAGGACGGGCCGGACGAGCGCATCGTCGTGACGGACCCGCAGGGCGGCGGCGGGCTCTTCGTCGATGTCGCGTATTCGGGCATCTGGATCGTGATCGCGGTGGCGTCGGCGAACGTGGGGATCGGGCTCGCGGCCAATTCGCCCGGCGACGCGGCGCATATCGGCCGGATGCGGGCGGAGCGCGGCGATATCGTCAATAAGTGCGATGGCGCCGCAAGCGCGGCGTGGCATGGCGTTGTGCTGCCGATGCCGGGCGAGCTTGCCGGCGTCGTGGCGGTGGATGCCCCGGTGTCCGACGTTCAGGCTTTCGGATGGGAAAAGCCGGTGGAAGAGGGCGCGCGCGCGTCGCTTCGCTGAGCGGTTCCCGGCGTCATCGCCCAAGCAAAAACCCCACGCGCCGCGCGTGGGGTTTCGTTTTTATGGCGCACGTGGACAAGCTGCGGATCAGCTCGCAGTCGGGCGCCACTTCAACAGCCGGTGTTCGACCGCCGTCAGCAGATAATCCGCGGCGAGCGCGACCACGGCGAGCACGATCATCGCCGCGAACACGCCGCTCGCGTTGAACGCGCCTTGCGCCGTCGAGATCAGAAGGCCGATGCCCTGCTTCGAGCCGAGAAACTCGCCGACCACCGCGCCGACGAGCGCGAAGCCGAAGCTCACGTGCAGGCTCGCGAGAATCCACGAAAGCGCCGACGGAATCACCACCGACGTCGTCACCTGACGGCGCGACGCGCCGAGAATCTGCGCATTCGCGATCATGTAGCGGTCCGCTTCGCGCACGCCCTGGAATGCATTGGCGAACACGACGAAGAACACCATCACGACCGCGAGCGCGACCTTCGACGCCATCCCGAGACCCAGCGCGATCACGAAGACGGAGCCGAGCACCACGCGCGGAATCGAGTTGGCGATCTTGATGTAGAGGCTGAACACGTCCGAGAGCAGCTTGTTGCGCCCGAGCACGATGCCGCAGATGACGCCCGCCACCGAGCCGATGATGAAGCCCAATCCCGTCTCTTCGAGCGTCACCCAGACTTGCGTGAGCAGCGGCCCTTGCGACGTGCCCTCGACGAACCATTCGACGATCTGCTGGAAGATGGCCGAAGGCATCGAGAAGAAAAACGGGTCGATCCAGTGCAGGCGCGCGGACAGTTCCCAGCCGCCGAGCACGATGACGAGCACCGCGATTCGCAGCCCGATCACGAGCGCATGGCGCTGCCTGATGCGCCTTTGCGCGTCGCGTTCGACCTGCGCGAGCGCGGTCGGGTCGATGCCGGCGGGCATCGCTTGTTGAGGCGTGGACATATTCGATGTTCCTCGTGAGCTAGTTCAACCGATCTGCACTTCTTCGCGCAGGTCGCGCCAGATGTCGCGCGAAATCTCGATGAAATGCGGGTGATAGCGAATCTCCGACGTGACGCGCGGACGCGGCAGGTCGATCTCGTAGACCTTCTTGAGCGTCGCGGGCCGCGCCGTCAGCACGAACACGCGGTCCGCGAGCGCAATCGCTTCCTCGAGATCGTGCGTGACGAACACGACCGAGCCCGCGTTCGCCGACCACAGTTGCAGCAGCTCGTCCTGCATCAGCGTGCGCGTCTGCATGTCGAGCGCGGAGAACGGCTCGTCCATCAGCAGGATTTCCGGCTTGTTGATGAAGGTCTGCGCGAGCGCCACGCGCTTTCGCATGCCGCCCGACAACTGATGCGGATAGTGCTTGCCGAACTTCTCGAGACCGACGCGGCGAAGCCACTCGTTGGCTTCGTCGTAAGCGGCGGACTTCGAGCGGCCGCGATAGAGCGGGCCGGCCGCGACGTTGTCGAGCACCGAGCGCCACGGAAACACGGCGTCGGCCTGAAACACGAAGCCGATGCGCGGATCGATGCCATCGACCGGCTGGCCCATCACGCGCACTTCGCCGGTCGTCGGCTTGAGAAGGCCCGTAATCATGCTGAGCGTCGTGGACTTGCCGCAGCCCGTGGGACCGACGATCGCGACGAACTCGCCCTTCGCGACAGACATGCTGAACTCGCGCAACGCGACGGTCGCGCGGCCATCCGGCGAGATGAAGCGGCACGAGACGTTCTGGAATTCGATGGCGGGTTGGGTGGATTGAGTCATCGCGCAAGCCTCACTTCGACGCCGTGGCCGTGCCCGACACGTATTCGTTCGAATACGTGCGCGCGAGGTCGATATGCTTGCCCTTCACCGACGGGTTGAACGCGGAGAGCACCTTCAGCACGGTGTCCGGGCCATCGGCGGGCATCTTGCCGTCCTTCGTGAACATCGGCAGCGACGCCTTCAGCGCGGCCACGTAGAGGTCCTTGTTCTTCGCGTAGTAATCCTTCGGCATCTTTTCCGTGATCTCTTCCGCGCTATGCGTCGCGATGAAGTTGAGCGTCTTCGCGAACGCGTGCGACAGCTTCGCGGCCTCGGCCTTGTGCGATTCGGCCCACGCGCGCTGCACGTAGAAGCTCGACGCCGGATACGTGCCGCCGAGCGCGGCGCGCGTGCCTTCGAGCGTGCGCATGTCGACGAGCACCTTCGCGTCGCCGGTCTTGATGAGTTGCGAGACGGTCGGCTCGGTGGTCATGCCCGCGTCGATGCGCTCCTGCTTCACTGCCGCGATAAAGCTCGCGTCCGCGCCGACCGGCAACAGCGTGTAGTCCTTCGACGCCACGCCCGCGCGCTGCGCGAGATACTGCGTGAGAAAGCTCGTCGATGAACCTAGACCCGTCACGCCGAGCGTCTTGCCCTTCACGTCGGCCATGCTCTTCACCTTGTCCGCGGCTTTGGTGGACACCATCTCCACTTCGCCCGGCACCTGGCCGAACACGACCAGCGCCTGCACTTCCTTGCCCTTGCTCTGCAAGTCGATGGTGTGATCGTAGAAGCCGACCACGCCTTGCACCGCGCCCGCGAGCAGCTCGTTCTCGGCATCGACGCCAGCCGGCTGCGAGAGGATTTCGACATCCAGCCCTTCGTCCTTGAAGTAGCCGAGTTGCTCGGTCAGCTTCGCGGGCAGATAGATGATCTTCGTCGCGCCGCCGACCATGATCGAGATTTTTTCGGCGTGAGCGGATACGGAAGCGGCGGCGAGCGTGAACGCGATGCCGGAAAGAGCAGCAATGTGGCGCAGGGTACGCATCGTGGAGTCTCCTTGATGTGGGCCTTCGTTCGATGAAAGGCCCGCTATTCGAATGTGTGCGGCGATTATAGAAAGGCCAAACCTTCTGCCAGCTTTCTGAGCCGATACGAAGTCATGGGTGTTAACCCGATGCATCGCGCGCCGGCGAGACGCCCTACAATCGCGCGGCATGAAGCTGCTCCTCATCGAAGACAATCCGACGCTTTCTCTCTGGCTCGCGAAGATGCTGGAACAGGCGTCGTTCGCGCTCGATGCCGTGCAGGACGGCGAAGCCGCCGATCAACGGCTGCGCGCCAATCGCTACGATGTCGTGCTGCTCGATCTGAACCTGCCGCGGCTTTCGGGCAAGAACGTGCTGCGGCGCATGCGTCAGCGCGGCGACGCGACGCCCGTGATGATCCTCACCGCGAGCGGTTCCATCGACGAGAAAGTGGAGCTGCTCGGCGCGGGCGCGGACGATTACCTCGTGAAGCCGTTCGAAGTGCGCGAACTCATTGCGCGCGTGAAGGTGATGATCCGGCGGCAAAGCGCATCGACGGCGAATGAAGTGTCGTGCGGCGATCTCGTCTTCGATATCGACACGCGCCAGTTCGCGCTGAAGGGCGCGCCGCTCAACGTCACGCCGCGCGAGCGCAGCGTGCTCGAAGCGCTGATCCTGCGTCTCGGCAAGACGGTGTCGAAGGCGGCGCTGCTCGATGCGATCTTCACGCATGAGGACAGCCCGAGCGAGGATGCGCTCGAAATCTACGTGTCGCGGCTGCGCAAGAAGCTCGATGGCAGTTCCGCCGCGATCGTCACGCTGCGCGGCCTCGGCTATCTCTTGCGCAAGAAGGACGATGACCAATAGCCTTCGCATCCGCCTGCTGTGGTGGCTGCTGGTTCCGCTCGCGCTTTACGTGCTGGTGACGGGCAAGGCGGCTTACGACAACGCGCGCCATACCGCGGACATCGTGCAGGACAACGCGCTGCTCGCATCGGCGCGGATGATCGCGGGCGAAGTCGAATGGTCCGATGGCATGTTGCGCGTGGACATTCCGCCTGCCGCGCTCGAAGTGTTCGCATCGCCTTATGGCGATCAGGTCTATTACCACGTCAGCGTCGACGACGGCCGGCTGCTCGCGGGCGCGCCCGATTTTCCGTCGAACCGCGCGGCGGCCGAAGCGGCCACGCACGATGCGCCGGTTTCCTACGACGCCGACTTTCATGGCGCATCGATACGCGCGCTCGGCTTCGTGCGCCGCATGTACGACAACGGTTCGATCCGGCGCGTGCTCGTCTCGGTCGGCAAGACGCAAGCCTCGCGCGATGCGATGGTGCGCGAGCTATGGCGTCCGCAACTCGTCCGGCAGATCGAGATCGTACTGCTTGCGGTGGCGCTCGCGTGCATCGGCCTCACGTTCGAATTGCGGCCGCTCCTGAAGGTGAAGGCCGAGGTGATGGACCGCGATCCGATGCAGCTCGAACCGTTGCGCGTCGAGCGCCTGCATGCGGAACTGCGGCCCATCGTCGAGGCGATCAATCAGTGCATCGCGCGGCTCGGCGTGCAGGTGGCGGCGCAACGGCGCTTCATCGCGGATGCCGCGCATCAGTTGCGCACGCCGCTCACCGTGCTCGAGACGCAGTTGCAATATGCGCGGCAGCATCGCGAACTCGCGCCGTCGCTCACGGAGGCGCTCGCGGCCATGCAGCGCAGCAACCGCTCGATGGTCGGCCTCACCAACAAGCTGCTGCTGCTCGCGCAGGCGGAGGCCGCGGACTATACGCAGCTCACGAAGCAAAAGGTCGATCTGTCCGCGATTGCGAAGGACGTGATCGAAGACTTGGCGCTCGTCGCGCAGAAGCGGGATATCGATCTCGGCGCGGAACTGGGCGATGACGCGTCGATCATCGGTCACGAGGCGCTGCTCGCGGCGCTCGTGTTCAACGTGACCGAGAATGCGGTGCGCTACACGCAGCCGGGCGGGCATGTCACCGTTGCTGTGGCGCGCGAGAACGAGCGCGTGATGCTCACGGTTACCGATGACGGTCCGGGCATCGCCGCCGAAGCGCGCAGCCGCGTGTTCGAGCCGTTCTATCGCGCGTCGGCGGATACGGAGGGCACGGGTCTCGGGCTCGCGATTGCGCGGGAGATCGTGCAGGCGCATCGCGGGGACATCGCGATTCGCGCGAGTCAGGCTTCGGGGCGCGGCGTCGTCGTGTCGGTGGCTTTCGCGTCGGCGTGAGCGTTGGCGTGATCGTCGGCGTTCAGCGCGATAGAGGCGGCAGTTCGCCCGTTCCCCTGATCCACGCGATGTCCGCGCGCTCGGCCATTTCCTTGTCGCCACGGCTGTCGCCGTAGGCGAAGAGCGTAGCGGGCGGATCGTCGCGCCACCATGCCTGCAGCCGCGCGACTTTTTCCGGTCCCCAACAATTCCTGCCGATGAAACGGCCCGCGAAGCCACGGTCGTCGAGTTCGAGCCGGGTCGACAACACCGTGCGGATGCCTGCCGACTCCGACGCCCATATCCACAGATACAGCGACGGCGACGCGCTCACGATCACCACTTCGTGCCCGAGCGCCTGATGCGCGCGAATGCGCTCGATCATCTCGGGGCGGATCATCGCCGGCAAGCGCGATGCGCAGAAGTCGCGCGCGGCTTGCTCCAGGCGTGCGCGCGAGACGCCCGCGAGCGCGTGCCGAAGAAAGCCGGCTTTCGCGGCGCCGCGATCGCACAGGCGCGCCGCCATGCCGATGAGACGCGGCGCCGCGAGCACGCCCGCCGCAGCGAAGCGCGCCGCGCCGACCGTGTGCAGCACGAATGCCTTGAGGCTGTCGCCGGTGGTGATGGTGCCGTCGAAATCGAACGCGGCGATGGTGCGGGGTTGTGGGGTCATCGGGGGTTTCGTTGGGCGGCTTGCCGTGCGGCGAGGGCGGTGTTCTGGAGTTGGTCGGCTCGAGCGGTGGCGGCGGCGCGTAGTCGCCGTCGTCGCGTTGTCCTTCCGTTTGCCCGAATTTGGAGCGCCAAGGACCGTGCAATCACTTACGCAGTCGAGCAGGCCGGCCATCATACCGGCGAAGCGGGGTTTCGCAAGATAGCGCGCAACAGTCCGGCTGGAAGGCGGCCAGCGGTTAGTCGGAACCCTATTTAGCACATCGCCATAGCCTGCGGTGTATCAGGTTTCCCCACCGCGCCCCCAACACCGCGACCGAAGCGTTCCGATGTCCGATTCAATGCTGTACGACGCCGCCCCGACGATCACGCTGCCCGCCGCGCGCAGCCGATTGCGCGAGACCGTGAGCCGGTTTGTAGCAACCATCGCGCATTCTTTGGGTGATTCGAAGGCGGACGCGGCGTCGCGGACCTCCGCGTTCGATGATCTGCTGACGACGCTGAAAGAGCACGCGGCGGCCATCGGCTTCGGCCGCATGGATGCGCTCGCGCGAGCGATTGCGGCGCGCGCGTGGCCGCGCATTACGCACACGTCGATGCGCAAGGCGCGCTGTAAAAGCTGAACGGATTGTTCGAGGAACTACGTCTCTCGCATCGGATGGAAGAACGCCGGCGCGCCGCGCTCGCCAACGCGTGTCTGGATCGATGCGCAAGCCCTGACACATCCCGCGTACAAAGTGTCACGCGCGAGGATCAGCGCATCGCGCAAGCGGTGCATGGCATCGTCCTTGCGGCGCTCATGTCTTTCGTTTCACGACAGCCAAGGAGACAGCCGATGACACAGGATCTCACCTTCCGCGCGGGCGAAGCCACCGTGTTCGCCGCGCCCGGTCAGGCGACCGATGCGATGCCCGAGATTCTGATCGGCCGCGTCGACGGGCCGGTCGGACACGCGTTCGCGAACATGATGGCGCAATCGAAGGGACATACCGCGATGTTCGCCATCCGCGCATGCAATCAGATGGTGCGGCCCGCGACGATCATCGTCCCGAAGGTCACGCTCAAGGACATGCCGAACATCGATCTCTTCGGCGGCGTGGTGCAGTCCGCGACCGCGGATGCCGTCGTCGATTGCCTGATCGAGGGCATCCTGCCGAAGGAGCAGGCCAACGAGCTATGCATCATCAGCCTCGTATGGATCGATCCGCGCTGCGCAACCGACGCGCAGCTCGACAAGAAGGACATGTACCGCACCAATTACGAGGCGACGAAGCTCGCCATCCAGCGCGCGATGAGCAACGAGCCGAGCGTGGAGACGCTCATCGCCAATCGCCACAGCATCAGGCACGACATGGACGACTGGAGCTGAAGCGTCCGCGTCTCGCTCGCGAACTCAGTCGGCGTGCGCGCGATCGAACGCCCACACATCGGGAAAGCCCATGAGTTCGCACATCGAAGCAAACGGATGCATCGCGCCAACGGTTGCTTCGGTGCCCTTGCCCGCGAGTATCTCGCCGTACACGTCCTTGAGCGCTTTTGCCGCCGCGAGAAAGCCGGACGCGGGATAGATCGCGAGCGAAAAGCCGAGCCTTTGCAATTCCGCGGGCGCGAGTTGCGGCGTGCGTCCGCCTTCGACGACATTCACGAGCAGAGGCATGTCGAACGCGCGGCCGATCTTCTCCAGTTCGTCCGCGCTCTCCGGCGATTCGATGAACAGCACGTCCGCGCCCGCTTTCGCATAGGCCTCGCCGCGTCGCAAGGCTTCATCGAGACCGAGCGACGTGCGCGCATCCGTGCGCGCGATGATCTGGAAATTGCGGTCGCTGCGGCTCTCCACCGCAACCTTGATCTTGCGCACCATGTCTTCGAGCGCAATCACGCGTCGGCCCGGCGTGTGTCCGCATTTCTTCGGGAATTCCTGGTCTTCGAGCTGGATGCCCGCCGCGCCCGCGTGTTCGTAGCCCTTCACCGTATGCGCGACGTTGAGCAGGCCGCCGTAGCCCGTATCGCCGTCGCAGATCATCGGCGTCTTCGTGCCGCCGCAGAATGCCGCGACGCGGTCGACCATGTCCGTGTAGGTGGCGAGGCCGGCATCGGGCAAGCCGAGGTATGACGCGACGGTGCCGAAGCCCGTCATGTAGAGGCAGTCGAAACCCATCGAGTCGGCCATCTTCGCCGAGATCATGTCGAAGATGCCGGGTGCGGCGACGATTTCCTTGCGGGCGAAGCGCGCCTTCAACGCTTCACGCTTGCTCTGGCTGGTGACGTTCATCGGTTCTTCCTTCGTTGGATTGCGGATCAATGATTCGATTCATGCGACAGCGGCGAGCCCGCGAGCGGGCCATCGGCATCCGGGCCGGCGGCGGGCGCGATTTCTTCGAGCGAGCGGCGATTCGTCTCGATGCCGAACACGGCGAGCACGACGGCCATCGCCGCGCACGCGGCGACGATGATCGAGAGCACGTCCTTGATCCCGCCCGCCATGTACATCACGACGACGAGCTGCGGCGCGAGAATGCCGGTGATGCGGCCCGCGCAGCCCGCGATGCCGTTCGCGCGCATGCGGTTCTCGGTCGCGAAAAGCTCCGGGACATACGTGGCGATGCCGAGCGCGACCATCAGATAGGTGAGCGTGAAGAGCAGGAAGCCGAGCACGGTCGCCATGCCGACGCTCGTCGAATGCCCGTACAGCCAGCCGATGACCGCCGCGAGCGCGGCCACCGCGATCAGCCCGTTCTTGCGTCCGACCTTGTCCGCGATCAGCACGCCGACGAGCGCGCCGGCCGGTCCGCCGAGCGACATCAGCGTCGTATAGCCGAGCGACGACGCCATGCCGATGCCCTGTTTCATCAGGAACGTGGGCACCCACACGATGAAGCCGTAGATCACCATGTTGACCGCGACCTGCACGACGATCGAGACGAACGTGCGGCGAATCTGCGCGGCGGAGAAGAGATCGAGCAGCGTGGTTTTTGCGGCGACGCGCCGTCCCGTATCGACGATGGGCGGCAGCGGCCGCACGCGCGCCGACTCCTCTTCGGCGGCGCGCAGGATGGCTTCGGCTTCGTCGAGACGGCCTTTCGATTCGAGCCAGCGCGGGGACTCGGGCATCTTCTTGCGGATGAACCAGACGATCATCGCGCCCGCGCCGACGATGGCGAACATCGCGCGCCAGCCGATCGTCGGAATGATGAGATAGCCGAGAAACGTCGAGACGAAGAGCGCCGAATTGGTGATGAGCGACAGATACGCCGACCACTTGCCGCGCACGGCGGGCGGCATGAACTCGCCGACCGAGCCGTAGCCGATCACGATTTCCGCGCCGAGGCCAAGCCCCATGAAGAAGCGGCAGACGATGAGCCACGTCATGTTCGGCGCGAACGCGCCCGCGATCGACGCGAGCCCGAACACCGCGAGGTTGAACTGGTACGTGAACTTGCGGCCTTTCGCGTCGCCAAGCATGCCGGCGGTGAACGCGCCGATCAGCATGCCGATGAAGGTCGACGAGAGGAACGCGGCGTTCAGGTGCATCGTCGACCAGCCGGTCTTCGCGAGCGCGCCGAGCACGCCGCCCGCGAGATAGATGTCGAACGAATCGAGGAACATGCCCGCGCCGATCAGCCACAGCACGCGCTTGTGAAAGCCCGATATGGGCAGGCGGTCCAGTCGCGGACCGGCGTTGACGGTGCTTGATGCCATGTCGTGTCTCCTTCGCATGTCGTCGTGATACGCGCGATGTGGCAACGCTTCAGGAAGCGGAATGTTCCCTCTGATACCGGTCGAGCACCGCTTTTTCGGCGGCGAGAATATGGCAGCGCGTGATGGCTTCGGCCCACGCCGCATTGCGCTCTTCGAGCGCGTGGACGATTTCGACATGCTGGCGCGCGCTGCGCTCGCGATCTTCGTCGCTATAGGTATCGAAGGTCCACTTGATGAGCGGCGTCTCTTTCATCGACCTGAGCGAGCGGTCGAGGCGCGCGTTGTTCGCGGCGGCGGTGATGATCGCGTGGAACTCGCCGTTGGCGGCGAACCATGCTTCACACGATTCGGACGTCGACGGACGATGCGTGATGGCGAGCATCGCGTCGGCGAGCGTGCGCAGGCGCGCGATGTCCTCTGCTGCGATGTGGAGCGCGGCGCGCGCCGCGAGATACGGTTCGATCAGAAGCCGCGCTTCGAAGATTTCACGGGCGTCCTGCAGGCTCCAGGCTTTCACGCGCACGCCGTAGTTCGGCCGCGTTTCGACCCAGCCTTCGGCGTCGAGCCGCCGCAGCGCTTCGCGCACCGGCGTTCGGCTCACGCCGAGACTTTTTGCGAGCTGCTCCTCGCGCAGATACTGGCCGGCGCCATAGTGGTTCGAGGCGAGGGCGTCCTTGATGGCGAGATAGACATCGTCGGCGGAACGGGAGGGCTCCGGCGCGATTGTATGCAAAGCACGTTGCGATTGCGGCATGTTGGCCCTGAAATCGAGCATGGACCGCCACATTGTATGCAATGTCGACGCAAAGAAACGTGGGGATTTCCCGGACGCAGGCGGTACATTCGACGCATATCGATACGGCATGCCAATCAACGCCAAGGCCGGAACGATCGTGCGAAAACGAGCCGTGGCGGCCCGCGCTGTCGATGAATCGCCGCACACCACGGAAGACTCGTAGGCATAATAGCCGTCACCCAAGGACACTTGAGCGCGCCTGCCCATGACCCGCCCCGCCCTGGAATGCCGTCGCCTTCAGAAAACTTTCGGTTCTGGCCGGACGATTCTTGCGGGCCTCGACTTCACGCTCGGCGAGGGCGAATTCATCGCGATCATGGGCGATTCGGGCGTCGGCAAATCGACGCTGCTCAATCTCATCGCCGGACTCGACTCGCCGGATGGCGGCGAAATCCTGATCGACGGCGTGCCGATCTCCACGCTCAACGACGAAGCCGCCACGCGAACACGCCGCGAAAAGCTCGGCTTCGTGTTTCAGGCGTTCCATGTGCTGCCGCATTTGACGCTCGCGCAAAACGTCGCGGTGCCGCTGCTGTTGAACGGCCAGCCGGTCGCGGCTGCGCAGCGCATGCTCGCCGCCGTCGGCCTGCTGGATCGTCAGAACGATCTGCCGCGCGAACTGTCCGGCGGCGAACTGCAGCGCGTGGCGATTGCGCGCGCGCTCGTGCATCACCCGCGCCTGATACTCGCCGACGAACCGACCGGCAATCTCGATCCGCAAACCGCGCATGAAATCCTCGACCTGCTGCTCGCCGAAACGAAGACGACGGGCGCGGCGGCGATCATGGTCACGCATTCGGAGGCGGCAGCCGCCTTCGCGGATCGCGTGCTGATTCTCGCCGATGGCACGCTGCACGAGGCCGCGTCGCTCGCGGCGTTCAACGAGTCGCGCGCACGATGACGTCGCTCGCCGCCAGCCGCCGCCTGCTCTCGCGCTGGCTGCTCGGCGCGCAATGGCGCAGTCATCGGGGGCGCGCGCTCGTCGCCATCGTGACCATCGCGCTCGGCGTCGGTCTGGGCTACGCGGTGCAGCTCATCAACAGCGCCGCGTTCAGCGAATTCTCGGCGGCCGCGCGCAGTCTCTCCGGGCAGTCCGACTTGCAGGTGCGCGCGGCGCAGCAGTTCATCGACGAAAGCGTGTATCCGCTCGTCGCGACGCGCGCGGGCGTCGCGGTGGCGAGTCCCGTGCTCGAACTCGATATCGCCGTGCCGAAGCGGGGCGCGCCGCTCAAGGTGCTCGGCATCGACGTGTTCCGCGCGAAACGCATCGCGCCCGATCTCACCGGCGTGCCGTCCGCGGATGCGCCGCTCGACGTGCTGTCGAACGACGCGATCTTTCTTTCGCCCGCCGCGCTGCAATGGCTGAATGCGCGCGTGAGCGCGTCGGTGGATCTGCAAAACGGCACGTCGGCGGTGCGCTTACGCGTGGCGGGCGGCATCGTGCGCGCGTTGCCGGGGCAGCGCATCGGCGTGATGGACATCGCCGCGTTGCAGTCGCGTTTCGGCGTGCAGGGCCGGCTCTCGCGCGTGGACGTGCAGCTCGCGCGCGGCGTCGATCGCGAAGCGTTCCGGCGCGCGTTGCAGAAGGAGCTGGGTCCGCGCTTCGTCGTCGGGGAAACGCGCGATATCGAAAGCCGCACGGACCGGCTGTCGCGCGCGTATCGCATCAACATGAACGTGCTCGCGCTCGTCGCGCTGTTCACGGGCGCGTTTCTCGTCTTTTCGACGCAGGCGGCGGGCGTCGTGCGCCGCCGCGCGCAGTTCGCGATGCTGCGCGTCATCGGCATGACGCGCGCGCATCTCGTGCGGCAGATCATGAGCGAAGGGGCGCTCGTCGGCGTGGCGGGCGCGGTGCTCGGCATCGCGCTCGGCTATGCGGTCGCGGCGCTCGCGCTGCGCTTTTTCGGCAGCGATCTCGGCGGCGGCTACTTCCCCGGCGTGCAGCCGCGCGTGCATTTCGAATTGATTTCGACGGCCGTCTTTCTCGCGCTCGGCATCGGCGTCGCGCTCGCCGGCACGCTCGTTCCCGCACTCGAAGCCGCCCGCGCGCGGCCCGCGCCCGCGCTCAAGGCCGGCAGCGAAGAGGCCGCGCTTTCGCCGCTTTCGACGCCGTGGCCCGCGCTCGCCTGCCTCGCGCTCGGCGCGCTGTTGACGCGCGCGCCGTCCCTCGACGATGCGCCCATCGCCGGTTATCTCGCGGTCGCGCTGCTTCTCGTCGGCGGCATTGCGCTGATGCCGCGTCTCACGGCGATTGTCTTCGGCGCGGCGGGCGCGGCCTACGCGTGGCTTCGCCGCAAGCGCGAGCGCAGCGCGGTGGCGACGCTCGCGCTCGCGCGTCTTGCCAACGCGCCGGGGCAGGCGTCGATTGCGATGGGCGGCGTGCTGTCGAGCTTCACGCTGATCGTGGCGATGGCGATCATGGTCGCGAGCTTTCGCGTCTCGGTCGTGGACTGGCTCGAACATCTGCTTTCCGCCGATCTCTACGTGCGCGTGGCGGCGAGCGGCGATACGGGCGGACTCACGCGGCAGCAGCAGGCGCGGATTGCCGCGACGGACGGCGTCGCGCGCGCGGCGTTCTCGCGCGCATCGCAGATCACGCTCGATGCCGGCAAGCCGCCGGTCGCGGTGATCGCCCGCGAGATCGACGCCGCCGATCCCGGCGCGACGCTGCAGATGACCGGCGCGATCCTTCCGCCCGGAGCCTGGCGCGCCGATGAAACGCCGGTCTGGGCGTCCGAGGCGATGGCCGACCTTTACGGCTACCGCACCGGCCAGCGCGTCACGCTGCCGCTCGGCGCGGCGGGCGGGCCCTTCGTCGTCGCGGGCATCTGGCGCGATTACGTACGGCAGACCGGCGCGCTGCAGATTCGTCTTGCGGACTATCGGCGGCTGACGGGCGACATGGGCGCGACCGATGCGGCCATCACGCTGCGCAATGGGACACCGGCGGCGCAGGTCGTCGCGTCGCTGCGCAAGCTGCCGTTCGGCGACGCGCTCGAATTTTCGCAGCCCGGCGACATCCGCGCGCGCACGCTCACCATCTTCGATCGCAGCTTCGCGGTCACGTATCTGCTGGAAGCGGTGGCTATCGTCATCGGTCTTTTCGGCGTGGCCGCGACGTTTTCCGTGCAGACGCTCGCGCGCTCCCGCGAATTCGGCATGCTGCGGCACGTCGGCGTGACGAGAAGACAGGTTCTCGCGCTGCTTGCCTCGGAAGGCGGGCTGCTGACGGTGCTCGGCATCGCGGTGGGCTGCGCGCTCGGCTTCGCCATCAGCCTGATCCTCGTTTTCGTGGTCAATCCGCAATCGTTCCACTGGACGATGTCGCTCCATGTTCCCTGGACGATGCTCGCGATCATCGGCTGCGTGATGCTCGCGTCGTCCTGCACGACGGCGGTGCTGGCGGGACGGCGCGCCGTATCGGTCGATGCCGTGCGCGCCGTGCGGGAGGACTGGTGATGCGCGCGTTCGCCGCGACGCTCCTCGCGCTCCTCGCGTTCCTTCCGACGGCCACGCTTCCCGCCGATGCGCCATTCGCTGAAGTCGTGCCGGGCCGGGCGATCGACTGGCCGCAGGACACGGGCGCGCACGCCGCGTATCGCACGGAATGGTGGTATGCGACCGGCTGGCTCGACACGCCGGACCACACGCCGCTCGGCTTTCAGATCACGTTTTTTCGCTCCAATACCGGCAAGGACGGGGGCGGCGCGTTCGATCCGTCGCAGGTGATTGTCGCGCACGCGGCGCTCTCCGATCCCGCTTACGGGCGGCTCGTGCACGATCAGAACATCGCGCGGCAGGGTTTCGGGCTCGCGTATGCGTCGAACGGCAACACGGACGTGAAGCTCGATGCGTGGCGCATGGTGCGCGCAGCCGATGGCCGCTACACCGTGGACGCCGATGCCGCGGGTTTCGCGCTGCATCTCACCTTCACGCCGACGCAGCCGCCGATGATCCAGGGCGAGCGCGGCTATTCGCGCAAGGGTCCGCAGGCGCAGCAGGCGAGCTATTACTACAGCGAGCCGCAGTTGCAGGTGACGGGCAGCGTCACGCGGCCATCGCAGAAAGGCCATGGCGAGACCGTCGCCGTGGCCGGCGGCGCGTGGCTGGATCACGAGTGGTCGAGCACGCTGCTTCCCGCCGACGCCTCGGGCTGGGACTGGCTCGGCGCGAATCTCGACGATGGCGGCGCGCTGATGGCCTTCAAGGTCCGCGCCCGCGACGGCCACGCGCTCTGGGCGCACGCCGCGCTGCGCGAACGCGATGGCCGCACGGCGCAGTTCGGCCCCGCCGACGTCGACTTCACGCCGGAACGCCAGTGGCGCTCGCCGCGCACGAACACGGCGTATCCGGTCGCGATGACGGTGCGCGTCGGCGCGATGCGCTGGCGTCTTGCGCCGCTCATCGACGATCAGGAACTGGACTCGCGCGAATCGACCGGGGCCGTGTATTGGGAAGGCGCGGTCACGGTGACAGGGGAAAGCGGCAGCGCCGGGCGGCGCGGACACGGCTATCTGGAACTGACGGGCTACGGGAAGGCGAAGAACGCGGCGGACGCCGCGAAGCGCTGAAAGCGGACGATCGTGCGCCAGCACGAATCGGAAAAAAGCCCGACAATATAGGGGTTTACGCAAATCCTACTCTCGTTCCCATGTCCGATTTCGCCACTCCTCTTCGCCGCCGCACCGAGATAAATTCGACACCGCTCGCCATTGCCGGACTGCTGATTCTGGCAGGCGCGTGGTACCTCGCTCAGACCGCGAGCGCGCGACAGGCCGCGCTCTATGTGGTCGGCGCGCTGCTCGGCATCGCGCTCTATCACGCCGCGTTCGGTTTCACGTCGGCGTGGCGCGTGTTCATCGCCGATGGGCGCGGCGCCGGCCTGCGCGCGCAGATGCTGATGCTCGCCGTCGGCGTCGCGCTGTTTTTTCCGGCGCTCGCTGCGGGATCGCTGTTCGGCATGCCCGTCACCGGGCTGGTATCGCCGGCGGGTACGTCGGTGATCGTGGGCGCGTTCATCTTCGGCGTCGGGATGCAACTGGGCGGCGGGTGCGCGTCCGGCACGCTCTACACGGTCGGCGGCGGCAGCACGCGCATGATCGTGACGCTCGCGGCGTTCATCGCCGGCTCCGTGATCGCGACGGCGCACATGCCGTTCTGGACCGCGTTGCCTTCGCTGCAGCCGGTATCGCTCGTCAAGTCGATGGGCCTCGCGCCCGCGCTCGCGCTCAACTGGATCGTGTTCGCGCTGATCGCGGCGTTGACCGTCGTCATCGAAAAGCGGCGGCACGGCAAGCTCGTGGCCGCGCACGTTCAGCCCGCGCATACGTCGCCGTGGCTGCATGGGCCGTGGCCGCTTCTCGCCGGCGCGCTCGCGCTCGCGGTGCTCAACTTCGCGACGCTCGCGCTGTCGGGACGGCCGTGGGGCGTGACCTCGGCGTTCGCGCTGTGGGGCGCGAAGGCGGCGTCGGCAATGGGCGTGGATGTCGCGAACTGGCCGTACTGGATGAGCAAGCCCAACGCGGCCACGCTCGCCGCGCCAATTTCGCACGACGTGACTTCCGTGATGGATATCGGGATCGTGCTCGGCGCAATGCTCGCCGCTGCGCTCGCCGGGCGTTACGCGCCGGTCTGGCGCGTGCCGATGCGCTCGCTCGCCGCGGCCATCGTCGGGGGATTGATGCTCGGCTATGGCGCGCGGCTCGCGTATGGCTGCAACATCGGCGCGTATTTCAGCGGCATCGTGTCGGGCAGTCTGCACGGCTGGCTGTGGCTCGTCGCCGCGTTCTTCGGCAACGTGCTCGGCACGCGGCTGCGCCCGCTGTTCGGACTGGAAGTGGAGCGCGTGAGGCCGACCGCCTGCTGAGCTTCAACGCTCGGGCCAGCGGTTCTCGAAGACGCATTCCTCCGTGGGCCGGCGCGTGGCCCAGCCTTCGGTTTCGAGCATCGGGGCGTCGTAGAAACGCTCGACGTGCCCGATGCACAGAATCGCCACGGGCCGCGCGCCCGCCGGCATTTCGAGCAGCGTGGCGATCTCCTGCGGATCGAAGAGCGACACCCATCCCATGCCGATGCCCTCGGCGCGCGCCGCGAGCCACATGTTCTGGATCGCGCAGGCAACCGACGCGACGTCCATCTCGGGCAGCGTGCGGCGCCCGAAGACGTGGCGCTCGCGCCCGTCCATCAGCGCCATCACGAGCACTTCCGCGCATTCGCGCAAGCCTTCCACCTTGAGTTTCATGAACGCATCGCGGCGCTCGCCGAGCGCATCGGCGGTGAGAAGCCGTTCGCGCTCGACCGCCGCGTGAAGCTGCGCGCGGACCTGCGCCGACGTGATGCGCACGATCCGCCACGGCTGCATGAAGCCGACGCTCGGCGCGTGCAGCGCGGCATCGACGAGCCGCGCCATGACGGACGGCGCGACGGGATCGCTCACGAAGTGGCGCATGTCGCGGCGCTCGGCGATAGCGCGATAAACGGCGTTGCGTTCGGATTCGGTGAAGGCGGGATCGGTCATCGGTGTGCAGGGCTTGCGGGGTAGCGCAACTGTATCCGCATCCATTGCGGCTGCACAGCGGCTCGAGGCGAAAACGCGCGAGCAGGCGTGAATCGACGCGATGCGGCGTGCTTCGCCAAGGGCGCGCCGCATCCCATGAAGGCGAACGCACTCAGCCGTGTGAAAGCGCGTTCGTCAGCGCGTGCGCGACGGTCGCGACGTGCGGCTTCGACGACGAGATCGGTCTGTCTGCCCGCTTCGCGGAGCGCCGCCGGCATCGCGCGAAAGCGAACGCGCTCGGGCGTGCGAATGCGCGTTCGTCAGCGCCTGCGCGACCGTGGCGACGTGCCCTCGATCAGCCCGATGCGGCGCTTACGCGAAGCGCCGTGCCGCATCGCATGAAAGCAAACGCACTCAGCCGTGCGAAAGCGCCTTCGTGAGCGCCTGCGCGACCGTCGCGACCTGTGGTTCGACGACGAGATCCGTGTGTCTGCCCTCGATCAGCGTGATGCGCAAGCCGTGCTTCGCGACGCGCCGCCACACCGACAGCGGATCGCAGCGCTCCTTGTCGAGCTGCGTGGCGCGCACGTAGACGATCGGCCCGCCCAGATAGCGGCGCGGCTTGTACGTTCTCATCGCCGTGTGCATGGATTCGCGCACGCGCTGAAGCACCGGCGGCATGTCCTGCACGTCGGGCGTCGGCTGGTACGCGTCCGCGCGGCCCATGCGCGTGTGCAGGCGGACGCGGATCGCGGAAGCCTTGTCGCGCAGATACGAAAGGCGCGCGCGGGCGTCGAGCGAACGCAGCTCGCGCAGACGCTCGGCGGCGAGCCCCGCCTGAAAACGCGTCCAGTGCGCGAAGCTCAGGCAATGTTCGAGGACGTAGGTATCGAGCAGGCACAGCATCTCGATCTTCTCGCCCGCCGCGACGAGCTGCTGCGCGATCTCGAACGCGATCAGCCCGCCGAACGAATAGCCGACGAGCGCATACGGGCCGCTCGGCTGCACTTCGCGCATGCGCTGTACGTAGCCGCGCGCCATCTCTTCGACTCGCTCCTGCGGGGCTTCGTCGCCGTCCAGCCCGAGCGCCTGCAAGCCGTAAATGGGCCGCTCGTTTTGCAGCATGCCGGCGAGCGGCAGGCATTCCATCACCGAGCCTGTGATGCTGTGGACCATGAAAAGCGGCCGGCCGCTGCCCGCGCGCATCTGCACGACGGTCGACCCAGTCTCGCGCGCGCCCGGCTCCGCGACGAGAACGGCGGCGAGGCGCGCAATCGTTGGCGCGAGGATCATCGTCGAAAGCGCAAGCGTGCGACCGGTCGCGTCCTGCACGTCCGCGAGCATGCGCGCGGCGAGCAGCGAGTGGCCGCCGAGATCGAAGAAATTGTCGTCGCGCCCGATCGGCGAGAAGCTGAAGTGCTGCTCCCACAGCGCGCAAAGATACCGTTCCATTTCATCGACCGATTCGCCCGGCGGCGGCACTTCGCGCTTCACGCGGACAAGCGCCGGATGCTCGCGAATCTGATCCAGACATTGCGGATTCGCCAGCGACGACGCGTTGCGTGCGGGCAGGCCGTTCACGGCATCGCGCGCGGCGGCTTCGGACGGCTTGTTGTTGTGCGTGACGGGCAGGCCGTCGACCTGCACGACGACGTCCGGCACCAGCGCGGCCGAGCCTTTGCGCGTGAGATCGCGGCGCACGCGCGCGGTGAGCGCCGCATTGAGCTGCGCGCCCGGCCGCAGCACGAGCAGAAGCACGATGCGCTGGCCGGCATCGCCCGCGCCGACGCCTTGCTGCGGCACGACCATCGCATTGCAGATTTCGGGAATCCCGGAAAGGATGCGATAGATCTCGCCCGGACTCACGTTGATGCCGCGCACGTTGAGCACGCCGTCGCTGCGTCCGTGCAGCCGCGCGGAGCCTTGCGGCGAGAACTCGATCACGTCGCCGTGCGTCCACACGCCTTCGTTCGCGGCGAAATACGCCTTGTGAAAGCGCGAGCCGTCGTCGCCGAAAAAGCCGAGCGGACGCGACGGGAACGGATTCGTGCAGACGAGCTCGCCGGGCATGATCGTGCTCGCGCCCTTGTCGAATGCCTGCACGTCGAGACCGAGGCTCTTGCACTGCGCTTCGCCCGCATATACGGGCAGGTTCGGATTGCCCAGCACGAAGCAGCCGATGATGTCCGTGCCGCCTGAAATCGACTGCAACTGCAGCGGTTTGACGTGCTTCGCGACCCACTCGAATTGCGAGTCGTAGAGGACGGCGCCGGTGGACATCATCGCGCGCAACGCCGAAAGGTCGAAGTGCGCGGCGGGTTCCAGCCCGGCATCCTCGCTCATCTTCAGATACGCGGGGCTCGTGCCGAACACCGTCGCGCGTTCGCTCGCGATCAGGCGCCACAACGTGTCGACGGTCGCGACCGGGCCGTCGTACGTGACGATTTCGACGCCCGAGGCGAGCACCGAAAGCTGCCAGTTCCACATCATCCACGAGCAGCTCGTGTGGAAGAAGAGCTTGTCGCCAGGGCCGAAGTCGCTGTGCAGCCGGTGCTCCTTCACGTGTTCCAGCAACGTGCCGCCGGCGCCGTGCACGATGCATTTCGGCTTGCCGGTGGTGCCCGACGAAAACATGATGAAGAGCGGATGGTTGAACGCAAACCGCTTCCAGGAAAAGCGTTTCGCGTCGCCGCGCGTCACGAGCGAATGCAGTTCGTGCTGGGGCTGCGTCACCGAACTCGGCAACTCGGTTTCGTCGAGGCAGACGATGCCCGCGAGCGACGGCAGTTGCGCCGCCACCGCCGCGACGTGGCCGGAGAGCGAGCCGCCGGTGTCGAACGGGCGCGGCGCGGTGTGCGCGAACATCATCTTCGGTTCGAGCGGGGCGAAGCGGTCGAGGATCGCCTGCACGCCGTTGCCCGGCGCGGCCGTCGAGAGCGTCGCGCCGAGCGCGCTCACCGCGAGCGCGACGACGATCGCGTCGCCGTCGTTGTGCATGATCGCGACCGCGCGGTCGCCGCTCGCGAGCCCGAGTCCGGAAAGCGCGTGCGCGAGACGCATCACGCGTTCGCGCAATTCGCCGCGCGTGTACGAGATGCGCCGGCCGTCCGCGTGGCACGAGGTGAGCGCGGGGGCGTCGTCGGGCGCGATGCGTTCGCCGAGCAGATTTTCGGCGTAATTCAGTTCGACGTCCGGAAAGAAGCACGCCGTTTCACACTGATCGCCGACGCAAACCGGCTCAATCGAACCGGACCACTCCAGCCCTTGCGCGGATTCGAGAAAGCATTTCCAGAACGACCGGTAATGGAGCGTCGAATAAGCGTGCAGTGCGGAATAATCGGCGAACTGCTGGCCTGTCGCCTTTTCAAAAGCCTCTGTGAAGGCCGTCATGCGCGATGCGCGGATTTGTTCGGCAGAAGGCTGGAATAGCGGCGCGCGCTCGAAAAGCCGCGCGCTCTCCTGGATGGCGTCTTGGCGGTCCATTTTGGGGGCACCTCTCGTTGACGACGTGTCTTGAGCGGCTCGTGTTCCACGGCGCCGCCAGAAACGTTTCGTTGTTCTTCACGCCGATGCGGCGTCGATTCAAGCCCTTCGTGTGGAACGAGATTATCCCGTCGCGATTTCCCGCTGTGTGCGACCAACCACAGAGAGTACGGTGTTGGGCGAAAGATAGGCGTTGCGTTAAGCGGCGGTTTATGGTGCGCGTGACGAAATCAAGTCATTGATACTGAATCCTTACAAAACTTTCGACAGTCGGCTTTTTAACGCAGGCGCACGCGGCGGCTTTTCGGCTGGCGCTTTTATCGGACGAAATATATTCAATTTTTTCACCGGTCTGCCGAAATAGCGGGGTAACGGATTGCATCGCTACGCGGTTATGCGATACAACGAAATGATTATTCGCCGGGCTCGCGGCCCATGCGGGGAATAACACTCGGTAATGGCCGATAACGTCGATAACGGTCGAAAGGGTCATCGCCGGCAGGCGCTCAACGAAAATGCTTTATCTGGAGACGGGGATATGAGGGTTCGTGCGACGGTGCTGCTGATTCGTCATCACGCGGTGCTGCTGGTCCGGGAACGCGGCGGTCCGTGGTTCCTTCCGGGCGGGGAGGTCGGACACGGCGAATTGCCGATGGGCGCGGCCATCCGCGAGCTTCACGAGGAAACGGGCGCGGAAGCGAGCGCAGCCGCGTTCCTGTGGCAGCAGGCGTCCGCGCATCACATGCACCACGTCTTTCGCGTGGCGATCCCCGCCGAAGCCCTGCCGCGTGCGAACTACCGCGCGGGCATCGACGAAGTGCGCTGGGTGGACGTATCGCAGCTCGGGAACATGCCGGTCACGCCCGGCACGCGCGCGATCCTGAGCCGCGCGGCGGGCGGCAACAGCGCGGTGCGCTCGAACTGGCGGGATGCCGGCGCGGGGCCGGGAGCGTCGGCGGGATTCTGAGGGCGGGGCATCGTTCGCGCTTGCGCTACGATCGGCATTTGCGCTCGACGAAAGTCTCCGCGGCGCGGAGAGTTTCGCGGCGTCCAAATCACTTCGACCCGCGACCCGCGACCCGAAAGCCACGCATGAGCGACCTCATCCCTTCCTCACTTTTCGACGAAGTCCGCCGCCTCATCGACGCGGCCCGCGAGCGCGCCGCCGCCGCCGTCAACGCGGAACTGACGCTCGTGTACTGGCAGATCGGCCAGCGGGTGCGCGCGGAAGTGCTGCGCGGCGCGCGCGCGGAGTATGGCCGGCAGGTCGTCGCGACGCTGGCGCGCGAACTCGGCGCGCGCTACGGACGCGGCTGGAGCGAAAAGCAGCTTCGCCACTGCGTGCGCCTTGCCGACGTGTTTCCCGACGAGCAAAGTGTCTCCGCAGTGCGGAGACAATTGAGCTGGACGCATCTCAAGACGCTCATCTATATCGACGACCCGCTCAAGCGCGATTTCTACGTGGAGCTCGCGCGCGTCGAGCGGTGGTCATCGCGGCAACTGCAGGAGCGCATCAATTCGATGCTGTTCGAGCGCAGCGCCATCTCGCGCAAGCCGCAAGCCGCGATTGCAAGCGACATCGCACTCATGCGCGACGAAGGGCGCCTCGCGCCCGAAGCGCTTCTCAAAGACCCTTACGTGCTCGATTTTCTCGGGCTCAATGATCATTACCTCGAAAAGGATCTCGAAGACGCGATCCTTCGCGAGATGGAACAGTTCCTTCTCGAACTCGGCGCGGGCTTTACCTTCGTCGCGCGCCAGAAGCGCCTTCAGATCGACGAGGACGATTTTTACATCGACCTGCTCTTCTATAACCGCAAGCTCAGGCGGCTCGTCGCCATCGAACTGAAACTCGGCGCGTTCAAGGCCGAATACAAAAGCCAGATGGAGCTTTATTTGCGCTGGCTCGCGAAACACGAGCAGGAAGCCGACGAACTGCCGCCGCTCGGCATCATTCTTTGCGCGGGCAAAAAGCAGGAGCAGATCGAACTGCTGGAACTCGACAAGAGCGGCATTCACGTCGCGGAATATGTGACCGTGCTGCCGCCGCGCGAGACCTTGCAGGCGAAGCTGCAACAGTCGATCGAAGCCGCGCGCGCGAGGCTTCTCGCGAAAGATGCCGACTGAGACGGACTCCTCTCATTGCGCTTCATCGGACGAATTCCGTTCGCTTGCGCAAAGTTGTTGGATAATCCTCTCTGTCGTCCGGCACGTCGTTGCCCGATGCCTGTAATTCGAGGCGGATATGTATAAAGAAGCAGACACTATTAACGAAGAAGAGATCATTGCGATCGCCCAACGCCTGACCGAGGAAGGTCGCCCGGTTTCCGCCGTGGCCGTCTGGTCGGAGATTCGCCGGGGTTCGATCGTATCCGTTGCGGCGGTGCTTCAGCGCTGGCGCGACGCCCGCGAACCCGCCATGCCCGCCGCGCAGTTCCCGGCGGAGATGCCGCAGGAATTCTCCGAGGCGCTGATGAACGCGGCGCAACGGCTCCGAAAGGCATCGTGGGACGAAGCGCAAAGCGCGATCGCGCGCCGCGCCGATATCCTGAGCCAGCGGCTCGACGCGGCGCTCGCCGAGCGCGACGAAGCGCTCGGCGTCTATCAGCAGGCGCAGGACGAGGCGCATGGCGGCCGCCGGCAAGTCGAGCAGCTGATGCACGGCCTGCGGGCGTCCGAAGAGACGGTGGCGCGTCTACAGGCGCAGGTCGCCGCGACGACGGAACGCGCGGACGCCGCCGAAGGGCGCGCCGGCGAACTCGCGCAGCGCGCCGCAGCGCACGACGCGGAGCTGAACGCCGTGCGCCTGTCGCTCGAAGAAGAACGCCGCGCGCGCGAAGCCGTGAGCGCGGAATTGGCGAGCCGGCGCGAAGAGATGGAACGCGTCGCGCGCGAACGCGACGAGGCGCGGCAGGAAGCGAGCGCGGCGGCGGCGCGCGCAGAAGCCGCGACCGCGCAGGCCGGCGACCACACGGCGCGCATCGCGGCGCTCGAAGCGGAACTCGCTACGCAGCGCGACGTGAACGCCCAAGCATCGGAAGGATCGCAGCGCATCAGCCGCGAACTCGACGAAGCGCGCTCGCAAGTCAACGAAAGCCACGCGCGCATCGCCGCGCTGGAAGCCGAACTCGCGGCGCAGCGCGAGGCGAACGCGCAGGCATCGGAAGGATCGCAGCGCATCGGCCGCGAACTGGACGAAGCGCGCACGCACATCAACGAGAGCCACGCGCGCATCGCCGCGCTGGAAACGGAACTCGCGACGCAGGGCGAGGCCAACGCGCAGGCATCCGAAGCATCGCACCGCATTACCCGCGAGCTGGACGAAGCGCACACGCGCGCGAACGAAAGCCAGGCGCGCATCGCCGCGCTCGAAACCGAACTCGCGGGAGCGCGCGAAGCGAACGCGCAGGCTGCGGCGGCGCACGAAGCGTTGCAGCATGCGAATCGCGAACTCGACGAAGTCCGCGCGCGCATCGCCGCGATGACCGACGAAAAGAATGCCGCGCAAGGCGAACTCGCGCGCGTATCGCAGGAAGCGGCCGCAGCGCAAAGCCGCATCGACGAATTGCAGCAGCAGGCCGCCAATCTCGCGCAGCAGCTTGCCGAGCGCGAACGCAGCGAGTCCGCCGTGAGGGACGAGTTGCGCGACCACAAGATCGCCTTGCAGACGGCGGGCGCCGCGAAGGACGAGGAAATCGCCGCGTTGCAGCGCCGCATTTCGGCGCAGGCGCAAACGCACGCGAAGTCCTACGACGAGCTTCGCGCGAACGCCGAGCAATGGGTCACGTATGCGCGCGACCTCAAGCAGCGCCTCGATGTCGCCAACGAGAAGATCATTTTCATCGACGCCCGCAGCACCGGCGAAGTCGCGCTGTTGCGCCGGCTTTCGACGGAACTCGAGCGCCTGAAGCCCGATCACGAACTCGTGTTCCGCGAGGCGCAGCAGAAGGTCATCGGCGACAAGATCGCCCAGCAGCTTGCACAGAAGGGCTATCGCTACGATCCGGCGACGGCCGTCATGTCGAAGATAGAAACGCCGTCGACGTGATTCGGCGCGCCGCCGCTTCGGTCAATCCAGTGTGATGCCGTCGAAGCGGTGGCCGCCGAGCGGACTGATCAGATAGCCGTGCACGCGCTTCGAGATGGGCTGGAATGTGTTCGCGTGCGCAATCGGCGTGTACGGCACCTGATCCTTGAACACCACTTGCGCCTCTTCATAGAGCTTCGTGCGCGCGTTTTGATCCGTGATGAGGCGCGCCTTCGCGAGCAGATCGTCGAACTGCCTGTTGCACCACTTCGCCACGTTGCTGCCGTGCACGGCATCGCAGCCGAGCGTCGTGCCGAGCCAGTTGTCCGGGTCGCCGTTATCGCCGAGCCAGCCGTAAAGAATCGCATCGTGCTCGCCGTTGGTTTTCGCGCGCTTGTTGTACTCGGCCCATTCGTAGCTGACGATATTCGCCTTCACGCCGATCTTCGCCCAGTCGGACTGGATCAGTTGCGCCATCAGACGCGCATTCGGGTTATAGCCGCGCTGGACGGGCATTGCCCATAGCGTGATCGAAAAGCCGTTCGGGAATCCGGCCTCCTTCAAGAGCGCGCGCGCCTTCGCGGAGTCGCGCGGCGCATCTTTCAGCGTCCTGTCGTACGACCATTGCGACGGCGGCATCGGGTTCGTCGCGACCGTGGCCGCGCCTTCGTAGACGGCGGAGATGATCGCCTGCTTGTCGATGGCCATGTCGAGCGCGCGGCGCACGAGCACGTTGTCGAGCGGCTTGTGCGTTGTGTTGTAGCCGACATAAGCGACGTTGAAGCCCACGCCCGACAACACCGCGAGCTTCGAGTCCTTGCGCGCCGCGGCGATGTCGGCGGGCCGCGCGAACGACGTGAGCTGGCATTCGCCGCTTGCGAGCTTCTGCTCGCGCACGGCGGCATCGGGCGTGATCGAAAAGACGAGCTTGTCGATGTGCACGTCTTTGCGGTTCCAGTACGTCGGGTTCGCGTCGTAGCGGATGGTCGCGTCTTTCTGATAGTCGCGAAAGACGAACGCACCCGTGCCGACGGGCTTCTGGTTGATGTCCTCGGGCTTGCCTTCTTTCAACAACTGCGCGGCATATTCCGCCGAGACGATCGACGCGAATTCCATCGCGACGTTGCGCACGAACACCACATCCGGCGTCTTCAGGGTGAAGCGCACGGTGGTGTCGTCGAGTTTGTCGACGGCGGCGATGTTCTTGTCGTAGCCGAGGTCGGTGAGATACGGAAAGCTGACCGGATGCGCTTTCTGAAACGGCTCGTTCGGATCGATCATGCGCCGGAACGTGAACACGACATCGTCCGCGCCGAAGTCGCGCGTGGGCTTGAACCATGCGGTCGACTGAAACCTCACGCCGCGCCGCAGATGGAACGTGAAGGTCTTCGCATCCGGCGACGCCTCCCATTTTTCCGCGAGACCAGGCACGAGATCGAGCGTGCCGCGCCGGAACTCGACGAGCGTGTCGTAGACGCTGTGCGCGCCGGCATCGAAGTCGGTGCTTGTCGTGTATTGCGCGGAGTCGAAGCCCGCGGGACTGCCTTCGCTGCAGAACACGAGCGTCTTCGCGGCGGCGGACGCGGCGTGCGGCATCGCGAAGGCGGCGAACGCCAATACGGCGGATGCGCAGCCGCGAAGCGCGCTCGCCAGTTGGCTCGAGTGCGGGTTGGAGCGGTTCATTCTTCTTCACTCGCAAGATGAGAGGATTGCGCCTGACGACAAGGCTCGTCGCGTACTCTAGCAGGCGTTCGCTTGTGTCCGAACCAACGCTTCGTGCTTTGCATACCGTGTTTCATGGCCGGGCGTGAGATTCGTGAGACCATGAAAGCGCTACTTTCCAAAGCGGAGGCTCGCCCGACGATGGAAGACAGGAATCTCGCGGACGTCTATCGCGGCTATATCGCGTGTCTCAACGCGCAGAACTGGCCGGCGCTCCACCGCTTCGTGCACGACACGTTGACCTACAACGGCAACACGATCTCGCTCGACGGCTACCGCCACATGCTCGAACGCGACTTCCGGCAGATTCCCGATCTTCGCTTCGACATTCGATTGCTGGTGGTCGAGCCGCCTTTCGTCGCGTGCCGCTTGTGGTTCGACTGCACGCCGGCGCGTGATTTCATGGGGCTTCGTATCGACGGCACGCGCGTGTCGTTCGCCGAAAACGTGTTCTACGAATTCCGCGAGCGCCGGATCGCGCATGTGTCGTCCGTGATCGATAAAGCCGCCATCGAAGCTCAACTACAGACGCCATGATCGACGCTTCCTGCCATTGCGGCGCGATTCGTTTCACCGTCGATGCCGCCCCCGCCGAAATCAACGATTGCGATTGCTCGATCTGCCGCCGCTACGGCGCGCGATGGGCGTACTACCCGCTGCCGCAAGTGCGCTTCGCGGCCGATTGCGGGCCGACCGACATTTACATGTGGGGCGCGCGGCGGCTCGAGTTTCATCGCTGCGCGTCGTGCGGGTGCATGACGCACTGGCGCGCGGTCGATCCCGGCCGGCCCGTCATGGGCATCAATACGCGGATGATGCCGCCCGAGACGATCGCCGATGCGCGCGTCCTTCGCAACGGCGAGCGCGTGGACTGAGGGATCGGCGCAAACCCATTGCGCGCAGCCATTACCGGGAATACGCCTTGCGCGTCTCGCGCACTCGCGCGCGGACCGGAAACGCAACGAGGGCGCGATGATAGACTTGAACGATCCCGCGGCCCCGCGCCCGGCGCGGCGCTCGGCCACGCAAGCCGCACAAGACCGACAAGACCGACAAGACGAAAACCCAAGCATGAAACGTTTCTCGATGATCCGCGATTTCCACCTGGCCGACTGGTTCACGCTGGGCAATGCAATCTGCGGCACAGGCGCGCTCTTCTCGACGATGAGCTATATCGACGACTCCGACGCCCTGCATATCTATCTCGCGTGCGCGCTCGTGTTCGCCGCACTCGTCTTCGACGTGCTCGACGGCCGCATCGCGCGCTGGCGTCAGAAGGCGTCGCTGCTCGGCAAGGAACTGGACTCGCTCGCGGACGTGATCTCGTTCGGCGTGGCGCCCGCGATCATCGGCTATGGATGCGGCATGCGCGGCCTCTACGACCGCGTGTTGCTCGCGTATTTCGTCGCGTGCGGCGTCTCGCGTCTCGCGCGCTACAACGTGACCACGGAAGAAATGTCGGGCGGCAGCGGCAAGGTCACGCACTTCGAAGGCACGCCCATTCCGACATCGTTCGCCATCGTGCTGATGCTCGGCTTCGCCGCATGGTTCGGCGCGCTCGGGCAGCAGATGTGGTTCGGCGAATGGCGCATCGCGGGCTTCACGCTCCATCCGCTCGTGCTGGTCTACGCGCTCTCCGGCTCGCTGATGATCAGCCGCATCCGTATTCCCAAGCCCTAGGGTTTCACGCCCGGGCATCAAGTTCTTGGCCACACGGCCGTATACACGTGGATGAAGGCGCGCCCCTTGCCGGCGCGCCATCCCCAAGACCCCAAGGCTCGCCGCGAAGCAGCGCGGCATTCCCGAGGCGGCGACGGGATGTTTCCGGACCCGTTTCGAGAGCCCATCCACGCAATGCATTCCATTCGCAAGACGGCGAGCACGACGCGCGCGACCGCGTGCGCCGCCGCCGCGCTCGTCGTGCTCACTGTATCTTCGCTGCCCGCGCGCGCCGACGATACCCCCGACGCGCCCGATTCGCCGAAAGTCCCGCTCACCGGCGGCAAGCTGCTGCTGACGGGCGGCGTGTCGCAGGTCGAGGGCGCGGCGGGCGGCGGACTCGCGCCGTGGGCCGTGATCGGCGGTTACGGCACCGCGAGCCAGCTCGGCGCGAACGTTCACGGCACTTACCTTCACACGCAGGACTACGCGCTCGGCACGTGGGGCGTGACCGTGGGCGTCGCGAATCGCGTCGAGTTCTCGCTTGCGCGCCAGCGTTTCGATACGCGCGATGCCGGCGCGCAGCTCGGCCTCGGCAAAGGCTACGCGTTCAATCAGAACATCTTCGGCGTGAAAGTGCGTCTTCTGGGCGACGCGGTGCTCGACCAGGACACGTGGCTGCCGCAGATCGCCGCCGGCATCCAGTTCAAGCACAACGAAGAGGGCGGCGTGCTGAAGGCCATCGGCGCGGCCAGCAATTCGGGCACGGACTTCTATGTTTCCGCGACCAAGCTGCTGCTCGCGCAAAGCCTGCTTCTGAACGGCACGCTTCGTTTCACGAAAGCGAACCAGTTCGGCTTGCTCGGCTTCGGCGGCGACAAGTCCAATGCCTATCACCCGGAATTCGAATCGTCGGTGGCGTATCTCGTCACGAAGAACGTCGCCATCGGCGGGGAATATCGCATGAAGCCCGACAATCTCTCGTTCGTGCGCGAGCAGGACGCGTATGACGCGTTCATCGCGTGGGCGCCGAACAAGCATGTCTCATTGACCGCCGCGTATGTCGCGCTCGGCGATATCGCGACGATCAAGCATCAGCGCGGTCCGTACGTTTCCTTACAGGCAGGGTTCTGACGATGAAGATTCGCCATGCCGCCATCGCTCTCTTGAGCTTCGCCGCGTTGACGTGCGCGAGCGCGCAAGCGGGCGACGACACGCTTTACCACCAGTTCGGCGAGAAAGCCGGTCTCGAACGTATCGTCGACGATATGTACGCGAACGTGATCGCCGATCCGCGCACCGCGCCGTACTTCGAGAACGCGCCGATCAAGCGCATCAAGACCAAGATCGTCGAGCAATTCTGCGTGCTGCTCGAAGGCCCGTGCGTCTACACCGGCCGCCCGATGCGGCGCACGCACGAAGGGCAGAACATCGACCGCGCCGCGTTCGATGCGCTCGTCGAAGACCTTCAGGCCGCGATGGACAAGAACGGCGTGCCCTTTCACGCGCAGAACAAGCTCCTCGCCAAACTCGCGCCGATGTACCGCGACATACAGGACCGCGAATGACGAAGCCCGCTTATTTTTTGTTGCCGTTTCTCGCGCTCGCGGCGTCGCTCGCGGCATCGCTTGCGCAGGCGGCGAGCGTTCACGTGCAGGTGGTCGACCAGACAGGTGCGCCGGTTCCCGACGCCATCGTCTATGCGATGCCCGCCGCCGGCAAGGCGCCCGCGACGAAGCCCGCCGGCGCGATCATCGACCAGGTGAAGCGGCGTTTCGTGCCGCTCGTTTCGGTGGTGCAGACGGGCGCGTCGGTCACGTTCCCGAACAAGGACAACATCGAGCACGATGTCTATTCCTTCTCCGCGCCCAAGCGCTTCGAGCTGAATCTGTATCACGGCATTCCGGCGAGCCCCGTCGTGTTCGACAAGCCCGGCCTCGTGGTCATGGGCTGCAACATTCACGACGAGATGGTGGCGTATCTGCTGATCGTCGATACGCCGTGGTTCGCGAAGACCGACGCGAAAGGCGCGGCGACCATCGAGAACCTGCCCGCCGACGCGTACCGCGTCATTGCATGGCACTACCGGCAAGCCGATCCGAACGCGCAGCCGATGCAGAAGCTCAGCGTCGCGGCGGATAGCGCGGCGAAGTTCGCGTTGCAACTCAAAGCGCCCGAATAACATGCGCCTGCACAGCCTGCGCGCGCGTATCGCGCTCGTGTTCGTCGTGCTGATGCTCGTCGCGCAGGCGGCGGCGTATGTCGTCATCAATTCGGTCATCCTCAAGAACGCGCACGAAAACGCCGAGGAGCAATTGTCCGTGGCCGAGCGCGTCTTCGGGCAAGTGCTGCGCAGCAATAGCCAGCAGTTGACGCAGGCGGCGAGCGTGGCCGCGTCGGACTTCGGCTTTCGCGAGGCCGTGGCGACGCACGACAGCAGGACGGTCGAATCGGCGCTGCAGAATCACGGCGACCGCATTCATGCGGATGTCGTGATGCTCGTCGATCTCGACGGCAAGCTGATCGCCGATAGCGGCGGCGCGGGTCACGAAGGCATGGCGTTTCCGTTTCCGCACCTCATCCGGACGGTGGCGAAGAAGGGCGATGCGTCGTCGTTCGGCATGATCGGCGGCAAGGCGTATCAGCTCGTCGCGGTGCCGGTGAAGGCGCCCATCGTGATCGCGTGGGTGGTGATGGGCTTCGCCATCGACGACATGCTCGCGCGCGAGATGAGTTCGCTGACATCGCTCGACGTGTCGTTCGTGGCCGTGGACGAGCGCGGACAGTGGGGCGTGCTCGCGAGTTCGCTGCCGCCCGAATCGCTTGCGAAGCTCAAGGATCAAAAGCAACTCGCCGACGACGGCTACGCCACGCGCCTTTTGCGCCTGCACTCCGAGGGCCGGACGGGGGCCGTGCTGCTGGAGCGCTCGCTGATTCAGGCGCTGGCGCCATTTCATCGCCTGCAGTCCGCGTTGCTGCTCATCACGATTCTCGGCGTGATCGTATCCATCGTCGGCAGCATGTTGACGGCGCGCTCGGTCACGCGGCCCATCGCGGCGCTCGCGCAATTCTCGCGGCGCGTCGGACATGGCGACTATTCCGGGCCGATCCAGATTCGCCATCAGGACGAGATCGGCGAACTGGCGAGCGCGTTCAATCAGATGCAGGAAGGCATCGTCGAGCGCGAGCGGCGCATCACCGAGCTTGCCTATATGGACCGGCTCACGGGCCTGCCCAACCGCGCGCTCTTCAACGACCGCCTGCAACGCGCGATCGCCGAAGCCGCGCGCAGCGGCAGCCCGCTCGCCGTGATGATGATGGACCTCGACCGCTTCAAGCTCGTGAACGACACGCTCGGGCATCCGATCGGCGACATGCTGCTGTGCGAAGTCGCGACGCGCCTGCGCGACGCGCTGCAACGGCAGACCGACACCGTCGCGCGTCTGGGCGGCGACGAATTCGCGGTGCTCCTGCCGGGCGACGATCTCGCGTGCGCGCGCACGATTGCAGCGCGCATGCTGCGCGCGCTCGAAGAGCCGATCACGATAGAAGGGCAACTCGTCGATGTCGGCGCGAGCATCGGCATCGTGACGTATCCGCATAACGGCAGCGACATGAACGTGCTCTTGCGCCGCGCCGACATCGCGATGTATGTCGCCAAGCGCGGTAATCTCGGCTATGCGGTCTACGACGAGCGCCACGATCACAACAGCGCGGAGCGTCTATCGCTGATGAGCGAGCTTCGGCAGGCCGTCGAGCACGATCAGCTCACGCTGCACTATCAACCCAAGGTGGATCTCGCGACGAACCGCGTGAAGTACGTCGAGGCGCTCGTGCGCTGGGATCATCCGACGCGCGGCTTCGTGCCGCCCGACCAGTTCATTCCGTTCGCGGAACAGACCGGCTATATCAAGGCCATTTCACGCTGGGTCGCGGACAAGGCCATCGCGCAATGTGCGGCGTGGCGCAAGGAAGGGATCGAACTCGCGGTCTCGGTGAACGTATCGGCGCGCGAACTGATCCAGTCGTCGCTGCCCGAGACGTTCCAAGGTCTGCTGGACAAGCATGGCGTCGCGCCGGATTGCATCTGGATCGAGATCACCGAGAGCGCGATCATGGACGACCCGAATCACGCCATCGAGACGCTGGATCGACTGCACGCGCTCGGCATTCGTCTTTCCATCGACGATTTCGGCACCGGTTATTCGTCGCTCTCGTATCTGAAGCGCATGCCGGTGCATGAACTGAAGATCGACAAGTCCTTCGTGATGGGCATGGCGCACCATAAGGACGACGAGACCATCGTGCGCTCCACCATCGACCTCGGGCACAACATGGGGCTGAAAGTGGTGGCCGAAGGCGTCGAGAACGAAGAGATGATGCTGCGCCTGAAAGCGCTCGGCTGCGATCTCGCGCAGGGCTACCATCTGAGCCGGCCCTTGCCGCCGGCGAAACTCGTCGACTGGCTCATGGCATGGCCGGCCAGAAACGCCGCGACGCTCGCATCCGCGCTGCCCGCCTGACCGCGTAGCGCGTATCGCGCGAGCAGGCCACGACGCATTTGCCCCGGCACAAGTCGAACAAAAAACGGGCGATGCGTCGGCATGACGAGCGCACTTGCAACTCCTTCTATGGACAGCGCCCTTTTGGCGTGTGATCCCCTTCTCATCGCGCACCGGATGCACCGCTCGACGCCGCGCCGAGGGTTTTCGACATCGTTCTATATGACGGGTTGAACCCCGCCTTTATCTTTCAATGACATTCACGCGAGGATGCATCCGGCGAACGCGCTCAGGCGAGCGGTGCCGAAAGCGCTGGCGTGAGACGTGAGCCTGTCAGGAGGTGATAAGGATGCGAAAAACAAAGGTTGCCATTGTCGACGATCATCCGCTCGTGTTATGCGGACTTCGCAAGATGCTGGAAGCGGCGGACTTCGATATCGTCGGCGCGGAGTCGAGCGCAGCGGACTTGCTGCAACTGTTGAAGTCTTCACCCTGCGATGTCGTCATCGCGGATTATTCGATGCCGGGCAATCGGGCGCTCGATGGATGGCGCTTCCTTGCATCGGTATCGAGCGAATTCCCGGATCTCGGCGTGCTCGTCTATACGGAGTTCGACGACCCGTTTCTCGTCGGCAGCCTCGCGCAGCGGGGCGTCGATGCCATTGTGAGCAAGCGCGACGAGATGGACGAAGTGCTGGCCGCCGTGCGCAGCCTCGCAGAGCGGCGCCGCTATCTGTCGCCGATCGCGAAGGCATCGCTCAAATCGTTCGGCGCGCTGCCGCAGTACAAGCGCTTCCTCGCGCTCACGCGCCGGCAAATGGAAGTGACGGGCCTCATGCTGTGCGGACTGACCGTCTGCGAGACGGCCCGGCTGCTGCAGCGGCGCGTCAACACCATCAGCGCGCAGCGCACCGAAGCGTGCAGGCGGCTCGGCTTCTCGGGCGAATCGGAGATGTACCGGTTCGCGGTCGGGCACGGGCTCTGGCTCGACCGCTCGATGTCGGGAAGCGAACTTCGGCCCGCGTAAGGCTATCGGTTCGTGAGCACATGCCTATGTTGACCAGAAAAATAAGCGTCGCCATCGTCGACGATCATCCGCTCGTCGTATGCGGCTTGCGTCATGCGCTGGAAGGCGCGGGCTTCGAGGTGCTCGGTGCGGTGAGCAATCCGTCGGAACTCATGGCGCTGCTCGCTCGCGGCCATTGCGATGTCGTCGTCACCGATTATTCGATGCCCGCCGGCGGCGCGCTCGACGGATGGCGCTTTCTCGCTTCGGTCTCCGCGATGTATCCGCTGCTGCCGCTTCTCGTCTACACCGAGTTCGACGACCCGTTCCTCGTCGGGAGCCTTGCGCAGCGCGGTGTCGCGGGCATCGTGAACAAGCGCGAAGAGATGCAGGTGGTGCTGGCCGCGGTGCGCGAACTGGCGGTTGGCAGGCGTTACCGCTCGGCGGCGGCGGCTTCGGCGCTCGCGGACTTCAACGCGCAACCCGACTTGCGCCGCTTTGCGTCGCTCACCCGTTGGCAGATGGAAGTGACGGGCCTCATGTTATGCGGCCTGAGCGTGAGCGAGACCGCCCGTGTCTTCGGCTGCGGCAAGAGCACGATCAGCGCGCGACGCCAGCACGCGTGCCGGCAGCTCGGCTTCTCGCGCGAGGCGGAGCTGTATCGCTTCGCGGCGGACCGGGGCTTGTCTCTCGATCGTTCGCGCGCGGCCCGCGAGGTTTGCAGCGCATAAGCGCCCGCCGCCCGCCGCCCGGTCCCGACGCGTGAGCCGGCAGTCATCGCCAGCCGCTGTTCTCGTTGGGAACGTTCCAAATTTTCTTTTCGCCGCCGCGCCTTGCATCGGGCGCGAGCCGGCTCCGCGCCGCGCCACGGCAGGGGCTCGGGCGCCTCACTACGCTTTCCCCGCGTCCGGCGCAACCGGCGTGCGTCGAGTTTCGAACTTCTTCTATATGGGCCGGCGATGCGGGTTTCTACTATGCGTCTCGTGGATTCGTTAAAGCAGGTTCCGGCCAGGTAGTCAGCGAGCTGATTCAGATCAGCGGTGCATGAACCGACTCAGTCAGAACGTCGAGCCTTGCCAGCAGATTGCCAGGGCGCCATCGAATCCAGGTTGCCAACGCGTTCAGTTCTCCACCGGACTTCATTTGCCGGGCTTTCAGCAGAGCGCATTGGACCGCCGTTGAATCGTCAACGCGGAACGTCTCACTTCCTTATTTTCTTGTCTATCTCATGAACCAGAATCGGTATCGCCGCGTCTTCAGCAAGCGTCTTGGTATGTTGGTGGCTGTCGCGGAAAACGTGGTCAGTCAAGGTAAAGCACCGGGCGAAGGCTCGGCTTCTTCCGCAGCGTCGTCTGGACAAGGCGCATTCGGCGTCGTCTCGGCGATGACGGCATTCGCCGCCGCGATTCTCGCGACGCAACCCGGCGTGAGCTTCGCGCAAGCGCTGCCGACCGGCGGCCAGGTCACGGCGGGTCAGGCGTCGATCTCGCAGAACACCAACACGATGACCATCAATCAGGGCAGCCAGCGCGCCGTGATCGACTGGAATTCGTTCAACGTCGGCGCGGGCAACACCGTGCAGTTCAATCAGCCGAACGCGCAAGCGCAGGCGCTCAACCGCGTGACGGGTGCCGGTGCATCGAACATTCAGGGCTCGCTGCTCGCCAACGGTCAAGTGCTGATTCAGAACGCCAACGGCGTGCTGTTCGGCAAGGGCGCGGTGGTCAACGTCGGCTCGACGAACGGCAGCGGCGTGATCGACGACAACGGCACGTACAACACCGACGGCAACGGCACGGTCAACGTGATCGACAACGGCGACATCATCCATACGGGTGGTGGCGGCAACCGTCCGGACAACGGCGGCAACGGCACCGACAACAACGGCAACGGCAACGGCACCGACAACGGCGGTGACAGCAACGGCACCGACAACGGTGGCAACACCGACGGCCAGGGCGGCGGTTCGCATGGCGGCTCGTCCGCGGGCGGCACGGCGGCGGCAGTGGTCGGCGGTCTCGGTGTGGCGGGCGGCCTGTCGTATCTGATCTACGAGAACGCGATGCACATGTATCTGGATCAGGCTCAGCCGCTGACGCTGGAACTGGGCGATGCAACGTTCTGGGCCGATGCGACGGTCGAACAAGTGTCGATCGATCTGGCGGCGGACACGGCCGACGTCGATCTGCTGACGCACTCGGGCGCCCTGTCGCGTCACCTGGCGTACCGCGACGGCGCGGACGGCGTGAAGCACTACACGTTCGAGGACGAGAAGAAGGAGACGAAGGCGGACCTGTCGGTGAACATGCAAACGCGCGAGTTCTTCTACACGGAAAGCGGCATGAAGGACGGTAAGCCGTATGTCGTGAAGTCGCATGGCTGGCTCAAGCCGGGCATGGCGGTTCCCCACGCCGCCACGGTGGCGGACGCAGGCGGCCGCGCCTGATGATTGACGCGGTGAGCAGGTAGCACGCTCATCGTGTGAATCGAAGCAGCACCCAAGCCCGGCGTTCGCGCCGGGCTTTTTTTATGTCCGCACTCCACAGGGCCGCCGCAAATTTAGAACTTCTTCTATTCGTCGGGAAAGGCCGAAACCTTAATCTTTCTCCTGTCAGCGCTAAAGCAATTCCGCAGTCACCCGTGAACGGCAAACGGCGCGTTGGATCAATCCACCAGGAACCGAAAGATGAAATTCAGCATCGCAAAGTTTGAACATTTCTGCTATCGCCGCGAACACGAGAAGGCGAGCCGAATGCTTCTCGAACTGCTCAATAAGATCGATCAAAACTACGGCGTTCTGATGGACGTCGACACCTGGGCCCAGTCCGCGGAAGCGCAGGACATCATGGACGACCATCTGCTGACGCGCCTGACATCGGCGATCACCGCGCTCGTCTCGGACCCGAAATTCACCATTTCCGATCACGGCATCGGCCGCCTGATGCTCTTTCAACGCTGGCTTGCCGCGATGTTCGCCGCCAGTTCGTTCCGCAACGCGGACCACGTCCTTCGCTCGTTCAGCGCCGACGAGGATTCGCGCAATTCGCTCGCGCTGCGCAACAATGAATTCCGCAAGTTCCAGCTCTTCTACTTGCCCGAGTCGGAAGTTCGCCTCGACTGGGATCTGCTCTGGAAGCACGACAAGGTCATGACGGCCAGCATGGCGACGACGATCATGTCTTCCCGCTTTCTCGCGACGCCTTCCGCGCATGCGAAGCGCGAGCTACTGCTGCGCTGGCTGCCGGAACGCCTCGCGGAAGTCGAAAGCCTCGACGTGTTGCCGATGGGCGTGTTCCACGACATGTACATGCACTGCAGTTACGCGGATCTGCCGAGCAAGCACGACATCAAGAAGCCGATCAACGCGCTGGTCCGCCGCAAGCTCGCGAGCCTCGGCATTCACGATGTCGAACGCCGCGCGCAGCCCGTCAAGAAGGGCGAGAAGCCGGTGCTGCTCGTCGTGCTCGAATGGTTCTCGAAGAATCACTCGATCTATCGCACGCACTCGCAGACGATGGTCGCCATGCGCGACAAGTTCCATATCGTCGGAATGGGCTACGAAGGGCGCGTCGATGACGCGGGCAAGGCCGTGTTCCACGAATTCATCCCGCTGCAAGGGGGCAATGGGCAATCTCTGGGAAGTCGCGGCTCACGTGCGCAAGACGAGCGAAGAGCGCAACGCGCAGATGATGTACATGCCGAGCGTCGGCATGTTCCCGATCACGATGGTGCTCGCCTGCCTGCGCGTCGCGCCGCTGCAATTGATGGCGCTCGGTCATCCGGCCACCACGCACGGTCATGCAATGGACTATGTCGTCGTGGAGGAAGACTACGTCGGCGATGAAGCCTGTTTCAGCGAGAAGCTCCTCAAGCTGCCTTCCGATGGCATGCCGTATCGCGCGCCGGCCGCACTGCTCGAACTCGAATTGCCGGCGAAGCAGCCGCAGGGAGAAGTGGTGAAGATCGCCGTGGCCGGCACGACCATCAAGCAGAATCCGGGCTTTCTGAACACCTGCGCGCAAATTGCGCGGGATTCGAAGGTGCCGGTCCATTTCCACTTCCTGATGGGTCAGGCCAACGGTCTCATCTATCCGCAAGTGCGTAATCTCGTGCGGCGTCTGATGGGCGACAAGGCGACCGTGCACAAGCACCAGAATTACGGCAGCTACATGAAGGTCATCAACGAATGCCATCTGTTCCTGAATCCGTTCCCGTTCGGCAATACGAACGGCATCGTGGATACGGTTTGGGCCGGGCTCGTCGGCGTATGCAAGACGGGGCGCGAGGTGCATGAGCATATCGACGAAGGCATGTTCCGCCGTCTCGGCTTCCCCGAGTGGATGATCGCGAAGACCAACGACGAGTACAAGGCCGCTGCGCTGCGCCTCATCGAGAATGCGGAAGAGCGCAATGCGCTGTCCGCGACGCTCGCGGGTCCGCAGGCCATCGAAAAGCTTATCTTCAAGGGCCGCCCCGAGGTGCTCGGCGAGCGCATGGAGGCCTTGTGGAAAGAGCTGCACGCAAGCGCCAAACCCGCCCGCAAGACGTCGAAGAAGGCGAAGGCCGTGGAGAGCGCGGAGGTCGCCGCCTAAGCGAATTCGCGACATCGAACCGACGCGCCGCTCGCGATGATTCGCGGCGCTGACGAGCCCGGCCTTGCGCCGGGCATTTTCGTTGAGGAACGCCACATCGCGGCCAACGATGCGCCCGCCGCAAAACGGCGTTTCATGGTTGCTGCGAGGCACTTTAGAACTTGTTCTATTCGGATAAGGCGGACAGATCCTTAACCTTTGCCATGTGAACGAAGCGCGGAAAAAGGTTGATGAACCGGGCGCTGCGTTCAAGCGTTTTGGTTCTGGCAAAGGGTTAGGGCAATGTTGAAGATGAGCGAGATAGCAGAGGCCGTCCGGCGCATGGCGCTGGTCGGATCGGTGATGCTGGTTGGCGTGGCGAGTTCCGAGCGCGTCATGGCAGCGGGTGTGGACGAGACCGAGGTCAAGGTGCAGCGCGCGCTTCCCGCAACCGCGGATGCAGCCGTCGGTGAAGCGGGCGTGGGCGTCAAGGTGGTTCCCGCCGAGGGCGCGGATGCGCTCGTCGTGAAGCAGTCGATGGCAGTCGCCATCGCGAAGCTCGGGCAGGCTCCCGCGACCCTGAACGACGTCAATCGCTGGTCGGACGCGCTCACCGCCGCGCTGCGTCAGAGCGGCTATCCGCTCGGGCAAGTGCTGATGACCGACGCGGACTGGCGCGCGGCGCAAGCGGGCGCTCAGGCGCAATTCACCGTGTTTCCGGGGCGCATTCGCAAGATCGTGGTGAACAACAAGTCGCGCGTGGCGGATGCGCGTCTGCAGCGCCTCATCAGCCATGCGCTGTGCGGCAGCGATGGCGTGAACGGCGTGTGCCTCTTGCGCACGTCGCGCCTCGAACGCGCGACGCAACTGCTTCAGGACTTGCCCGGCATCGCGCTCGACGGCGCACCGCGCTTTTCGCCGGGCGCGGCCACGGGCGAAGTCGATGTCGTGTTCAACATCGCCCAGCAAGGCAAGCCGGTGCGCGCTGACCTGATTCTCGACAACAAGGGCGTCGAGTCGACGGGAACGTATCGCCTGGGCGTCACGGCCTCGGCGAACAACCTGTTCCACGCGGGCGACGCCTATGCGTTCACGATCACCGGCACCGACAAGAAGATGTGGACGGGCTCGCTCACCGGCAGCGCGCCCATCTTCGACGATGGTCTGCGCATGACCGGCGGCGTGACGCGCCAACAGTACTTCATCAACTCGCTGACGCCGATCAAGGGCGTGGCGACGACCGCTCAGGCGGGCGTGCAATATCCCTTCGCGCGCGGGCTCGATGCGAACGTGTGGGGCGGCGCGTCGTTCCTGCATAGTCAGACATCGACCGACATGGGCGACGTGTACGGCGTGACGCACGGCAAGCTCGATTCGCTGCAACTCACGCTTACCGCCGATAACGGCGAGCGCGCGCGCGCCCTGCGAACCAACCTCGCGACCGGACAGATCGCGCTCACGCTCGGCCATCAACGCAACGACGATCCCTCGGAACCGATCACGCGACGCGCCGGCAACTACGAGAAGTTGTCGGGCACCGCCTTCGGCACATATGCGCTCTCGAAGAGCGGCAATCTGTTCGTGTCCGGCCGCGTCACTGGGCAACTCGCGAGCCGCAATCTCGACGGAAGCGAAAAGCTCGCGCTGGGCGGGCCGGATGCCGTGCGCGCCTATCGCGCCGACGAAGGTTCGGCCGACGAAGGCATCGTCGCGAACATCGGGCTGTATCAACGCATTCCGGTCGCGACCGGGCACCAGATTCAGGTAGGCGTGTTCAACGACCTCGGTTACGGGCGCGTGAACCACTCGCCCTGGGATCAATGGGAACAAAGCTATCCCGGCGTGCCCGGCGTGACGAACAACCGCGTGCTCGCGGGCTACGGCGTCAGCATCGACTGGCTCACGCCGATCGGCGCCACGGTGTCCGCGTCGGTATCGAAGCCGTATCGCTTCTCCGAGACTTCATGGGTCGAGCCGGGCAAGAAGCCCACGCAGTACTGGCTCTCCGTGACCTGGAGCCACTGATCTTCGGCCCGGCATGCGTGCCGCCTGAAACCATTCAACGCGGCGGTTGTGGCTGTCGCGCTCAATCGAGGCAATCATGAAAGAGACCAGCAAGGCGAGCCTGCGCCGCTCGCACGATCCCGCATTCGTACAGCATTATCTAAAGGGCGACGGCATCGACATCGGCGCAGCGGACGATCCGCTTTCCGCTCACGCGCACGCCTTTCCGCGCATGGGCACGCTCACGCAGTGGGCGGCTTCGCGCGGCAACGTGTCGGCAATGGATGGCGTCGAAGACGCATCGTTCGACTTCCTCCACGCAAGTCATGTGCTCGCGCAGCAGGACAACGCGCACAAGACGCTCGCGCGCTGGCTCGAACTCGTGAAGCCGGGCGGCCACGCGATCGTCACCGTGCCGGACGAGAATCTCTACGGCAAAGGCGTGTGGCCGAGCCGCTTCGACCGCACGCACAAGGCGAGCTTCGCGATCGGCAAGTCGGGAAAGGCGCTGCCGCACTCCGTCGACGTGCTCGAGCTCGTGCACGCGATGTCGCATCTGGCGGATTGCGAGCGCATCGCGCTGGTGCGGGACCACTTCGATCCGGCGAAGGCCGACGCGGATCAGACCGCCGCCGGCTTCGCGGAATGCGCAATCGAAATCGTGCTGCGCAAGCGCGCCGTTCCCTCGCGCGCCGAACTGATGAACGCGATCGTGGACGCTCGCCGCGCGAGCGACGCGATTGCCGCCGTGAAAGAAGCGGTGCGCGTGTATCCGTATCGTTTCGATGTCTATCATCGCGGCATGCTCGCGCTGCTTCGATGGGACGCGCCCGAGCAAGCCGACGCGCTATGGCAGCAATGCGTCGAACGCTTGCGCGGCGAGCATCTTCCGCGTCTATATCAGGCGCTGCATCTGATCGCGCGCGGCAAGCTGCGCGAGGGCTTCGCGCTGCGCGAAGCGGTGATGGGCCGCCTCGGCTGGCAGCGCCGCACCACGACCGAGCCGCCGCGCACCGTGCCCGAGTGGAAGGGCGAGCCGCTCGAGGGCAAATCCATCGCGATCTGGAGCGAGTTCGGTCTCGGCGATGAAATTTTCTTCCTGCGCTTTGCGAAGACGTTCCGCGAGGAGTGCGGCGCAAGCCGCGTGGTCGTCGTGTGTCAGGCGCCGCTCGTCGAACTGTACGAGACGTCCGCTTGCGCCGATGAAGTCGTCGACGTGCGCAACGCGGCGAATATCGCGGGCGTGGATTACTGGGTATTCCCGCACACGATCCCCGCACTGATGTCTCTGGACCTCGAGGCGCTGCCGCAGACGGTGCCTTATCTGCGCGCGCCGGCCCATGCCGCGTCGAAGTTGCCGGAAGTCGCGGGCGGCAAGCTGAAGGTCGGCATCGTGTTCAAGGGCAATCCGACGCACGAGAACGATCGCAGCCGCTCGATGCCGTCGCTCGCGGTGCTGAACGATCTGCTCGGGCTCGATGGCGTCGAGTTCTTCAGTCTGCAAAAGGGCGCGGGCGCCGAGGAAACCGCGCAATACGCCGCGCAGCACGATAACTTCCACGATGTCGGTCCGCATCTGAACACGATGGCCGAAACCGCAAGCGCGATTGCGGCACTCGATCTCGTCTTGACCGTCGATACTTCGGTCGCGCATCTCGCCGGCGCGATGGGCAAGCCGGTGTGGCTCATGCTTCCTTCGTATGGCGACTGGCGCTGGCATTACATACGCGAAGACAGCCCGTGGTATCCGACGATGCGCCTTTTCCGTCAGCCCTTCGGCGGCGACTGGTCGCAGGTTGTCGCGCGCATCCGTGGACACATGCGCGTGCTGATGGCGGGGCGAGCCGCGCCCGCGCCCGCGCAGTGATCGCCGCGTACGGGCGCGAATCGAAATCCGTCTATAGACGCGTTGTCGGCACGGCAGGAAGATGCAAGCCGTATGCGAGCGCAGAGATGGCTGCCCGCATGAAGCGCGCCGCGAGATCACTTCGTCGTTGATTTCCTGGCCGCTCCCCGGCTTTTCAATAACCGCCTTTCGGGGCGGTTTTTTTCTGACCGCGAAGGCCGCCCGCGAACGGGGAACCTCGGCCCGCGAACGGCGTTTATCGATCTATTTCTATATTCCGTCCGACGCCGGTTGACTAAAGTCATGCTTTAGACGCTGCAACGATTGCCGCATGCCGCAATCGATCGGTGAACGGCAAGGGCCGGGAACCGATGCAGCTGGATCGCATAGTCCGAAGCCGCGACTGGCAAGTCGCCGGCCACTTTCCTAGCCAGGTGTTCCGTATGTCCGCATGGAGTTCGATCGGTCGAGCCGTTCGCAAGTGTTGTGAAGCCGTGGGTATTGCATCCACCGTTCTCATGCCCGTGTTCTTCGCGATGTCGTTCGTCGTGCTCGCCGCGTTGAGCCTCGACATGCTGGAGTCGGTGCAGATCACGTTGATCGCCGCGCTCATCGTTGCGTCGATGATCGCGGTGACGTGCATGCTCGTCGCCGAGAGCCGGCACTACGATAAGCGCAGCGCATCGCATGCCTTGGGCTTGCCGCTTCATCGCTTCGCCAGGCGCGGACTGGACCTCGGCGAGTTGCCCTCGGGCGACCGTCCGCAACCATGCGCGCGGCCGCACGATAGCGCCGATAAGCGCTGCCACCTGTGCAGCAGCAGTGACCACCGCCTGCGGCTCGGCTGCCTGACCTGTGAGAGCCATTTGAATGACTGCAATGACGAGAGTCGATGAGGGGGAGGCGGCCTTTGCGCGCGCGCAAAGCTGGCGCAGCGCCTTCCAATGCGAACCTTCGTCCCCTAGAATGAATCGGGAAGGTTCGTTCGCAACCGGAGGGCGCATCGATGAGCAGTGCCGTTTATCCGTTGCCGGTTTTGAAGGAGCGGGCGTGTCTGTTCCGTCTTTCGATACAAAAGCGTTGGGCGCAACGGGCAGTGTGCTCATGAACGCACACGCGCAGCCCGTTCGCGTCGTACTGGCCGACGATCACCCGATCGTGCTTCTGGCCGTTTCGGATCAGTTCTCGAAGCTGCCCGGCTTTACGATTACCGCGACGGTGAACTCGGGCGCCGAACTCGTCCGCGTGCTCGAGAAAGAGCCCGCCGATCTCGTCATTACCGATCTCGTCATGCAGGGCGACGAAGAAGTGGAACTCGATGGCCTGCGGCTCGTGAGCCGGCTGCGTCGCTCGTATCCGCAGGTGCCGCTCGTCATTCTCACGATGATGACGAGCGGCGGCATGTTCCATGAGCTGTGCAAATTGGGCGTCGCGGCCATCGTCAGCAAGGAAGAGCCGGCGAGCGAACTCGCGCAGATCGCGGTGCGCGCGCTCGGCACGAAGGAAACCATCCTTTCCTCGAAGATTCAGCACCGGCTCGCGCGCGAGGGTTCGACGACACGCGATCTCGCGCGCGAACAGCCGCTCTCGCCGCGCGAACTCGAAGTCGTGCGCCTCTTCGCGCAAGGGCTTTCGGTGACGGAAATCGCCCGCACGCTGAACCGCTCGGTGCCGACCGTTGCGACTCAAAAACGCTCCGCCATGCGCAAGCTGCATGTGGAGAATCACGTAGACCTCGTCAAATATGCGGCAAAGACGGGACTTGCGTGATGGAGCGCTTCTTCGCCGCATCGCAGGATTCTCCTCTGCAGATGCTGCGGATGCTCGAAGGCAATCTGAAGCGCGAGCGGCGCATCTTCGCGATAGCGGTCGGCCTGCTGATATTCGCCGCGGTGTGCGGCGCGATCGCGGCCACGGTCTTCATGTTGACATCGACATTGAAGACCGAGCAGGAAATCGTGCAATCGGCCATGCGGACGGTGAACGTCGTCGTATTCAGCCGCTACAACATACTTACGCCGGGCAGCCTGTTGCTCGAAGTCGGCGCGGTCGCACCGAAATCGGCGGCCTTGCAATCGAAACCGAAGCCACTGTGCGAGGCCTTTCCGGCGGACCGTGAAGCAACCGCGCTCGCTACGGCGTGCGCGGCCGCGCGTGCGACGATTCCCGAGGAAAGCACGCGCCCGGTGCTGCAATACGCATCCTTCGACGGAAGCGCCTCTTACGGCTACGGATTCTTCGACGATATCGACGAGAAACTGCCGGCCGCCACAAGGCTCGTCGCGCTAACGGATACCGCGAAGACGTTTATGAAGGCACACGGCATCGCGCCGCTGGATGCGGCGCACGCGCGGCGGGTCATGTGGTTCATCGCGCCGCAGACGATCGGTTTTTTTCAACCCACCGTCATCATGTTCATGGTGGTCGCGCGCGACAACGCGCCGTTCGCGCTCGTGTTCACGAGAATCGACCTCAACTGGCTCATCAAACGGGTGACGCCCGAGTCGCTCGAATCGCAGTTCGCCATTTTCGACGAAGGCGGCGCACTGCTTGCCGGCGACGACACCGATTACACGCGGTACGCGAACCCGAGGCTCGCGGAGGAGCGCGCCGCCGTCTATCACTGGCTGCCCGTCGGCGGATGGGGCGCGCGCTTCGAGCCGCTCGCGCTCGGCATGGGGCATATCGTCGTCGCGCTGCCGCTCGCGACCGAACTCGCCGCAAAGCGCAGTCAGGCGATCATCATGGTGCTCGTGACGGGCGCGCTGGTTGCCATGCTGCTCGCGATGTATCGCTACTGGAATTTCCGCTTCCTTACGCGCACTTACGAGCAGGCATGCCGTGCCGTCGAAGGCGAAATCCTGAACCATCTGCTGGTGCACGCGACGCCGGTCGGCCTGTGCATCGCGCTCAGGGACAGCTTTCAGGTCATCGCGGCCAATCAGATCGCGCGCACGCTCTTCGATCTGAACGATGCCTCGATGGTCCTGCCCGCCGGCCTGTCCAATACGCTTGCGGCGCGCGGCATCGCGCGCGAGGAAGGCGACGAGGCGATGATCCGCCAGGTTCAGTATTCGCTCGAGAAGCCGGACGACGGCACGCTGCATCTCAAGGTCTCCTATGCAGGAGCGGTCGTGAACCAGACCGACGTGCTTTTCTGCGCCATCGTGGACATCACCGAGCATCATGAAGTGGAGCGTCTCCTGCGGCTCGCCAAGGACGACAGCGATGCCGCCGCCAAAGCGAAGCTCGGCTTCTTCGCGTCGATGAGCCACGAGATCCGCACGCCGTTGTCGTCGCTCGTCGGCAATCTGGAACTCGTCGCGCTCGGGCCGCTTGCGCCCGAACAGCAGGCGCGCGTGCACGCGATGCAGGCGTCGGCGGGCGCGCTTCTGCAGGTCGTCAACGACGTGCTGGACTTCTCGAAGATGGACGTTGGCGAAATGCGGCTCGCCGAGGAATGGGGCTCGATACGCGAACTCGTGCTGCGCGCGATGGTCGCGCACGCGCCGCTCGCCAACCGCCAGGGGCTCAAGCTCTATGTCGTGCTCGACCGCTCTTGTCCCGCGCGCGTCTCTTTCGATCCGATCCGCGTGTCGCAAATTCTCAATAACCTGCTCGGCAACGCGCTCAAGTTCACGCACTCGGGCAAGGTCGTGGTGCGCGCGGCATGGACGGACAATGCGCTGCGGCTGAGCGTGGCGGATTCGGGCATCGGCATTCCGAAGGCGCAGCGCGAGAAACTCTTCCGGCCGTTCATACAAGGGGAAGCGCACCGCCTCACGCAAGCGCGCGGAACGGGCCTCGGCCTGTCCATCTGCGTGCGGCTCTGCGAGCTGATGAAGGGCAGGATCTCGCTCGACAGCGCGGAAGGCGTCGGCACGCGCATCGACGTGTCGCTGCCGCTTGCCGTCGATGAATCGGCGAGCGGCGCGGGTCTCGCGATGCCGGACGGCAAGCCGGCCATCCTGTGCCGCGCGAGCGAGTATCGGGAATGGTTCGAGAATCTTTACGATGCGGACCGCAGCTCGCTCACGTTCGTCGGTCCGACCGATACCGCACTCGCCCAAGGCTGCGATTATCTGATCTTCACGGACGAGTTCTCGGAGCAGGTCGTGCAGACGCTCTGGAAGCAGCCGGCGCGCGTCATCCGCATGACGCAGGACGGACCGCTCGTGCCGGTTCACTGGGCCGACGGCGTGCTGGAAGTCAGCATCTTCAGCCTGCAGGGAATCAGGGACGCGATTGCGATCGTCGAGGATCGCAAGAGCGCGCCGGGGCGGGCCGCGTCGGCCGGCGCGCTCGACGTTGCGGCCGCGCGCGTGACGGGCCCGGTCGTCGTGATCGCGGAAGACAACCGCCTGAACCGCGGACTGCTGCGCGATCAGTTGCTGACGCTCGGCGCGGTCGTGCTCGAAGCGCATGACGGCGAGGAGGCGCTCGATCTGCTGCGCAAGCATCGCGTGGACATCGTGCTGACGGACATGGACATGCCGAAGATGTCCGGCGGGGAACTGCTGATCGCGGCGCGCGAGCTGGATCCCGCCATGCCCATCTATGCGATCAGCGCGAGCGCCAGCGCGCAGGACGTCGAACGCGGACGCGCGCAAGGCTTCACGGATTACCTGACGAAACCGGTTCCGCTCGCAGTGCTCGCGGGCGTGCTGCAGGCGCCCGCTGCGGCGCGCACCCGCGCGCAAGCCGATGCAAAGGCCGATGCGAAGCTCGATGCGAGGGTAGATGCGAGGGTAGATGCGGAAACCGACGCACAACGCGACGACGAAGACGACGATCTGCCGCCGCGTTTCCCGCCGGTGCCGTCCGCCTACACGCGCGATTTCGTGGCGCAAGTCGACGAGGACATCGTCGCGCTCGCGGCCATCTGCAAGAGCCGCGATGCGCAGAAGCTGCGCCGCTGGGCGCACAAGCTGGCGGGCGGTCTCACGGTGCTCGGACCTTCGATGCTCTACGACCAGTGCCAGGAGCTGCGCGCCGTGCTGCGCGAATCGGGAAGCTGGGTCGAAGAGGTCGATACCTTCACGGTGCTGATCCGCGACGATCTCGTGGAGTTGCGCGATGCGCTGCACGCCGCGTTGCAGGCGCCGCAAAAGTAGCGGCACGAGGCGCGCCACGAGAGCCGATGACGCGTCACATCCGGTGCGCCGGCGCGCTCACCGCTTCGAGGTCGTCGGGCGCGGCGATCTCGTCCTCGCGCGAGAAGCGGTATCCGCCGCGGCCTTCTGTTTTCGCTTCGTATAGCGCGATATCGGCGCGCTTGAGCGCCCGCTCGAACGATTCCCCCGGTTTCGCGACCGCGATGCCGATGCTCACGCCGACATGCAGGACCGTGCCGCCATCGAGCGTGAAGGGCAGCGACAGGTCCCGGACGATGCGCCGCGCGAACGCGATGCTCGACGCCTGCGCGAAAAACGTCGCGACGAGCGCGAACTCGTCGCCGCCGAGGCGCGCGGCCAGCTCGCCGCGGCGCATCGCGTTGCGCAGGCGGTCCGCGACGCGGCACAGCAGCTCGTCGCCCGCATTGTGGCCGTGCGTATCGTTCACTTCCTTGAAGCCGTCGAGATCGACGTACATCACCATCACTTTCTCGCGCGCCGCGCCGCTCGCCATCAGCCGTTCGGCGTGGTCGCCCAGATAGCGGCGGTTCGGCAGGCCCGTGAGCGAATCGTGATGCGCCCAGTGCAGGATTTTCGCTTCCGCGCGGCGCCGTTGCGTCACGTCCTCGATGATGATGACGGCGCTCCCGTCCGGAACCGCATTGCGGCTCAGTTCGAGCTGCCGGCCATCGAGCAGTTCGAGATCGAGCGGCGCGTGGCCGCTTTCCAGCCATTTCGTGCAGCGCTCGACGAGCTGCGCGCGCAGCGTCTCGCCGAACTTCGCCAGCCCCGCATAGCCGATGAAATCGGGAAGCGGCACGTTGAGCCGCAACATTTCGACGGTCGCGCCGAAGAGTTCGGCCGCCTTGCGGTTGGCGATCACGACCTTGCCCGCCGGGTCGATGGTGCAGAGGCCGTGCGGCATATGCGCGAGCGCGGCGTCGAAGCGCGCGGCCAGTTCCGCGTGGCCCTGTTCGGCGCTCATCAGCGCGACGAGGTTGCGGTAGTGCCGCTGCACGACGGCGCACATGGCCGCGAGATAGAGCGCGAGCGGCGGCACCAGTATCCAGCAGGACGCCGGCCCGAAGAGCGCGCCGACTGCGATCGGCACGGCGCCGAGCGTGATTTGCCCGATGGCGAGGTGCGGCAGGCCCGCGTTGCGCGACGCGATGCCGCCGAGGACGCCCGCCGTCACCATGATCGCGAGCGAGGCGAGGACGGCGTCGCCGGTTATCACGCACGCCATCGTGCCTAAGCCCATCACGCAGCACGCGCCGAGACCGAACGGCGCATAGCGCGCGGCCCAAGGCCCCGGATGCGGCGCAGTCGGACGGGAGAGCGCCCGATAGCGATAGACGATGACGAGGCGCGCCGCGAAGAAAAGCGCGTCGGCGGCTAACCAGATGACGGTCCAGAGCGCGTGCTGCCGCATGAGCGCGACGAGTGCGACGAACGACGCCGATGCGCCCGACAGCAGCAGCGGACGGACGTCTTCGAGAAGCGTGGAAAGGAGCGACGAGCGGATGGCGGCCGTGCTGTGCCCGTCGTCGGCCGCGGGAGTGGCCAGAATCGAATCGAGCAGGGACGAAGAGCCTGACATACGCATGGCCGGATGGCCGAAGAAACGGTGAGTGAAGAGGCGCCGCGGGCGAACCCGCCGTCAGCCGGTATACGGGTTTACGGCGGGATAGAGCGCAACTTGATGCCATGCGTCCAATGCGGGCCTATTGTCAGTGCGAGCGCGCGCCCTCAGAATCTGCGGATCACCCGAACGAGCCGCAACTCATACAAGGACACCACCATGACGAAGATCCTCACGCTGCACGGCGTCAATCTCAACATGTTCGGCAAGCGCGATCCGAAGCAGTACGGCACGGCCACGCTCGCGCAGATCGACGAAGAAGTCGCGAGGCTCGGCCAGGAACTCGGCGTCGAAGTGGAGTGCTATCAGACCAACATCGAAGGCGAGATGTGCTCGCGCATTCATCAGGCGTTCAGCGACAAGGTGGACGCGGTCGTCATCAATGCGGGCGCGTGGACGCACTACAGCATCGCTATCCGTGACGCGCTCGCCATTCTCACCGTGCCGATCGTCGAGGTGCATATGTCGAACGTTCATGCACGCGAGGCGTTCAGGCACGTATCGGTGTTCGCCGAAGTCGTGAAGGGACAGATTTGCGGCTTCGGCGTGGAAAGCTATTTGCTGGGTTTGCGCGCGGCGGTTTCGGCAATCGGGCAATCGCGCGCCGCGTGACGCGCGCCGCTCGATGTCCGACGCCTGACGCCGCGCTACCTCAGGCCGTGTGGCGCACCGCTTTCGGCGCTTGCTGGCGCACCGGGCTTTGCACGCGCGCGGGCTTCTGGTCGCGCGCCGTTGCGCCGCGGATAAACAGCACCGCGAAGATCGCGCAGACCGTCCACACAGCCGCGATGATGGTCAAGTAGTTCATTTCTTCGTTCCTGATGGATGCGGTGTGCGCGGGGTTGAAGCTCAGGCCTGGGCTTGCGAAGCGGCGCAAGCAGCAGAAGCGGTCGAAGCGGCCGAAGCGGCAGGCAGGGCGAGCAGCCGGGCGATGAGTTCCTGCGCGAGCGCATGTTCCTCGGCGAGCGCGTGCGCGGCGTCTGCGTCCGGCTGCGCGTGCAGCTTGCAGGCGAGGCGCATCACGTTGTCGGAGGCGGTCTGCAGCGCGGCGAGCAACTCGGCCTCGGAGAGCGGCGAACCGTCCTGCGAACCGTCCTGTGAAGCGATTGCGCCCGGAATCGAGCCCGCGATCGACTTCGAATAGGCCATCTGATGCGGCCTCGCGTTTCCTTCCATCGTCTGGAACATGTCGGCTACCCCGTGAGTGGATGAAACGAATTCTGCGGCGAGCGCGACGAAATCAATCCTCCGAAAAAGACCCGATTCCTGCCTCAGTTCCGCTTCTTGACCGCCCCGGCGCGCGCACGCTCGCGGCGCCAGGTCCATCGGACAAGGCTTTGCGGGCGGCGGGCGGTAAAATCGCGTTCTTCGATCCGCCGCAGCGCGACGCGCGGATCGGCTCGGGTACGCGGCGGCGCCATGCCGTTCGCGCAAAAAAACAACGGTTCGCGCGTTTTCATGACGGCGACGGCGCGGCGGCGCGGGGCAATTCGCGCGAGCGCATGCAGTTCAGGCAGGCATCGACAATGGCTTCAGGCAACACCCAGGCAGCAGGCGATCACGACTCCCTCAAGCGCGGACTCAAGAGCCGTCACATTCAGCTGATCGCGCTCGGCGGCGCCATCGGCACCGGGCTTTTTCTCGGCGTCGCGCAGACGATCCAGCTCGCCGGGCCCTCCGTGCTGCTCGGCTATGCGATTGCCGGGCTGATGGCGTTTTTCATCATGCGGCAGCTCGGCGAGATGGTCGTCGACGAACCCGTTGCGGGTTCGTTCAGCTATTTCGCCGACAAGTACTGGGGCCACGCGGCGGGCTTCGTCTCCGGCTGGAACTACTGGGCGGTCTATATCCTCGTCAGCATGGCGGAACTGTCGGCCGTCGGCATTTACATGCAGTACTGGTGGCCGCACTTGCCGACGTGGGCCTCGGCGCTCGCGTGCTTCGGCATCGTCAACGCGATCAATCTGACGAGCGTGAAGTCCTACGGCGAACTCGAATTCTGGTTCGCCATCGTGAAGGTCGCCGCCATCGTCGGCATGATCGCCTTCGGCGCGTATCTGCTGGCATCGGGGCACGCGGGGCCGCAGGCGAGCGTGACGAATCTCTGGAAGCTCGGCGGTTTCTTTCCTTCCGGCGTGAGCGGGCTCGTCATGTCGATGGCCGTCATCATGTTTTCGTTCGGCGGGCTGGAGCTCGTCGGCATCACGGCGGCGGAAGCGCAGGACCCGTCGCGGAGCATTCCGCGCGCGACGAATCAGGTCATCTACCGCATCCTCATTTTCTATATCGGCGCGCTCGGCGTGTTGCTGTCGCTGTATCCGTGGGACAAGGTGGCGACAGGCGGCAGCCCGTTCGTGCTGATTTTCCGCGAAATGAACAGCACGCTGATTGCGAACGTGCTCAATGTGATCGTGCTGACGGCCGCGCTTTCCGTCTACAACAGCGGCGTCTATGCGAATAGCCGCATGCTCTACGGTCTCGCGCGTCAGGGCAATGCGCCGCGCGCGCTCGGACATGTGAGCGCGCGGGGCATTCCGCTCGCGGCGCTGCTCGTCTCGGCGCTCGTGACGGCGGCGTGCGTGCTCGTCAACTACTTCTTGCCGGGGCGCGCGTTCGAATTGCTGATGGGGCTCGCGGTATCGGCGCTCATCATCAACTGGGCGATGATCAGCATCATTCACCTCAAGTTTCGCCGCGAAAAGCGCGAGCGCGGCGCGGCGACTGCGTTCAAGAGCCTCGGCTATCCGCTCACGAACTACGTTTGCCTGGCGTTCGTCGCGGGCATCGTCTGGGTGATGTACGAAACGCCCGGCCTGCGGCTGTCCGTGTACCTGATCCCGCTGTGGATCGCGGTTCTCTTAATCGGCTACTATCTCAAAGCGCGATGCGGCGATGCCGGTGATGCAACCGGTGCGTCGTCCCGCTAAAGGCGCCGACCTTCTTTCGTCCCGACATCCATCCCGACACCATGTTCGAACATATCGATGCCTACCCCGGCGACCCGATCCTCACGCTGAACGAAAACTTTCAGAAGGACCCGCGCACCAACAAGGTCAATCTGAGCATCGGCATCTATTTCGACGACGCCGGCCGTCTTCCGGTGATGCAGGCCGTGCGCGAAGCCGAGTTGTCGATTCTCCAGGAACTCGGCCCGAAGCCTTATCTGCCGATGGCCGGTTTCGCGCATTACCGCGATGCCGTGCAGGGCCTCGTGTTCGGCAGCGACAGCCCGGCGCGCGCAGAAGGCCGCATCGCGAGCGTGCAGACGCTCGGCGGCTCGGGCGCGCTGAAAGTCGGGGCGGACTTCATCAGGCGCTACTTTCCGAAGTCGCAAGTGTGGGTGAGCGACCCGACGTGGGAAAACCATCGCTTCATCTTCGAACGCGCGGGCTTCGAAGTGAACACGTACCCGTATTACGATGAAACCACCGGCGGCCTGCGTTTCGATGCAATGCTCGAAGCCATCGACGCGCTGCCCGCGAAGAGCGTCGTGCTGCTGCATGCGTGCTGTCACAACCCGACGGGCGTGGACCTCGACGAAGTGCAGTGGGTGAAGATCATCGACGTGCTCAAAAAGCGCGACTTGCTGCCGTTCGTGGACATGGCGTATCAGGGGTTCGGCTCGGGCCTCGACGACGACGCCTTCGCCGTGCGCGAACTCGCGCGCCGTGGCGTGCCGGCGTTCGTCGCGAATTCGTTCTCGAAGAATTTCTCGCTCTACGGCGAGCGTTGCGGCGGCCTGCATGTGATCTGCGACGATGCCGCCGAAGCGGACCGCGTGCTCGGCCAGCTGACGAGCGCCGTGCGCGCGAACTACAGCAATCCGCCGACGCATGGCGCGAAGATCGTCACGAAGATCCTGACGACGCCCGAACTCACGCAGTCGTGGAAGCAGGAACTCGCGGCGATGTGCGAGCGCATCGCGCGCATGCGCCGCGCGATTCACGACGGCCTGCGCGAACACGTCGAGGGCGAAGCGTTGTCGCGTTACATCCGGCAGCGCGGCATGTTCACGTACACGGGCCTCGAAGGGGCGCAAGCGGACCGCCTGCGCGAGGAGTTCGGCGTGTATATCCTGCGCTCGGGCCGCATGTGCGTCGCGGGCCTGAACGACAGCAACGTGCAGGTCGTCGCCGATGCCATCGGCAAGGTGCTCGCGAAGTAACCGAGCGCCTGCTGCTTTCGTCTCACCACGCGGGGCAGGAGAGCACCTGCTGCGGCGGCAGCGTGCCCGGTCCCGCGTCCACCTCGGCGCCGCGCGGCGGCGTCGAAATCAGTCGCACGCTGTTCTCGCCCGCATTCGCGAGCACGTATTGCTCCGCGCTTCCGTCCGGCTGCCAGTACACCCGATACACCGCCCCATCCCGATACACATGCAGCGCGCCGTGCACGGCTTTGTCGCCCTGTGTCAGGTCGGCGCGCTCGCCTTCGCGCAAGCTCAGCGCGCTTCCCGAAGCGGCTTGCAGCACGCCGCACGGGCGTCGTCGGCGCGGGCGTGCGCGGTCGCGAGAATCGCCGCGCACACAAGCGCGGCGCGATATGCCTGATAGGGCGTGGTTCTCATCGGCAACTTCTCCGCTGAAATGCATGGCCGCCTTCCTTAGCAATCCGCGTGCGCCGCGCGTGCGCGTGGGCGCGCGCGGCGCGATTGGCTTCTCCGTTCGCGCGTGCGTGTGCTACCTTGAATAAGCAGCGTTCGATGGTGGAGGGCCGCCATGTCAGTGATCGCGCCGGACGAAAAAGCCGATTTTCTCGCGATCCTCGCGCGCCATCGGCTTGAGGCGAGCGATTTCCTCGTGCAGGAGGCAGGGGAATCGGAGGTCGTGGACGATGTCTACCCGTTGCAGGGACACGTCACGATCGTGCGGCGCTCGACGCTGAAGGAGCGCGAGTATCGCATCGGGCACGGCACCGCATGGGTCGCGGCGTTCGAGAAGGATCTGAACAAGGGCGCGTTCGGCTGAAGGGCGCGCCGCGCATCATTTTCAACGCACTTTTTGAGCGGAGCAGAAGATGAGACCGACCGAATTCGCATCGTTCAAGTCGCATGTCGGCATGCTGCTCCGTGATCTGCCGCGCGGCATGACCGCCGATCTGACCGATGTGGCCGTTGCCTATTGGAACGGCACGCAGGTGGTCGGGGCGTATCTGCGCGACAACGGCTGCATCGACGAAGATTTCGATTTCGACGAGAACGCGTGGGGCGCGTGGCGCGACGAGTTTCTTCTATGGTGCGACGCGCCGCGTTTTTCCGAGCGCAGCGACCTGAAAGCCGCGCTGGTTTCGGACACGCACGCCGCGATGGTGCGCGGCGGGCGCTGGCCGCGGCCGCGCTAGGGGCTTACATCGCGCGGCGATAAGCCTCGGCCATCAGCGCGCTGACTTTCGCGCGGGCTTTCAGTGCATCGCGCACGGCGTCGGCGATGAGCGAGAAGAGCGGGGCAATGATTCCCATGACGTAACTCCTTGATCCGTTATGCGGCTAGGTTAACTACCTAGGTAGTAACCCGTATCTTAGCACGATTGATGCAACGCAGCAAAGGCGGATGGAAACGGGCCGTTGATCGCCGCGCGGCAGGGCGATCGGAGAAGCGGGATGCACATGAAACGGCATCTCTTGGGGCGGGCGGTTCTGTCTTTTCTCTGCGCGGCCACGATCGCGGCGGCGGTCGCGGGTGGATGCAGCGGCGGCGGTTCTTCGAATTCCGCGTCGACTTCGGGCAGCGGCGGATCGGGCGCGGAGCGACGCTGCCCGCCACGCATTCGATGGATGTCGCGACCTACCACAACGACATCGGCCGCACCGGGCAGCAACTCGCCGAAACGGTGCTCGCGCCTGCCAACGTCAATTCCGCCACTTTCGGCAAGCTCGCCGTGTATCCGGTCGACGGCGCCGTCGATTCGAGCCGCTCTTTCTCGCGGGCGTGCCGGTCGCGGGCGGCGCGCGAAATGTCGTCTATGCCGCGACCGAGAACGCGAGCGTCTACGCATTCGACCCGGATACCGGCGCGACGCTCTGGAAAACGTCCACGCTCGCGACCGGCGAAACACCCAGCGACGCGCGCAGCTGCACGCAGATCGCGCCAAGCATCGGCATCACGGCGACGCCCGTCATCGACCGGACGCGCGGTCCGCATGGCGCGATGTATGTCGTGGGCATGTCGAAGGACGGCGCGGGCCGCTGTCACCAGCGCCTTCATGCGCTCGATGTGGCGACAGGCGCGGAACTGTTCGGCGGGCCGGCTGACGTGACCGCCTCGTATCCGGACATTGGGGCGGGCACTGACAATCCCGTCGGTGCGTCAGTAGCCCGCCGTCAAACAGACAGCCGATTCGGAGCAATCCCATATTAGCCGACTGTAAGCTCGGCGAAACTATTTGATTGGCTGGACAGCACTGTCCGGCGCCGGTCGACAAAAAGTAACAAGAAATGAATAAGCAGTCCTATCGGCTCGTTTTTAGCCGAGTCCGCCGCATGCTCGTTGCGGTGGCTGAGTTTGCAACCGCTCGCGGTAATGAATCGGCACAAGGGGAAGGCGTCGCGCGTCGCACGTCTGCCGGATCCGTCATCACTCTTTCAGTCAGCGCGATGGCGTGGGCCGCCATGCTGCTGCTCGGAACCACATCGACGTTGTCAGTCGCGCAGATCGTAGCTGCGCCCGGTTCGGGCGCACAGGTCATTCAGACACAGAATGGCTTGGCGCAAGTCAACATTGCCCGGCCGTCCGCAGCGGGCGTGTCTGTGGGTACGTTCTCGCAATTCGACGTGCCGGCCAAGGGCGCGATTCTGAACAATTCGCCGACCCTCGTTCAGACGCAACAAGCCGGCTACATCAACGGGAATCCCAACCTGTCACCGGGGCAACCGGATCATGCTGGTTGGCAACGAATACGGTGTCGGTGTTTCGAACAAAGGCATCCTCGCTGCGCAGGCGGGCGATCTGACGCTTCAGTCGAACGGCAAGCTGGTTCTGGCGGGCACCACGAATTCGAGCGGTAATGTCAATGCGTCGGCGCGCGATGGCATCGACAACACAGGTACGACCTACGCGCAGGGCAGTGTCAACGCGAGCACATCGGGCGCGCTGACCAACAGCGGTTTGCTGGCCGCGCAGAACAATACGACGATCAATGCGGCAAGTGTCGGCTCGACGGGCACGCTCGCCGCTGGCATAAACGGCGATGGGTCGCTCGCGCAGTCCGGCGACCTGAGCGTGAGCGCATCCGGTAACGTGAGCGCGACGGGCCGCAACGTGGCCGGCGGCAATGCGACCGTGAGCGGCAGCGCAGTCAATCTCGCGGGCAGCACGACATCGGCGAATAACGCGATTGTGCTCGCGGCCAACTCGGGCCAACTGAATCTGTCTGGCGCGACCACGACCGCAGGCAGCACGCTCAATGCGCGCACCAGCGGCACGCTCACGAACGATAACGGCGCGATGTCCTCGGGCGGCGCGCAGACCGTCACGGCGGGCGCGCTCTCCAACCGCAATGGCCAGATGGTGTCGGGCGGCGCGCTGACCGAGAACGTGTCGGGCGCGACCAACAACCAGAACGGCACGATGCAGGCCAATGGCGCGTTGTCGTCGACGTCGGGCTCGTTCGATAACACCGGAGGACATGTCACTTCGCTCGGCGCGGACGGCGTCAGGGTGACGACCGTCGGCCTGCTGAACAACGGCGCAGGCGGCGACATCGGCGGCAACGGCGCGGTCACGATTACCATCACGGATAAGGATCATCAGACGCAGGATGTGGCGAGTCTGAATCGTGATACGGCGGACTTGAACGGGACGGTCAGCAAGCTGCCGGATCTTCAGAACCTGCTGAACCAGCAGGCGAGCACGCAGCAGGCGGCGGCGATCGTGGCGCAGACGGTGGCCACGCAGATCGGGAACTATGCCGAGCGGCAGAAACAGGCGGCTGAGGCCGCGGGCGATCAGGCGACGGCCGATAAGTGGAAGGAAGGCGGCGAGTATCGGATTGCGATGCACATCGCGGGCGGGGCGGCGGTTGCTGGCTTGGGCGGTGGAAGCGTGGCTGGAGGCGCGGCTGGCGCCGGGGTATCGGCGGCGCTGGCTGGCAACTTGAACGATGTGAGCAATGCGATCACGGGCGGGAGTCCGACGGGTAACGCGGACGCAGATCGGGCGCTTGGAAATATCATTGCGAATGTGCTGGCAACAGGAGCAGGCGCGGCAGTGGGTGGTGGAAGTGGCGCGGCGGCGGGTTCAGCTGTCGACATGTACAACGCTGAGGCGCATTGCACGAATCTAAAGTGTGAAGGGAGCACACCCGGGTCAATATCGGCGGGGATCCGAAACGGGGTCGTTTCGATAGCCGAGATGGCCGTGAACCTGCCCAATGGCGGGCCCTTTGCAACGCCGGGCGATCCGGGGTATATCTCGCTGGATGGGCTTCGCGTGCCATATGCAGCGGGCGATCAGATTGGGCCGGGCGTGGAGTTCTTTGCTGCGGTGCTGGCAACCAGAGGCGTGGGAAAAGGCGCAGCGGCTGAAGCGATAGTAGGTGACGCGATTCAGTTTGGCAAAGTTGAGAATCAAATAAGCCACACGTTCCGCCATATCGAGGGGGCTGGATTTGATCGTCAGGTTGTACAGAACGCGATTCAGTCGGATCTATCAGGCATTGCTAGTTCTCTTCCTCAAGGTCAATACACCGGATCAGTTGTTGTGAATGGCGCAAAGCTCGATTACAGCGCATTTAAGTTGCCCGATGGAACGGTCAATGTGGGACGTATCACTCCGCCGAGGACGAAATGAGTATGCGCAAATTACTTCCTGTTGAACTTGCCTTCATTAGAGAAATGCTGAAGGGCAAGCCTGATGAGGGAAGACTCGCATCAAGCCTTGTGGATAGGTTCGTGGAAGAAATGGACGATGGTGGGATGGGGGGATTGAGATTCACCTCGTCTAAAGACGATCGTTCATTAGGTACAGCACTAGCGGAAAAGAAGTTTGCCGATCAGGATGGAGTAACTGTTGTTGCGACCCTGAACTTAGACGGTGATGGAGATCTGTACGAGCTAGACGTCTGGAAGGTAGACTTCTCGCCATTAATTAGCTTCCCTGAGTGATTAAACTTCGACGGCTGCAGGCGTGACCTATACGCCGATGAATTTGCGGACGCTCCATTCGACGTTCCCGAACTACAGCATTACCTCGGCAGTACAGCAGGCAGGGCTTTATGTGCTTCGCCTACCGAAGTAAGCAGTTCGAGCACGAGCCTGCAGTTCGCCAGTCCGAACCTCGGCGATGCGACGCGCTGGGGCAGCGGCGCAGCGAACAATGGCGGCGTCAACGCTTCGCCGTTGAACGCGTCGAGCAGTCAGGGCAGTAGCAACGGAGCTTCCACGACGCAGACGGCGTCGGTGATCACGGGCGGCAGCGTCTTGATCACGAGCCGCACGGGTGACGCGAATGTGATCGGCTCGGGCATTGCGGGCACGCAGGGGCGAACGGTAGTGCATGCAGACGTCGATTTCGCCGCCAATCTCCCTCTGCGGCTCCACCGACCCGATGCCCGCGATCATGCCGCGCGCTACGCTGCTTCACGACGCGTAAACGAACTTGCAGCGCCATCGTCAGTTCAACGCCAGATGGCGCGAGCGAACGCGCGAGCCGTATCGTGATCGCCGCTCAGTGAACTCGACATGGAGAACGAATGAACGCAGCCGATCACATCGACCGGATGATCGCGGAACTCACGGACTGGCGCGGCGAGACGCTCGCGGCCGTGCGCGAGAGCATCCTCGCGGCGGATCAGGACATCGCCGAGGAATGGAGGTACATGGGAAGCCCCGTGTGGTACCGCGACGGAATGGTCGCGGTCGCGAACGCGCACAAGGGCAAGGTGAAACTGACGTTCGCGCACGGCGCGTCGCTGGCCGATCCCGACAAGCTCTTCAACGCGGGACTCGACGGCAACGCGAGACGCGCGATCGACTTCCTCGAAGGCGACAAGGTCGATGCCCCGCGACTCACGAAACTCGTGCGCGCTGCCATCGACTTCAACCGCACGAAGACAGGCAAGTCGAGCAAGCGCCGAGATGCATGACACGCGACCTGTCCGCCAAAACGTTCGATATGCGCTCTACCAGCGAGGCTCCGACGTTCCCGGCGGCGCGGCGGGCCGGTCGTAGCCCGCAGGCGTTCGCGCGAATTGCGCGCTCGGGCGCACCGCTTCGAGTTCGCCGAAACCCGAGGGCGCGCATTCGAGATACGGCGCGAAATCCGGCTTCGCGGTCTTAAGCCCGCCTTCGATGCGCCCGAGGCTGCGCAGCCAATGCCCCGTCTGCGCGAGCGACACCTGCACATGCCAGCTTCCGCCTTCGCGCTGCTGTTTCCAGAGCGCGGCGGCCGCGCCGAAGGCCATCAGGAAGCCGCTCGCCATGTCGAGCATCTGCATCGGCAGCGTGCGCGGCTTGTCCGCGCCATCGGCTTCGCCCTCGGCTGCATTGAAGCCCATCGCCGTCTGCACGAGCGAATCGAAACCGCGACGCGCGGCCCACGGCCCTTCGGTGCCGTAAGCCGTCAGCGAGACATAGACGATGCCCGGCCGCCGCTCAGCCAGCGCCTCAGGCCCGAAGCCGAGCGCGGCGAGACCGCCCGGCCGATAACCCTGCGAAAACACATGCGCCTCGTCGATGAGACGCCACAGCGCCGCGCGTCCGCGCTCGCCGCGCAAGTCCAGCAGCACGGAGCGCTTTCCGCGGCTCATATCCGCGATCGCCGCAATGTTCGGCAGATGCGGCGCGTTCACGAGCATCACGTCCGCGCCGAACGCGGCCAGTGCGCGCCCGCCGACCGGGCCGGCCAGAATGCGCGTGAAGTCGAGCACGCGCACGCCGGAAAGCGGACGCGCATCGGCGGGCAGCGGCGGCAGCGTGCGCGCGGGTGCGTCGCCCAAGCGCGTGATAGTCATCAACGGCTCTGTGGCGAGTGCGGCGCCTTGCGGCGTCGCGTCCCACTGATCGAAGCTGCGCAGCATCGTCACGACGAGGCCGCGTTGCGCGCACGCTTCCTCGAAATCGCTCGCGCGCCAGTCGGAAAGCGCGCGCTCGGCATCCGCGCGCGTGGCAGTGCGCGGGTCGAGGCCGAGCACGCGCAGCGCGCCGTCCTGATGATGCTCGAAGTTCGCGTGGATGCGCACGTAGCCGTCGGCGGCGCGGTAGAGGCCGGAGAACGGGCCCCACGTCTCCGGCTCCTTGCCGTCGAGCGTGAAATGCCCGGTGCATTCGATGGCCGCGTGCGTCATGTCGACCGACACGCGCTGGCGCGGCGCGCCGCGCGCATGGGCGAGTTCGCACGCGGCGAGCGCGGCGGCGGCAATGGTGGACTGCGCCGCGGTGCCGACCGCGAACGTGGAAGGAAAAACCGGGTCGCGGCCCGGCAGGTCGACGAAGGAGAGGGCGTCGCCGGGCAGGGCGGCGAGACGCCAGATCGACTGCAGCGTATCGAAGGATGCGGGCATGATCGGAAAGATGGCGCGAGGGGGACGCGCCATTGTCGCGCCGATTCGCGATGTTTTCCCGGATCAAGTCCGGCTCACGTCACCGTGACACTTTGCGTTCAGCCGCGCCGCGTCGCCAGTTCCGCGCCCTGGCGCAGCGCTTCGAGCAGGCTGCCTTCATCGGCGATGCCCTTGCCGGCGATGTCGAACGCGGTGCCGTGATCCACCGACGTGCGGATCACGTCTAGCCCGACCGTCACGTTGACGCCCGCTTCCAGCCCGAGCACCTTCACCGGGCCGTGGCCCTGATCGTGATACATCGCGACGACGAGATCGAAGTCGCCGCGCCCCGCGCGATAAAAAAGCGTATCGGCGGGCAGCGGGCCGGTCACGTCCAGCCCTTGCTCCTGCAGCGCCTTCACCGCCGGAATGATCTTCTCTTCTTCCTCGCCGTAGCCGAAAAGCCCGTTCTCGCCCGCATGCGGATTGATGCCGCACACGCCGATGCGCGGCTTCGCGATGCCCGCCTTCACGAGCGTCGCGTTGCCGCGCTCGATCGTGCGCTGAACGAGGCCCGGCTCGATCTTGCGGATCGCGTCGATGATGCCGATATGCGTCGTCACGTGAATCACGCGCAGCTTGGGCGCGACGAGCATCATCGACACTTCGTCGACGCCCGTGAGATGCGCGAGCATCTCCGTGTGGCCCGGGAACTTGTGGCCGCCCGCGTGCAGCGCTTCCTTGTTGAGCGGCGCGGTGCAGATCGCGTCGATCTGGTTCGCCTGCGCGAGTTCGACGGCGCGCGCAATGTACTGATACGCGGCGTCGCCCGCGACGGCGGAAAGCTGGCCGAACGGCAGATCGTCGGGAATCAGCCCGAGGTCGATGCAGTCGATCGCGCCCGGTTCGTAGCGCGCTTCGGAGGCGTCCTTCACGCGCCGCACTGTCGCCTTCACGCCGGTGATCTCGATGGCGCGCTCGAGACGCTTGGCATCGCCGATCACGAGCGGGCGGCACTGCGCGTACACCGTGGCGTGCGCGAGGCTCTTGACGACGATTTCCGGGCCCACGCCGCTCGCGTCGCCCATCGTGATGCCGATTACGGGAAGATAGTTGGTCATGATGGTTCGTTGATGTTGAGGGTTTCGCGTGGTCCGCGTTGTGTTCCGTTGTGTTCGTTAGCGGGCGCTGGTTTGCATGCTCGTCTGCAGAGTTTCGTTCGGCAGTCCGCGCAGATGGCGGTACGCGCCGTAGAGCGCGTGTTCGCTGCCGAAGGCGCCGGCTTTCGTGACGATGGCCGCGCCGCCCGCCGCGTCCGATGCGCTCGCGCGCCCGAGCGCCACGCCCGCCTCGATCTCGCGCACGAGTTCGAGGCTCCCGACGTTCGCCGCCGCGAGCATCGCGCGGGCGGTTTCGCCGCCGGTCGCGATCAGCCCGCCGAGCGCGCCGAAGTGCGGCGCGACGAGTGCGGCGAGCGCATTCGAGAGGCGCGCGCCTTCGGACGGATCGAACGCGTCGTCGCGGCCGATTCGCACGATCAGGTCGTGCCCGCCGCGCAGCCGCTCGCCGATGTCGTCGCCCCACGCTTGCCAGCTTTCGTGACGCGCGCCATCGCGCAGCACGGCGGGCGGCACGATCAACTCGACTATGCCGGCCTCGCTGCGCAGCATCGCGCATTGCCGCTCCGACACCGCCGAGAGACTGCCGACGAGCGCGAGCACCGGCCCGTGCGCGACATCCGCGGAAGGCAGGCGCGCAGCCGACGACGCCGGCGTGGCGAAGAGATCGGGCAGCGCCGCGAGTTCGCGCGCGAGACCGCCCGAGCCGACCCAGAAAAACGGCGTATCGAGCGATGCGGTGATGCGCGCGAGCGACGCGAGATCGTCGCTGGTTTCGGCATCGACGATGAGCGCCCCCACGCCGTCCGAAGCCGCCGCCGCGATGGTCGCGGCAAGCGTCTGCGGCGCGCCGCGCAGCGTATCCAGCGCGACGTGCGAAGTCGAAAGGCCCGCTGCCTGAAGCATCGGCGCGAGGCCGGCTTCGCGGCCCGCGTGTTCGAGTTGCCACGTCTCGGTCTGATCGAGCGGCACGCCATGCACGAACACGCCGCCGTCGCGCACCGTGCGGCCCGTCGCGGGGAACGCGGGCGCGACGATCGCCGGGCCGGCGAGACGCGCGAGCGCCGCGACTTCGGCGGTCCAGTTGCCGCGCAGCGTCGAATCGATTTTCTTGTAGAGACGGCGGCCGGGCGCGCAGAGCGTCTGCCATACCTCGGCGACGCGCGCGGCGGCGTCGGCGGGCGAGAGGCGGCGCGTGTCCGTGTCGGCGGCGATCACGATGGCGTTGTCAGGTGCGGACGCGTCTAGCGTGACGACGGTCTTGCGGCCCGCCGCCGCGAACGCGATTGCGCAGTCGGCGGCGCCCGAGAGGTCGTCGGCGACGATCAGCATGCTCGTGGCTTTGTCGCTCATCGCGCCGCTCCGCGCTTTTGCGCCGCGCCGGCCGGGGCGGGCGCATCGCCTGGCTTGTTGACGCGTTTCGCGATGGCGGCGGTCACGATCGGCGTGACGATGGCCGTCACCACGACGCAGGCCGCGACGAGCAGCGTCGCCGACTTCGCGGCGGCTTCGTACACTGGATTGGCCGCCGCGATGAGCGCCGGAACCGCCGCCGCATTGCCCGCCGTATTCGCCGCCGCCGCGCCCGCGACGCCCGTGCCGCCCGTCAGACGGTCCGCGAGAAAGAGCGGAATGCCCGTCACGACGACGACCGCGAGACCGAGGCCGATACCGAGCAGGCCCGCCTGCCAGACCTTGTGCAGGTCGAGGCTCGCGCCGAGTGCGAGCGCGAAGAACGGAATCATCACCGGCACCGCACGGCCCAGAAAGTCGCGCATTTCGCGGTCGAGGTTGCCGAGCAGCATGCCGATGGCGAGCGGCAGGATGCTGCCGACGAGCGTCGGCCACGGAAACGCCGACAGGCCCGCGACGCCGAGCGTGACCATCGTGAGGAACGGACCGGATTCGAGCGACATGATCGTGTACGCGCCGACGTCTTCCGAGCGCCCGTACTGGCCCATCAGCGCCATGTAGAGACCGCCGTTGGTGTCGTTCATCGCGGCGACGACGGCGAGCGTCGAAATGCCCGCGAACATGCCGGAGTTGATCGGCTGCTCGCCGAGAAAGTGGCCGAGCACGACGCCCGCGAGAATCGCCATGCCGACTTTGGTGAGGAAGAGCGCGCCGCCCTTCTTGAGCAGATACGGCGTGGCTTTCACGTCGATGCCCGCGCCCATGCAGACATAGAACACGGCGAGAATCGGCAGCGCGCCGGTGAACAGCGCGCTCGTGAACGAGCCGAAGAACTTCGGCATGCCCGGCAGGAATGTCGCGATGAGCGAGCCGATCAGGAGCGGAACGATCATCATGCCGCCGGGTACGCGCTCTACCGCGCGCTTGATTGGAATCTGGGCCATTCGTGTCTCCAGGAGAGATTCTTGTGTGATTCGATCATAAAGTGATCGGTTCGATCAATCGCAGTGTATCGTTTGATCGAAGCGCGCGCAATTGCGCCTGTGTGCGCGTAAACACTGATCGGATCGTGCAGCACCGTCATGACGAATGATCGAAACGGTCAACTGCGCGGAATGACCCTCGTCGACTATCGAGCATTGATTGCGCCCGGGCCCGCGCGCGCATTCGATACACTGGCGGCCCCCGCCGGGGCCTGCGAACGCGTCAACCAGAGGAGCCGCATGAAAGTCGAGAAACGCCGGGAAGCCATGCTCAAGGCCGTGCTGTCGGGCATGAACGATGTCGCCGCGCTCTGCGAACACTTCGGCATGTCGGAGGCGACGGTGCGGCGCGACCTGCGTGCGCTCGCCGACGAACGGCGCATCGTGCGCACGTATGGCGGCGCGGCGTCGGTGGGCGCGCATGAGCCGGAGGAATCGCTGGACACGCGGCGCGAGAGTTTTCGGGAGCAGAAGGAAGCGATCGGGCGCGCGGCGGCGCGCTATGTGCAGGACGGCGACACGCTCTTTCTCGACGGCGGCACGACGACCGCCGCGCTCGCCCGCTGCCTCGCCGGGCGCGAGCGCGTGCAGGTGGTCACGAACAATCTGCTCGCCGTGAGCGCGCTCGCGTCGGCGAACGTGCGCGTGACGCTGATCGGCGGCGACGTGCGGCCATCGAGCATGAGCACGCTCGGGCCGATCGCGCAGATCGCGCTCTCACGGCTCACGTTCGACAAGGCGTTTCTCGGCGCGGACGGCGTCGTCGCGGGGCGCGGGCTGTGCGAGGCGACCGCGGAACAGGCGTTCCTGAAGGAGTGCATCGTCGCGCAGGCGGCGAGCGTCTTCGTGCTCGTGACGTCCGAGAAGCTCGGGCGCGCGAGCCAGCAGCACTGGACGCCGCTCGAACGCGACTGGACGCTCGTCACCGATGCGCTCGCCGACAACGACGCCTTAGAGCGCTTCACGCGGCGCGGCAACGTGACGGTTGAGCGCGCGCCGTCGGACGCGCGCTGAATCATCTGTCCGCGAGCGCGAGCACCGCTTCCACTTCGTCGAGATCGACGGGTTTCACGAGATGCGCGTCGAAGCCGGCGGCGCGCGTGCGGGCGATGTCTTCGTCCGAACCCAGGCCCGTCATCGCGGCGACGATCACGTGTCTGCCGCCGTCGTGCGTCACCTGCTCGCGGATCGCGCGGATCACGTCGAAGCCCGTGAGCCCGGGCATCGACAAGTCGAGCAGCACGACGCGCGGGCGTCTCGCGTCGAAGAGACTGAGCGCCTCTTCGCCGTCGTAGGCCGCGCGCGCCGCGTGCCCGAGCATGTCCACGAGCAGCGTCATGCTGTCGGCGGAGTCGCGGTTGTCGTCCACGACGAGCACGTCCAGTCGCCGGCTTGCCGACGCGCCCGGCTGCGCGGGCTTCGACGCGCCCTGCGAGGGCGCTTGCGCGAGCGGCAGCCAGAGCGTGAACGCACTGCCACGGCCCGCACCGTCGCTTTTCGCCTCCACGCGCCCGCCGTGCAGTTCCGCGATGGCCCGCACGAGCGTGAGGCCGATGCCCAGGCCGCCTTCGTCCAGATGCGCGCCCGGCGGATGTTCCTGCACGAAGAGGTCGAACACGGTGCCGAGCGCATCGGCGGAAATGCCGCGGCCCTGATCGATCACGCGGACCATCGCCGTGCCGCCGCGCGGACCGACTTCGAGCGTGACCGTCGAGCCGGGCGGACTGAACTTCGATGCGTTGTTGAGCAGGTTGTTGAGCGCCTGCACGAGTCGCGTCGGGTCGCCGTTGACGTGAACGCGCTTGCCGCCGTCCTCGACGACGAGGCGCTGCCCGCGCGCGTCGAACCACGGCTGGCTCGCTTCCACGGAGAGGTGCACGACATCCGCGAGATCGACGATTTCGGTCGACAGGCGAATCTTGCCCGAACTGACGCGGCCGGCTTCGAGCAAATCGTCCACGAGCTTCGTGAGATGCGCGAGCTGCCGGTCGACGATCTGGCGGCTGCGGATCACGTCGGCGTCGTCGGACGCCTTGAGCTTCAGGATGCTGACCGCGTTGCGGATGGGCGCGAGCGGATTGCGCAGTTCATGGCCGAGCAGCGCGAGAAATTCGTTCATGCGCCGGCTCGACGCCTCCAGTTCTTCGAGGCGGCGGCGCGTGGTCATGTCGCGCGTGATCGCGACGAAATCCTGCTCGTGGCCGTGGCTGGACGGCAGCGCGCTCAGGATGACGTGCCCGCGAAACTCCGAGCCGTCCTTGCGCACGCGCCAGTCCTCGTGCTCCACGCGCCCTTGCTCGCTCGCGCGGCGCAGGTCGTCGCCGGGGCGGTCGCGGCCCAGTTCGTCGGCCGAATAAAAGAGCGCGAAATGCCGGCCGATCGCTTCGTCCGCGGTGTAGCCGTAGAGCGCGCGGGCGCCGTCGTTCCACGAGCGCACGACGCCGTGCTGATCCAGCATGCAGATGGCGTAGTCGCTGACCGAATCGATCAAAAGACGCAGGCGCTGGTTCGCCTCGGTGGCGCGCAGCCGGTCCGTGATGTCGTAGATGAAGCAGGCGAATTCGCGCTGGCCGTCGAACCAGACTTCGCTGATCGTCAGTTCGGCGGCGAATTCGGTGCCGTCGCGTTTTTGGGCGGGAAACTCCGTGCGCGTGTTGATGATGCGCGCCTCGCCCGTTGCGAGATAGCGCGTGAGCCCGGCGCGATGCGCGTCGCGAAAGCGCTCGGGGACGATGAGATCGGCGAGTTCGCGGTTCACCGCCTCGTGCGCGCGCCAGCCGAAGAGCGTCACGGCGGCCTCGTTCCAGTCGACGATCATGCCGGCTTCGTCCATCGACAGGAAAGCGACGTGCGCGTTGTCGAGCACCGTGCGGCGGCGGCGCATGGCATCGGCGAGCTTTTTCTCGTACTCAACGCGCAGCGACGATTCCACGCTCAGATTGGCGCTCACGCTCGCGTTGCGTTCGACGAGCTGCCGGTTCTCCTGCGCGATTTCCTCGCGCGCGATGGTTTCCGCGATGCACGCGCAGAACGCGTTGAGGATGCCGATGTCCGACTGGCCGAACTGGTCCGGCTGGCCGGAGATGAATTTGAGCACCGCGACCGAGCGGCCCTCGTAGACGACGGGCGCGACGACCATCGAGATCGCGCCGACCGCCTGGCACGCGGCGCGGTCCACGCGGTGATCGGTGGCGGTATTGCGGCTCACGAGCGCCTGCTGCCGCGTGATGCACAGGCCCGACAGACTGCCTGCGCTCGGCAGCCGCGTGCCGACGTGACGCGCCGCCGCGCCGCTCGCCGCGCGGTAGACGAGCTCGTCGCCCTCGATCCATTCGATCACGGTGGAGGCGACGCCCGCGACCTCGCGAAGCGTATCGGTCACTTTCTGCAGGTAGTCGGGAAGCGGCAGCTTCGAATGGGCGAGACTCGCGAAGGTCGCGAACCACCGCTGGAAATGCGCCTGGCGTTTATGGTCGCCCCTGAAGTCCTTGTCGGATGCCGAAGCCTCGTACTGAAAGCACATAGCCCTTGTGTTCCATCGATGGAGCGCGCACCTGCTGCGCGCAAAAAAATCGGCCTATCGGCGGTTCGAAGTGGCATCAATTGGAACACAAAAGAGCCGCAAACGTTTGCAAAAGGGCGCTTAAGTCTGCTGATTTGGCGGCGAACCGACAGTAAAAAGTGCCCATCTGCCGCTGCCACGCCCGGTAACTTTCGTTCTCCTTCCTGCCGATGCCCGACGCGCCGTGCCCCACCTCGGGCAAACCCCAACCCCCTCTTTTCTAGGGGGCGGAGAGGGGTGGACGTGCTGGCAACCTTGAGCCAGCAATTCACAGAGCGAGCGACGCGCGAAGCGGGAAAGGCCGACGCCCACGCACTGCCCCGTCACGTTCGAAGGCGGGGACGCGATGGAAGGCGGAGGCCGGATTAGTTAGGCGTGCATGGGATGCGTTGCTGGCCATAACGGAGGAGACAAGGGACATGATGCACCGCATTTCATGCGCAACAGCACGACGCCGGCCGCGCCTCACGATACTCGCGGGGCTCGTTTCGGCGGCTGTCACGTCGAACGCCCACGCTTTCAAGATCAGCACGCCATCCACCGACTGGGACGTGAACTGGGACAACACCGTCACGTACAACATCGGCATGCGCACGCAGGGCATCGACCCGATGATCGGCAACAACCCGAACTTCGACGATGGCGACTACAAGTTCCGCCACGCGGGCGATATCGTGACGAACCGCGTCGCGCTCGTCTCCGAGTTCAGCGCGGCCTACAAGGGATTCGTGGGCTTCAAGCTGTCCGGCTCGGCGTGGAAGGACTTCGCGTATGGCAGCGGCGACGTGACGAACCCCGGCGTCTTCGCGCCGGCGGGCGGCGGGCTGCCGGCCGTGCCGTACCGGGCCATCGGCTCCTATCCAAACGGGCATTACGGCTCGTTCACGGATCGCTACTACGTGCAGGGCGCGCAGTTGCTCGACGGCTTCGCGTTCCTCAACTCGGATGTCGGCGGCAAGGCGTTCTATCTCAAGGCCGGCCAGTTCACCGAATACTGGGGCAACTCGCTGCTCTTTCCGTTCTCGGGCATCTCGGTCGCGCAGGGCGCGCTCGACAGCATCAAGGGCTTGAACTCGCCCGGCACGCAGACGAAGGAACTGCTGCTGCCGCGTCCGCAGGTGAGCCTCACGGCGCAAGTGACGCCCGAGGTGTCGGTGTCGGGCCAATACGCGCTCGGATGGACCTATAACCGCCTCGCCACGGGCGGCACGTACCTGCAGGCCAACGACGCCATCGCGCAAGGTCCGTCCGGCCTTCTCGCGGCGACGCTGCCGGGCGCCGTCATCGGCAGGCCGGGCGGCTATGTGCCGGTGTTCATTCCGCAGGGGCCGTCGCTCACGCCGCCGCAGGTCGATAACAACTTCGGCATCAAGCTCGGCTGGACACCGAGCTTCATGAACGGGCAGATGGGCTTCTACTTCCGCCGCTTCGACGAATCGCAGCCGTGGGTGCTCACCGACTGGGCGCGTGGCGTTCCGACCAACTATCACCTCGCCTATAACCGCGGCGCGCAACTCTTCGGCTATAGCCTCGATACGACCATCGGCAGCGTCGCGACCGGCTTCGAAGTGTCGTGGCGGCGCAATACCGCGCTCAATACGGCGTTGAGCCCCAACATCGCGACGCAGACGGAAGGCGCCACCGGCGACGTGCTGAACATGATCGCGAACGCCATCGTTCCGCTGTCGAGCAGCCCGCTCTGGCAGACGGGATCGCTCGTCGCCGAACTGTCGTATTCGCATCTGCTGTCGGTCGACAAGAACGGAGCCATCTACAACGGCGTCGGCTACGGCGGCTGTCCGAGCGGCAACAAGTGGAACGGCTGCTCGACGAAGGATTACGTCGGCGCGGGCTTCGTCTTCACGCCGCAATGGCTCCAGGTCATGCCCGGCGTCGATCTGAGCATGCCCACTTCCATGACGGTCGGCCTCTACGGGAACAACCCGCAGAACCCCGGCTCGTCGGCGGCGGGCCAGGGCTTCTTCACCTATTCGATTGGCCTTCAGGCGCTGGTGCGCCAGAAAGCCACCGTCACGCTCGCCTACAACGGCTACCACGCGCATGTGAACACGCTGGCCCGGACGCCGAGCGGCTTGTCGTATGCCTCGGGCGGCAACGGGCTCTTCGATCTCAACGATCGCCCGTGGGTTTCATTGACGGTTCAATCGTGGTTCTGACACCGACTTCCAAAACGATAGGAGACACGTACATGAAAATCCTGTTTCAATTGCTGGCGGCGGGCGTCGTCACCGCGCATGCGGCGGGCGCGTTCGCAGCCGTATCCGCCGACGAAGCCAAGCAGCTCGGCACGACGCTCACCGCTTTCGGCGCGGAAAAGGCCGGCAGTAGCGATGGCGCGATCCCCGAGTACTCGGGAGGCCTCACGAAGCCGCCCGCCGATTTCACGCCGGGCAGCGGCGTATGGCCGGACCCGTTCAAGAACGAGAAGCCTGTCGTGGGCATCACGGCGTCCAACATGGGGCAGTATGCGGACCAGTTGACGCCGGGCGTGCAGGCGCTCCTGCAGCGGTTCCCGGAATATCGCGTGGACGTGTATCCGACGCACCGGACGATGCACTACCCGAAATGGGTTCTCGACAACACGCTCCAGAACGCGACCAGCGCGAAGCTCGTCGGCAAGGTCGAGGGCGACGGCGTCGAAGGCGCGTTCGGCGGCATTCCGTTCCCGATTCCGAAGAACGGCTACGAGGTCATGTGGAATGCGCAGCTGAGCTATCAGCGCACACAGTACGAAGCGCAGAACGTGGGCGCGTATCTCGTCGATACGTCCGGCGGGCGCACCGAGCTGCCGGTGATGAACGTGATCGAGTACAAGCCGTACTACGACCAGCGCAACGCAGGCGGCGCGTTCAAGGGTCCGCACGATCGCATGTGGCTCACGCTGCTCACGCCGCCGACGCAGGCGGGCACGTCCAACCTCGTGGACTATTCCATCAACTATTCGGACACCGATCAGGTCAGTTGGGCGTATTTCCCGGCGCAGCGCCGCGTGCGGATGGCGCCCGACTTCAAGTACGACACGCCGACGGCAGCCTATGGCGGCGTGCTCTTCTGGGACGAAGCGAAGCTCTTCGCCGGCCGCATGGACAAGTTCGATTTCAAGCTGATCGGCAAGAAGCAGATCATCGTTCCGTACAACAACTATCGCTACTCGCAGTTGCCGGTGGACGACGTATTCGGCCCGAAGCACATCAAGCCCGATGCGCTGCGCTGGGAGCGTCACCGCGTCTGGGTCGTCGAGGCGACGCTCAAGCCGGGCGCGCGTCACGCGTATTCGAAGCGCGTGTTCTTCGTGGATGAAGACGGCTGGACGCTCATGGAAGCCGATGGCTACGGACACGACGGCAAGCTCTGGCGCGTGGGCCTCGACTATCCGATCAACTACTACGACGGTTCGGGCGGCGTCTTTATCAGCGCCAACTCGTTCTACGACCTGCAGAAGGGCAATTACTTCTCGTTCTTCACGGGCAGCTCGCGCGGCAACCCGACGCTGCGCGTGTCGGACAAGCTCGAGAAGCCGAACCTCTTCACGCCGGCCGGCATGGCGGGAACGGGGCTTCGCTGATGCGATGCAGGGCGGCGGCGTGATCGAAAACGCCGCCTGCAAGCGCAGTCAACCAGGATGCGATTGGCGAGGGCAGCAATGGTTCATCGAAAGTACGCAAGCCTGGCTTGCAGCGGCGTGATGGTGGCGGCGCTGGCAACGGGGGCGTGGGCGGCAGGGGCGGCAGGGGCGCAAGCCGCTCCGTTCGTGGATCCGCTCGACGCGAGTGCGGTGCTTTATCGGAACGCGGCGGAACGGCCGCTGATGTCGGTATCGCGCGCGGGAAAACGGCTCGTCGCGGTCGGCATGCGCGGGCTGATCGTAACGTCGGACGACGAAGGCAAGACGTGGACGCAGACCGCATCGCCGGTTCGCAGCGATCTGCTCGCATCGTGCTTTCCGTCCGCGCGCGAAGGATGGGCGGTCGGACACGACGGCGTCATCCTTCACACCGCCGATGGAGGGCGCACCTGGGCCAGGCAGTTCGACGGGCGCATGGCGGCGAAGGCGCTGATCGACGATTACCGCGCGCGCATCGCCGCCGGGCAGACCAACCTTCAGCCGTATCTCGACCAGTTGACGCTGAACTACAAAGCGGGTCCTTCCTTGCCGCTTCTGGGCGTGTGGTTCAAGGACACGCAGCATGGCATCGCGGTGGGGCCGTTCGGCCTCGCGATCGCCACCGGCGATGGCGGCAAGACGTGGATGCCCGCCCTCGAACTCGTCGATAACCCCGGCTTTCTGCATCTGCAGGGCATCGGCGAAGCGGCGGGCGAGGTCTTCATCGCCGGCGAGCGCGGCACGGTGTTCAGGCTGGATCGCGGTTCGGGCACGTTCCGCGCCGTCCCGACGGGCTATGCGGGCAGTCTCTTCGGTGTCGCGGGTCACGACGAGGCGCTCATCGCCTACGGGCTCAAGGGCACGCTGTACCGGAGCGCCGATCACGGCGCGAGCTGGACGCGCATCGACAGTCCCTTGCATGGCCTCGTGACGAGCGCGGTCTACGTGCCGGAGCGCCACGCGTTCGTGCTCGTGACGGCGGCGGGCGAAATCGCGATCGCCGACAGCGACGCGCGCCGCGTCGCGCTCGTCAAGGGCGGCCGGCCGGTCCCGGCGACCGGCGTGCAGCCGGTTTCCAGCGATGAACTCGTGCTCACCGGGCTCGATGGCGTGCGCGCCGTCGAGCTTCCGTAACCGTTTGCCCCGGAACAATCAACATGGCTATGTCCAAAGACGAGAGCCGCGCCGACGCGATGCCGGTCATCCGCGACCGCGCGGACTTCGATGCCGCATCGGGTTCGTGGCTGGAGCGCGGCATCTTCAATCACCGCCGCTGGATCGTCGCGATCTGCGCGGCGCTCACGCTCATCCTCGGATGGTTCGCCGCGCATTGCAGCGTCAGCGCGAGCTACGAACGAATGATGCCGCGCTCGAGCCCGTTCATCCGCAACTATCTGGCCAATATCGATTCGCTGCGCGGACTCGGCAACTCGGTGCGCGTCGTCGTCGAAAACGTCAACGGCGATATCTACGACCCGCGTTTTCTCAAAACGCTGCGCGACATCAACGACCGCATCTATGTGATTCCCGGCGTGGACCGTTCGTTCGTGAAGTCGCTCTGGATGCCCGTCGTGCGATGGACCGAAGTCACGGAAGAAGGCTTTCGCGGCGGGCCGGTGATGCCGGACGACTACGACGGGTCGGCGGCGAGCATCGCGCAACTGCGAACGAATGCGGCGCGCGCGGGCCTTTCGGGTTCGCTCATCGGCAACGATCAGCGCTCGAGCATGATCTTCGCGCCGCTGCTCGATCACTACGCCGACACGAACCGCCCCGTCGATGCGCGCGCCGTGCGCGATGCGATCGAGCAGATTCGCGAGCAGTACGCGGCGGACCCGAACGTGCGCGTTCATGTGATCGGCTTCGCGCAGCTCGTCGGCGATCTGATCCAGGGCCTCATGCAGGTGATGTTGTACTTCGCCATTGCCGCGGCGATCGCGGCGGCCGTGATCTTCGCTTATACGCGGTGCCTGCGCAGCACGTCGCTCGTGGTCTGCTGCTCGCTCTTTGCCGTGGTGTGGCAGCTCGGACTCGTGCATCTGCTCGCCGTGGACCTCGATCCGTATTCGATCCTCGTGCCGTTCCTGATTTTTGCGATCGGCGTGTCGCACGGCGCGCAGAAGATGAACGGCGTCATGCAGGACATCGGGCGCGGCACGGATCGCTATGTCGCCGCGCGCTACACGTTCAGGCGCCTGTTCCTCGCGGGCTTCACCGCGCTGCTCGCCGATGCGGTCGGCTTCGCGGTGCTGATGCTGATCGACATTCCGGTGATTCGCGGCCTCGCGTTGTCGGCGAGTCTCGGCGTGGCCGTGCTCATCTTCACCAATCTCGTGCTGCTGCCGGTGCTGCTGTCGTACCTCGGCGTCAATCCGTCGGCGGCGGCGCGCAGCCTGCGCTCCGATGACGACCATCCGTTCGTGCGCCTTCTCACGCCGTTCACGCGGCGCTCGTGGGCGACGGCGGCCGTCCTGTGCGCGGCGCTCCTGACGGCAGGCGGCCTCGTTGCCGGGCAGCATCTGAAGATCGGCGACCTCGATCCGGGCGCGCCCGAACTGCGTCCGGACTCGGTGTATAACCGCGATAACGCCTATATCACCGGGCATTACAGCCTCTCGACCGATCAACTGGCCGTCATCACGAAGACGCCGCCCGGTCGCATCACGGACTTTGCGACGCTCGTCGAAATGGACGATCTCGAACAGGAATTGCGCGAGCTGCCGGGCGTTCAGACGACGCTATCCATCAGCGGCCTCGCGCGCCGCAACACGGCAGCGGGCTTCGAGGGCGATCCGCGCTGGATGACGCTCTCCCGCGATCCCGCCGTCACGACCGAAGCGGTGAACAACGCGGCGGTGGCGAACCCGGAACTCATCGACGGGACGCACGCCGTCGCGCCGGTGATCGCGTTCCTGTCGGACCACAAGGCGGAGACGCTCACGCGCGTCGTCAAGGCCGTCGAAGATTTCTCCGCGAGACACGGCGGCGCGGACCGGCAGTTCCTTCTCGCGGCGGGCAGCGCCGGCATCGAGGCAGCCACCAACATCGCGGTGGAGAAGGCCAATCGCACTATGCTGTTGCTCGTGTACGCGGCGGTCGTCGTGCTGTGCTTCGTGACGTTTCGCGACTGGCGCGCGGTCGTCGTGGCCGTGGTGCCGCTCGTCATCACGTCGATACTCTGCGAAGCGCTGATGGTCGCGCTCGGCATCGGCGTCAAGGTGGCGACCTTGCCGGTGACGGCGCTCGGCGTCGGTATCGGCGTGGACTACGCGTTGTACCTCGTGAGCGTGCAGTTGTCGCTGCAGCGGCAGGGGCGCTCGCTGACCGAGGCGTATGCCGAAGCGCTCAAATTCACCGGCAAGGTGATCGCGCTCATCGGCGTCACGCTCGCGTCGGCGGTCGTGACGTGGGTATGGTCGCCGATCAAGTTTCAGGCGGACATGGGCATCCTGCTCACGTTCATGTTCGTGTGGAACATGGTCGGCGCGCTGGTGCTGATTCCCGCGTTGTCGCATTTCCTGCTGGGCCCGAAGACATCGACGCGGGCAAAGCGCACCATCGCCGACGCCGATATGGTGCAGGAGCCGCACTGATCGACCCGGATCGACACCTTCCGGTGCTGCAAGATACGCCTATAAGAGAGATAGCCATGAGAGACAAATATTCGAGCACGCTGGTCCACCGGTTCCTGCATTGGGAAAACGCACAGCCGGATGCCATCTATCTGACCGAGACATCGCCTCAGGGGGAGACCGTCGATTACACCTGGCGCGAAGTGGGGCGGCAGGCGCGGACCCTGGCCGCGTGGCTGCGCGCGCAGGATCTCGCGCCGCGCAGCGCCATTTCGATCGTCGGAAAGAACAGCGCGCACTGGATCATCGCCGATCTCGCGATCTGGCTCGCGGGCCATGTGTCGGTGCCGCTCTATCCGGGCATCAGTGCGCAGACGGCGCGTTACATCATCGAACATAGCGATGTCCGGTTGCTGCTCGTCGGCAAGCTCGACGGCAAGGCGGACAACAGCGAAAGCATTCGAGGCATCGTGCCGGCGCATGTGCGCATCGTCGGCTTGCCGATGTCCCCGCCGATAGCGGGTGCGCTGCAATGGGACGCGATCATGGCCGCTCACGCGCCGCTTGCCGACGTCCATGTGCCGCAGCCGGGCGAACTCGCGACGCTCATCTACACCTCGGGCAGCACGGGCTGGCCGAAAGGCGTGATGCACAGTTTCGGCACCATGTACGCGTATGCGGTGGAGAGCGGCGAATTCGCGGGCTACGACACGCGCGATCGCGTGTTGTCCTATCTGCCGCTCGCGCATACGGCCGAGCGGTCGTTCGTCGAGGCGAATTCGCTGTGCTACGGATTTCGCGTGTTCTTCAACGACAACCTCGCGAGCTTCGCGCGAGACCTGTTGCGCGCCCGGCCGACCGTTTTCATATCCATGCCACGCCTCTGGACCAAGTTCTACCAGGCGGCGTGCGCGCGCCTGAGCGCCGCGGACCTGGCGTTGCTCGAAACGGCGTCTCCCGAGGCCGGCGTGCTCAAGAAAAACGTGCTCGCGATGCTCGGCCTCGACGCCACGCGGCTCGCGTTCACGGGTTCCGCGCCGCTGCCGTCGTACATCACGGACTGGTATCGCGCGCTCGGGCTGGAATTGCTCGATGTCTACGGCATGACGGAGAACTTTTCCTACTCCCACTACAGCCGGCCGGGGCTGGTCCGGCCCGGCTACTCCGGACAGGCGATGCCGGGCGTGGAATGCCGCATCGTCGATGGAGAAATTCAGCTGAAAGGGCCGACGATGATGCTCGGCTACTACAAGCAGCCCGAACTGACGGCCGAGAGCACGACGCCCGACGGCTTTTTCCGCACCGGCGATCGCGGTGAGCTCGACGAGATCGGGCGGCTCAGGATCACCGGTCGCGTGAAGGAAATCTTCAAGACGAGCAAGGGCAAGTACGTCGCGCCTGCCGCCATCGAGAACCGGCTGAATCACGCGAAGGTCGAAGCGGTCTGCGTGACGGGGCCGGGCCACGCGCAGCCGTTCGCGCTCTTGCATGTCGCCGCCGCCGCGCGCGCCGAACTCGGCGACGAGGCAGCGCGCGAAGCGCTGCGCACGCAGATGCAGGCGCTGCTCGACGGCGCGAACGCGGGTCTGGAGGACCACGAGAAACTCGATTTCGTCGTGCTCGTGAAGGACGCGTGGACCGCCGACAACGGCCTGCTCACTCCGACGATGAAAATCCGCCGCGGCGCAATCGAAGCGCGTTATCTGCCGCTCGCCGGCAAATGGTCCGATTCGGGGCAGACGGTCGTCGTCGAGGACGAATGAGCGCCTGGCATGGCGTCCATGTTCTCACCGCCGGACTCGTCGTCTCCGTCGCCGGGGCATCTGTTGCTCGCCGAATGCGCGCGATGTGGGAACTCGGGGCGTTCTACGCGATGGCTCCGCTCTTTGCAGCTCGCGCCCGGCGGTGACGGTCGCGCGGTCTGGTGTCGCCGGGCTTCCTCGCCAGCGATGTTTCGACCGCGCCGTTGCGCCTCTTCTTTCGCGCGCGCGGGTATCGGGCTTATGGTTGGATGGTTGGCGGCTCGGCTCCAATTTCGGACGCCATAAAGCATCGAGGATGACATGCGCAAGCGGCTCGAGTGGATCGAGGAGTCGGGGCGCAAGGTCATTGATGCGCTCCTGTGCGATCGAGCTTACGAGGAGGATGGAACGGGATCGCTCAGCGAACGCCTGGACCGTGATTCGGTGGAAGCGCTCAGCGATGCTGACGTTCCCATTCGGCGTTGTCCATCGCGAGGCGAAAGCCGAGATGGGACATGCTGTTCAACGGATCGGTGCCGCGCCGCGCGCTCACGCGGTAGCTCATGCAGTACGACTCGCTGCACAGAAACGAGCCGCCGCGCGTCACGCGTTCGGGCGCATACGCGGTGGGGCCGTTGTCCGGATCGAAGCTATCGGACGGGCCGGCCGGATTCTCGATGACGCGGCCCTTCGCCGCCTGAACGCGGAATGCGTCCGCGCGATACCAGTCACCGACCCACTGCCAGACATTGCCGGCCATGTCGTAGAGGCCGTAGCCGTTCGGCGCATACGAACCGACCGCCGACGTTCCGACCTGTACCTTCTCGTGGGCGGGCTCTTCGGTAACGGGAAACGGATGCGCGCGATCGTCCCATGTGTTGGCCATCTTCTTGCCATCGGGCGCGAACTGCGTGCCCCATGCGTAGTCCGCTTGCGAGAGGCCGCCGCGCGCCGCGTATTCCCATTCGGCTTCGGTGGGAAGGCGCTTTTTCGCCCATCGCGCATACGCGAGCGCATCTTCGTAAGACACCTGTACGACCGGATGCGTCTCCTTGCCGACGATACTGCTCGCGGGGCCTTTCGGATGCCGCCAGTTCGCGCCGGGCACGAACGCCCACCAGCGCGAGTAATCATCGAGCGCGACGGGCGCATCCGTTCCCTTGAAGACCATCGCGCCGGGCGTAAGCGCGCTGTCCGGCGGGCGCGGCGTGCCCGCGGGCAACTGCGCCTGCAGGTCTTCCCAGCGCGGCTTGCGCTCGGCGGTGGTGACATATCCCGTCGCGGCGACGAATCGGGTGAAATCGGCGTTCGTCACGTCGTGGCGATCCATCCAGTAGCCGTCGAGCTTTACCCGATGCGCGGGGCGCTCGTTGGCGAGCGCGTGCGCGTATTCGCTGCCCATCGCGAAGGTGCCGCCCGGAATCCACACCATGTCGCCGGGGCCGCTGCGCCCGTCTCCGACCGTGAGCAATGCGGGACCGCGCTCGTGATAGCGATACGCGGCGAACGCCGAGCCCGATAGCGCGACGACGAGCGCGGCGACGCCCGCAGCGCGCCTTTGACGAATCGACGACTTCATGGATATCCCCTTTGCGACGATCGCTCGCGTTCTGCGTCACGTCCGCGAAATCCGCGCATCGGAAACGGCGGCGTTGCGCTTGTCGGTAGCGAACGAGGTTAGCAGCGGCGGCCGCGCGCATGCCCCCCCCGAAGCGAGGGGCGAAGAACCGCGGCGGCCGCTCGAATACGAACGGGTCTTGCGTGAGCGCGTCCCCCTCGAAATGAGGGGAGAGCAGCCGATCGAAAGCTGATTAACTTGGCTTGCCATGGCACGCCATGCCACGCGAAGAGCAGCGCGCGATCGCGAATGCTGCGCATCGATCCGCATTCCTCACACTACGTTCGATCAAACATGAGAGAAGCGACACGCACGGTTCGGGAACTCTTCGACCTGAAAGGGAAGACCGCGCTCGTCACGGGCGGCTCGCGCGGACTCGGCTTGCAGCTTGCCGAAGCGCTCGGCGAGCAAGGCGCGCGCGTGATGCTTTCGGCGCGCAAGACGGGCGAGCTGGAAGAGGCGAAGGCGCATCTTCTCGCGCGCGGCATCGATGTCGAATATCTCTGCGCCGACGCTGCCCGCGATGCTGACATCGTCCGTCTCGCCGACGAAACGCTCGCTGTTTTCGGGCGCGTCGACATTCTGGTGAACAACGCGGGCATGACCTGGGGCGCGCCGGCGGAAGACCATCCGATCGACGCGTGGGACAAGCTGATGAACCTGAACGTGCGCGGGCTTTTCCTGCTGACGCAGCGCATCGGCAAGCTCTCGATGATTCCCCGCCGTTACGGGCGCGTCATCAACGTGGCGTCGATTGCGGGCCTTGCGGGCAATGCGCCCGGAACGATGAAGACGATCGCCTACAACACGTCGAAGGGTGCGGTGGTCAACTTCACGCGCGCGCTCGCGAGCGAGTGGGGCGAGCACGGCATCACCGTGAACGCGCTCGCGCCGGGCTTCTTTCCCTCGAAGATGACGCAGAAGTCGATCGATCATTGGGGCGCCGACAACATGTGCGCGCGCGTTCCGCTGCGGCGTCTCGGCGATGACGAAGACCTGAAAGGCGCAGCGCTGCTTTTCGCGAGCGATGCCGGCAAGCACGTCACCGGGCAGATCCTCGCCATCGACGGCGGCGTGAGCGTCGTGGCGTGATCGCTCGAGCCACGTCTATTCGATCAACTCGCGCTTGCGTGCCCACACCATCGCGTCATAACGGCTCGACACGCCGAGCTTGCCGAAGATATTGCGCAGGTTCCATTTGACCGTTTCCAGCGTGATGTTGAGCGCGAGCGCAATGCGCTTGTTCGACATCGCCTGTGCGACGAGCCCGAGGACCTCGACTTCGCGTTGCGTCAGCACGGGCTGCAACTTCGACGGCACGCTGCGCCGCACGGAAGCGGCTTCGGCGACGGCATCGGGATACTTCTCGATCAGCTCCATTGCATAGCGCAGCGTGGAGCCTTCGAGCTTGCGTTCGCGCACCATCGTCGCGAGCAGCTTGCCGACGGCGGGGCCTTCGTCGATGATCGTTCGCACGAGCCCGAGGCGCTCCGCGCCTTCCACCGCCCGCACCATGCGAAGCCGCGCATCGTCGGCACGCTTCTGATCCGCGAGAATCGTGGCCGAAAGAAGATCGGCCAGCGCCGCGAGCCGCTCGCGCCCGAACGCTTCGGCGTGCGCACGCGTGAGTTGCAGCGCGCGCAGCGCATCGTCGGGCTTTTCGTCGCGCAGAAGACGCGCCTTCGCAAGCGCCGCGATAGCCGGGATTTCGGCCTTGAACCCATGCTCGTCGACATGGCTCGCGGCCAGTTCCTCGAGCGATGCATACGCGTCCAGCGCGCGCGTTCTGTCGCCCTTCACGAGCAGCACCCTGACCGTCTCCGCCAGCATGTGCGCGGCCGCGCGCATCTGGCGCATGCTGCGCATCTGCGCAATCTGATGCTGCAGGAACACGAGCGCGGTATCGGCGCTTTCCTGAAGCAGATCGAGCCGCGCGCGCGAAAGCGACGTGCGGATCATCACGTCCGGCCCCGACGACTGCAGCAAGCCGCGCCGATTGGCGATGGTCTCGCGGGCGTCGTCGATGCGGTCCAGTTCGTAATAGACATCCGCGAGCACGCTTGCGCAGACGTTCGCGCTGATCGAATGACGGCCGACCGCCTGCACGGAACGCGCGAGCAGCGCCGATCCGACGCGCTCCGCTTCGCGCACATTGCCCTGAAGCAGCAGCGCCGACGCGCGCGTCGCCTGCGCGACGAGCGCCATGTCGTTGTCCGCGTCGGCGGGCGGGATCGGATGCGTATCGAACAGGCGCTTCGCGTCGGCGTAGCGTCCCGCCGCGCCGTAGGCCGCGCTCAGTTCGGCGAGCAGCATGTACTGCATGAACGGGTTGCCGACTTGCGCATCGCGGTGCGGTTCGAGCAGTTCGATCATGCGCGCGGTGTCGTCCTGCTGGAATGCGATGGCCGCCTCGATCACCGGCACGCCGCGCGCGAGCGCCGCATCGTCGGGATCGCCGGGATCGCCGCGCGTCTGCAATTGCGCGAGCCACGCCTTCGCCTTTGCCGAACGCGTCGTCAACGCGACTGCGAGGCATGCGATGAGCAGCAGCCGCCGATGCCTGAAGAGCGCCTCTTCCGGCAGATGTTCGAGCAGACGCAGCGTCGGACTCAGATATTCGAGGCTCCAGGTGGCGGGCGCGGCGCGCTCGACGACCGACGTGGCGAATTCGACATCGGCGCCGATGCTCGCGTGACGCACCGCTTCGGCGAGCAGATCGTGATCGGCGAACCATCGCGCGGCGCGGCGGTGCAGTTCGCGCACCGCGCCGGGCTCGCGCCGGGCAAGGCGCGTCGCGAGAAATTCGGCGAAGAGCGGATGGAAGCGAAACCACGTCGCGCGGTCGTCCGAATCGACGCGCATGAGCGGCAGGTTGTCGTCCTCCATGCGCTTGAGCAGATCGGCCGCGTTCGCCGCACCGGTCACCGCGCGCGCAAGCGGCGCGGAAAAGCGCCGGAAAACCGAGAGCGCTTCGGCGAATTCGGCCACTTCCGCGGGCAGATAGGCCATCACCTCTTCGCTCAGATAGGTCTGCAGATCACTCGAGCGCCAGACGAGATCGCGCAGCGTCGAGCGCGTCTCCGGACGGTTCTTGAGCATCACCGCGATGAGCTGGATGCACGAAGGCCAGCCGCTCGTCAATTCGTGGATGAGCGTCAGCTCGTCCGCGTTGAGCTTGCCGGCGCCGAGATTTTCATCGACGAAGGCGCGCGTTTCCGCAATGTCGAAGGGCAGCGCGGCGCTATCCAGCTCGACGATCTGGCCCATCATCCGCAGGCGGCTCAGGCTGAGCGGCGGGCTCACGCGCGAGGCGATCACGAGATGCAGGTTGCCCGGCCCGAAGTCGAGCAGCTTCTGCATGAAGCGGTGCGCGAGCGGGGCTTCGACGTAGTGGTAATCGTCGATGACGAGATACAGGTCGTGCGGCACGTCCACGGCCGCTTCGACGATCGCCGCGATCGATGCGTCCATCGCGAGCGCGCTGGATTCCTCCAGCGGCAAATCGGCTTCGACGGGAATGCCGCCACGGTGCATCGCGGCGAAAAGCGCGGTGCAGAAGTCGACATAGCCCTTGTCGTCGGCGGTGAGCGAGAGCCACGCCACTTCCGCGCCCGCTTTGATGCACGCCTGACGGCACTGCGCGAGCAGCGTCGTCTTGCCGTATCCCGCGCCGCCGGTGACGAGCGCGAGACGGCACTCGCGCATGCGTTCGAATTCGGCAAGAAGATGCGTGCGCGCGACGTGCTTCGCGCCGATGCGCGGCGGCGAGAACCGGGTGGACAGCAGATGTGCGTTGAACGGCGTAGTCAAGGGTGACACCTGTACGTGCAGCTCGGCAAGCGGACGGCGCTTCGCCGTCCCGTATCCGTGAAGTTCGCAGATGCGCGGCATGCCTGCCCCCCTCCGAACGAGGGGTGATTAATGAACCCGTGGAACCTAACTTACCGAAAGGCCAACGTCCAATAGGGGCGTTTGCCTATATCCGGAGGAGACATGAGTTATTCACAGGCATTGGCGGGCGCAGTCGGCTGGCTGACGATGGATCGTCCAGCCGCCATGAACAGTCTGAACCGCGAGATGGCGAGCGGCCTCACTGCGCAGTTGAACGCATGGCGCGACGACGACGCCGTGCGCGTCGTCGTCATCACCGGCAATGGACGCGCGTTTTGCGCGGGCGCGGACCTGATCGAAGCGGCGGAGCCCGCGCATCCGGATAAACGCGAATTCCTCGAACTGATCGTCGAGTTCTTCGATACCTTGCGCGCCTTTCCGAAGCCGGTGATCGCGGCGGTGAATGGCCTCGCTCTCGCGGGCGGGCTGGAAGTCGTGCTCGCGTGCGATGTCGTGATCGCCGCCGATTCCGCGCGCCTCGGCGACGCGCATTCGAATTTCGGCGTCTTTCCCGGCGCGGGCGGCGCCGCGATTCTGCCGCGCAAGGTGCCTGCCAACGTCGCGCGCTATCTGCTTTTCACCGGCGACTCGATGAGCGCGGCCGAACTGAAAGGCTACGGCCTCGTCAACGAGGTCCTCGCCGATGCGGAACTGAAGCCGCGCGCGCAGGCGCTCGCGGAGAAGCTCGCGAAGAAAAGCCCGCTCGTGCTCGCGCGCATGAAGCGCGTGGCGAACGAAGCCGCCGACAAGACCGCCGCCGATGCGCTGCGGCACGAACTGCTCGAGCTTCGCAATCATCAGCGGTCCTACGACGTCAAGGAAGGACTGAAAGCATTCGCCGAAAAGCGCGAGCCGAAATTCCTCGGCCGCTGAGCGCCGAGAACCGAGAACCGACAACGGAACTGGACGGAGAGACATGGAAAAGATTTATATCGTAGGCGCGGGAATGACGCCCTTTGGCCGGCACCTGGAGAAGTCGGTGAAGCAGTTGACCGCGTGGGCCGTCGAGGACGCGCTCAAGGATTCCGGCTGCGATCGCAAGTGGATTCAGGCGGCCTACTTCGGCAACACGACGCAGGGCCACATGCAGGGTCAGCACATGATCCGCGGGCATGTGTCGCTGCTGCCTCTCGGCTTCGACGGCATTCCGATTCATAACGTCGAGGCAGCGTGCGCGTCGGCAAGCAGCGCCTTTCATCTGGCGGTTACGCAGTTGCGCGCGGGCATGGCCGACGTGGTTCTCGCGGTGGGCGCGGAAAAGATGTATTCGCACGACAAGGCGCGCATGTTCTCCGTATTCGATTCCGCGTGGGATGTCGAAACCGCCGAGGCGAACGCGGCGCAGATGGTGCAGTTGGGCCATGGCGTGCCGGTGCCGGAAGGCACTACGTCCGACAAGCCGTACAGCGTGTTCATGGACGTGTACGCGGGCATCGGGCGGCAGTTGATGTCGCGCTACGGCATCACGCAGCGGCAGTTCGCCGCGGTGTCGTCGAAGAACCACGGGCATTCGGTGCACAACGAGCGCTCGCAGTATCGCAAGGCGATGTCGATCGACGAAATCCTCGCGGCCCCGCCGATCACGTATCCGCTCACGCTGCCGATGTGCTCGCCCATTTCTGATGGCGCCGCCGCCGCGATTCTCTGCACCGAGTCGGCGATGAAACGCTACGGCTTCGACCGCAGTCGCGCGGTGCGCGTGCTGGCAACCACGGTGCGTTCCGCGTCGGCGCGCACTGGCGACGATCTCGCGAACCACATCACCGTGCATGCGGCGAAGCTGGCGTATGAGGAAGCGGGCATCGGCCCGGACGACATCGACGTGGCCGAACTGCACGACGCATCGTCCATCGGCGAGATCGCGCTGTGCGAGAACCTCGGCCTCTGCAACCCGGGCGAGAGCGGCGTGATGGCCGAGCGCGGCGAATCGGCACTCGGCGGCCGCCTGCCGATCAATCCGTCGGGCGGGTTGGAATCGAAGGGGCATCCGATCGGCGCAACCGGCCTCGGGCAAATCTTCGAGCTGGTCGCGCAACTGCGCGGCGAGTGCGGGCCGCGCCAGGTCGAAGGCGCGCGCTTCGCCATTCAGGGCAATGGCGGCGGGCTGTGGGGTGTCGAGGAAAGCATCGACCACATCGGCATTTTCGGGCGCGCCTGACCACCAACGAAACAAGGATCAAACATGTCGTTCCAATTGCCGGGCGAAGACGAGACCCTCGCGGTCGAGAGCTTTCGAAAGTTTCTTCAGGCGGAAGTGAAACCTGTCGTCCGAGAGTACCGCGACCGCTTCATCCCCAAGGAGAAGATGCGCGAACTGACTCAGCGCATCGCGGAGTTCGGCTTGCCGGGCTGCACCATTCCGGTCGAGTACGGCGGCATGGGCTGGTCGTTCACGATGCAGGGCATGCTGTTCGAGGAACTCGTCGCCTGCTCGTGCGATGTCGCGCTGTGCGTGATGCTCAACATGGGCCTCACGTCGATGCTGGTGAACGCGCGCCCCGACGTGCGCGAGCGTTATATGCCCGATGCGCTTGCAGGAAAAATCTTCGGCTCCATCGCGATCAGCGAACCGGACGTGGGTTCCAACGTCGCCGAACTGAAGACGCGCGCCGTGCGCGACGGCGATCACTTCATCATCAACGGCGAGAAGACGTGGATCACCAACGGCGTCTATTCGGACGTGCTGATCTGCACGGTGCGCGGCGAAAAGGGCCTGTCGCACATTCTGATCGACCGCAAGGAGCACGGCTACGAATCGCGCAATATCGACAAGATCGCGCTCGGTTCGCAATCGACCGCGCAGATTTTCATCACCGATGCGCGCGTGCCGGCGGCTAACGTCATCGGCGAAGAAGGCGAGGGCTTGCGCAACACGATGAAGGTGTTCGAAGTGGCGCGCGCGCACGTCGGCACGCTGTCGGTCGGCATCATGCGCGCGGCGCTGGAGGAATCCATCGCTTACGCCAAGGAGCGCAAGCAGTTCGGCAAGGTGATTGCCGCGCATCAGTTGATCGCCGCGAAGATCGCGAACATGGCGATCATGGTCGATGCCGCGCGCCTGATGTGCCAGCGCGTGTTCGGCCTGATCGACGCCGGCGTGCGTTGCGACGTGCAGGCTTCGATGGCGAAGGCGTTCGCCACGGAAGCGGCCGTCAAGGTCTGCCGCGATGCGGTGCAACTGCACGGAGGCAACGGCATTACGAAGGAGTTCAACGTCGAGCGCCTGCTGCGCGAGGCAATCATCATTCCGATTCCCGATGGCACGACGGAGATTCAGCAATTGATCATCTCGCGCGCGCTCACGGGGGTCGCCGCGTTCGTCTGAACGTGGCTTTCTGAAAGCCAGAACCGGGCGCACGCCCCCATTTACGAGGGGGACGGTGCGCTCAAGAGTCGATCTATTCTCGAACCGCCCCGGATAAAGGCGATGCGGCTAGCGCCCGGGCACAACGAACCTGCATGGTAAGGAGTGGCAATGGCAATCTGGCTCAAGCGCGGCGCTGAAGCAGAGGCGATGAAGGCGGCAGCGCGCGAGGTGCGGGACACCGTCGAGGCGACGCTCGCCGACATCGAAGCGCGCGGCGATACGGCCGTGCGCGAATTGTCGATTCGCTTCGACAAGCTCGACCGGGAAGACTACCGCCTGTCCCGCTCCGAGATCGATGAATGCCTGTCGCAGTTGTCGTCGCGCGATCTCGCGGATATCGAGTTCGCACAAAAGCAGGTCGAGAACTTCGCTCGCCGCCAGCGCGAATCGATCCGCGATATCGAAGTGGAGACGCTGCCCGGCGTCGTCCTCGGGCATCGCAATCTGCCGGTCAATGCGGCGGGCTGCTACGTCCCCGGCGGAAAATATCCGCTGCTCGCATCGGCGCATATGTCGGTCATTACCGCGAAGGTCGCGGGCGTGCCGCGCGTCGTCACATGCGCGCCGCCGTTTCAGGGACGGCCCGCGCCCGCTATCGTCGCTGCGCAGCACATGGCGGGGGCGGACGAAATCTATTGCCTCGGCGGAATCCAGGCCATCGGCGCAATGGCGCTCGGCACGCAAGGCATCGCGCCTGTCGACATGCTGGTTGGGCCGGGCAACGCGTTCGTCGCGGAGGCCAAGCGCCAGCTCTTCGGACGCGTGGGCATCGACCTGTTCGCGGGACCGACCGAAACGCTCGTGATTGCCGACGAAACCGTCGATGGCGAGATGTGCGCCACCGATCTGCTGGGACAGGCGGAGCACGGACCGGATTCGCCGGCCATCTTGCTGACGACGTCCGAGAAGCTCGCGCGCGAGACCATGGCGGAAGTCGAGCGTCTGCTCAGGATTCTTCCCACGGCCGACATCGCGCGTAAATCGTGGGACAAGTACGGCGAGGTGATCGTCGCGCAGAGCGAGGACGAAATGGTCCGCATCGCGGACGAGATTGCGTTCGAGCACGTTCAGGTAATGACGCGCGATCCCGACTATTTCCTTCAGAACATGCACAACTACGGCGCGCTTTTTCTCGGGCCGCGCACGAACGTCGCATACGGTGACAAGGTCATCGGCACGAACCACACGCTGCCGACGCGCAAGGCGGCGCGCTACACGGGCGGTCTGTGGGTCGGCAAGTTCCTCAAGACCTGCACCTATCAGAAGGTATTGACCGACGAAGCCTCCGCGATGATCGGCGAATACTGCTCGCGGCTCTGTGCGTTCGAAGGCTTCGCCGGACATGGCGAGCAGGCGAATCTGCGGGTTCGCCGCTACGGTCACAAGGATGTGCCTTACGCAGGCTCGGCCCGCTGACCGTCGGCGCGCGCGGTGCGCCTCGAAGAAAAAAGGACGACAACATGGGAAGCACAGCAATGAAGGGACGGCTGCGTCGTCTGGCGAGTGCGCTCGTCGCGGTGTGCGGCCTGTTCGCGGCAAGCGCACATGGGCAGGCGCAGCAGGCTGCGCAGACGGCGCGGCCGAACATCGTCGTCATCATGACCGACGACGTCGGCTGGGGCGACCTCGGAAGCTACGGCGGCGGCGCAATGCGCGGCGCACCGACGCCTAACCTGGATCGCCTCGCCGCCGAGGGCATGCGCTTTCTCAACTATTACGGGCAGGCGAGCTGCACGGCGGGGCGCGCGTCGTTCATCACGGGGCGCTTGCCGATTCGCACGTCGCTCTCGTCGGTACTCGTGCCGGGCGATCCGAACGGGCTCACCAGACAGACGCCGACCATCGCCGAATTCCTCAAGAAGTCTGGCTATACGACAGTTCAGCTCGGCAAGTGGCACCTGGGCGACAAGCCGGAGAACTTCCCGACCGCGCACGGCTTCGACGAGATGTACGACATGCTGGCCTACTACGCCGGTGTCTATGCCTATTCGAATCACGAACTGCATCCCAACTGGCCGGCCGGGGACGCCGCGTTCCAGAAGGCGTGGGACCGCGTGAACGTGTCGATGATCGAGCAGAAGGCGGGTCAGCCCGTGAAGGTCGTGAAGCCGAAGTTCGGCTATGACGATCTTGCGACAGCCGATGACAACATGCGCTCGACGGCGGTTGACTGGATCAGAGCGCACGCGAAAGACGATCATCCGTTCTTCATGTACCTGAATTTCCTGAAGCTGCACAACCCGAACAACCCGTCGCCGCGCTGGAAGGGGAAGTCGCCGGGCGGCGGAAACTACCTGGACTCGCTGATGGAGATGGACGACAACAGCGGCCAGATCGTTCAGGCGATCCGCGATCTCGGCATTGCGGAGAACACGCTCGTTGTCTGGACGACCGACAACGGCGCGTGGATCGATGCGTGGCCGGATGCCGGCTACACGCCGTTTCGCGGCGAGAAGGGCACGCCGTTCGAGGGCGGCTTCCGCGTCCCTGCAATCGCGTGGTGGCCCGGCCACATCGCGCCTAACTCGGTCAATACGGACATGTTCTCGCACATGGACTGGTGGTCGACGTTCGCGTCCATCGTCGGGCAGACGCCGCCTCCGCACGAATGGAAGGACAACGAAGGCAAGCCCATCATCTTCGATGGCGTCGATCTGAGCGATTCCCTGCTGCGCAGGGGGCCGGGCAAGCGCAACGACTTCATCTACTTTTCCGGGCAGACCTTCGGCGCGGTGCGCGTGAAGAACTTCAAGGCCGTGTACACGGCGCAGGATACGTGGCTCGGGCCGGGACGTTCGATGAAAGCGCCCGCGATCTACGACCTGCAATGGGACCCGCGCGAGCAGTTCGACATGGCCTTCAACGGCGCGATGCCGACGGGCGGCAACCAGACGTCGCCGGGGCGGTACAGCGGCTCGGACAATGGCTGGATCGGCATGTATGTGGTGCCGGTGATGACGCGCTTCTTCAGCGAACTGAAGACGCATCCGAACGTGCCGTATCAACCGTTCGGCGAGGGACGCTATCTCGCGATTCCGGAAGAGTACCGATGAGCAAGCCAGGCAGACTCGCGCGCGGCGCCTACCGGCACTTCCTGTCGATTCCGACGCGCTGGATGGACAACGACATCTACGGCCATGTGAACAACGTCGTCTATTACAGTTATTTCGATACGGTCGTGAACGAATATCTGTTGCGCGCGGGTGTGCTCGATCTCGGGTCGAGCGATGCCATCGGTCTGGTGGTCGAGACGCAGTGCAATTACTTCGCGTCGCTGGCGTTTCCCGATCGGGTCGACGCAGGTCTGCGCGTGGCGTCCCTCGGAACATCGAGCGTCCGCTACGACATCGGCCTCTTTCGCGAGGGGGAGGCCGAAGCGGCCGCACAGGGACACTTCGTTCACGTCTATGTGGACCGGGAGACGCGTCGTCCGAAGGCGCTCTCGGACGCAATGCGCTCGGCGCTCGCACCTCTCGAGTGACGAGCATCGGCATCGCGACGACGCGTCGAATGATTTTGCGCGACATAGCCTCGTTATCGCGCGCACAAGCGCCACTGCGTGAAGGCTTGCCCGCTCCGTGCGAGTGCGCGCTACGAAGCACGCCCCCCAACTGGACGAAGCACGGCGCCAGCCTCGCGTCCCGCGAGCGCGATCTCTTCCATCAACATGTGCACGCCCGCGGAGAGCGGTGCGTCGCGCCGCGTCACCATCTCATACGGCTCGCTTCGCGATGAGAACGCGAGCGGCAGCGCGCATACGACGCCATGCGCGGTGCAAAACCGCGCGACATCCACGGAAACCAGCGCGACCAGCGACGGATTCTTCTGCAAGAGCGCGAGCGTCGCGAATGCCGAGGTCGTTTCCAGCAGATGCGCCGGAAAGCGCAGGCCGGCGTCGTGAAATTCGCGCTCGAGCAGCAGGCGCATCGGCATGTTCGCGCGATACACCACCCAGCGATGCTTCGCCAGCTCCCGCAGCGCGACGCGCCGTCGCTTCGCGAGCGGATGCGCCGTGTTCGCGATAACCGCGAGCGTTTCCTGCTGCACGACGACGCTGTCGTACAGATAAGGCGTCTGGCTCACGCTCGTGCGGCAGACGGCGACATCGAGCCGCCCGGCGTCGATCTGCGCAAGCAGACTCGCGCTCGTATCCTCGACGATTTCCACCGACATTTCCGGCTGACGCGTGCTCACGGCGGTGATCGCGTCCGTGACGAGCGGCACCGCGCCCATGATGACGCCGACCGACACGCGCCCGCCATGCCCGCGCATGATGCCGACGATCTCCTCGCGCAAATGCGCCAAGTCCGTCTGGATGAGCCGCGCGTAACGAATGACGCAATGGCCGACGGCGTTCGGCGCGAGCCCGCGATGCGTGCGCACGAAAAGCGGCGTGCCGAACGTGGTCTCGATTTCGTGCAGCGCCTTGCTTGCGCCCGGTTGCGTGAGCGCGAGTTCCTTGGCCGCGCCTTGCAGCGATCCGCGTTCCTCGAGCGCGATGAGAAGGCGCAGTTGCCTCACGTGCAGGCGCGACAGAATCGAATTGAGGGATGGCGTCATGTGTTTCTGACTTGAGGAAAAGTTATACCCCTATCACATGCCGTCAGTATCGCGGACGGGGATTGCTCCGTATACTCGACCGACGCGCTATAACCTTTGCTCATCCCGACATGCCGCTCATCAATTACATCACGCAGATTCAATTCGACTTCGGCGCGGTGCGCCTTCTGGCCGGCGAATGCGAACGCATCGGCATTCGCCGTCCGCTGGTCGTCACCGATGCGGGCATCCGCGCGGCGGGCCTGCTCGACACCGTGCTCGACGCGTTCGCTTCTTCATCGCCGATTCCGGTCTTCGACGGCACGCCGCCGAATCCGAACGAGGCTGCCGTGCGCGAAGCCGTCGCCATGTTCAAGGAAAACGCGTGCGACGGCGTGGTCGCCGTGGGCGGCGGATCGTCGATGGATCTGGCGAAGGGCGTCGCGGTGTGCGCGACGCACGAAGGACCGCTACAGAGCTTTGCGGTCATCGAAGGCGGCCTTGCGCGCATCACGTCGGCGACCGCGCCCGTGATCGCGGTGCCGACCACCGCCGGCACCGGCAGCGAAGTGGGGCGCGGCGCGATTCTCATCCTCGATGACGGCCGCAAGGTCGGCGTCATCTCGCCGTTCGTCGTGCCGAAAGTCGCGATCTGCGATCCCGAACTCACGCTGCGCCTCCCGCCGATGCTGACCGCCGCGACCGGCATGGACGCCATCGCGCATTGTCTCGAAACCTTCATGGCGCCCGCGTTCAATGCGCCCGCCGACGGCATCGCGCTAGACGGGCTCTGGCGCGCGTGGCGTCATATCGAGCGCGCGACGCGCGATGGTTCCGACCGCGCCGCGCGCTGGAACATGATGAGCGCGTCGATGCAGGGCGCGCTTGCGTTCCAGAAGGGACTCGGCTGCGTGCACAGCCTGAGCCATTCGCTGGGCGGCATCAATCCGAAGCTGCATCACGGCACGCTCAATGCCATCTTTCTGCCGGCGGTGATCGCGTTCAACAGCAGCGCGCCCTCGATGAAGGAAGAGAGCAAGCTCGAACGCATCGCGCAGGCAATGGGTCTGTCTTCCGGCGAGGACGTCGGCGAAGCGATCCGCGCGATGACCGCGAAGCTCGGCCTGCCGCGTGGCCTCGCTGAACTCGGCGTCACGCGCGATCTTTTCCCGCGCATCATCGCGGGGGCGCTGAAGGATCACAGTCATAAGACGAATCCGCGCGAGGCGTCGGCGGCCGATTACGAGGCAATTCTCGAAGCGTCGCTGTAAGGCGTCCGGGCGCGGCTGCGCGTCCGCGCATGACTGATTTGCGGCATTGCAACAATCGACTAGGGGAAAACCCTAGGCTTCTGTTACAATGCGTCGCAACTTCAGGAATCACAGTCATGCGCCACCGTCACATCATTCTCGAAAAGATCGCTTTTACCTTGCTCACGTTGTCCGCCGTGGTCGATGCGAGCTACATCACCTGGGAAGAACACCCGAACTTCCGCGAAAACGTCACGGAAATCGTGAAGAAGAGTTCGGACCTGAACTACGTCAACGCAACCGTCGACGGTTCGACGATGTACCCGATGGCGTTCAACTAAGCGGTTCTGCCTGCCGCCCGCCGCCCCTCTCGTGGCGCGCGGGCTTCTCCCTTTCGGTTTTCCGCATACCCGCTATTGCGCGCGGCGTCGCACGACGCCGGCGGCTTGTCCTATGCTGGCGGCTTCCCTTGCCACCGCCGCACTGCCGCCCGCGCATGTCCACCGCCTTGCCTTCCGGCGCCGCCTTCGGCGAGCCGATCCTCCGCTTCGCCCGCAGCATCGGGCAAATCGTCCTGCAGCGTAATGCCGCAACCGGCGCGCTGCTGGCCGCCGGCGTGCTTTGCGCGAGTCCGCGTCTCGCGTGGGCACTCGTCATCGGCGCAGTCGCGGGCAGCGTCGTCGCGTTCATCACCGAGCACGCGGAATCGGCCCTCATGCGCGACGATCTCTACGCCTTCAACGGCGCGCTCGCCGCGCTCGCGGCGTTCACGTTCATCCGCGATACGTCAGAGGCGGCGGCGGTCGGCATTCTGGCCGCGATTGGCGCGACGCTTCTTGGCGGCGTGCTCGCGCGCAAGTTCTCGCGGCTTGGCTTGCCGATCTTCTCGAGCCCGGCGATCATCGTCAGCTGGTGCTGGATGCCGCTTCTCGCCGACCGCGGCGAAGTGGGCGCGCTCGGGCCGGTCGCGGCGAGCTTCGCCGGGCCGGTGAAAGCCGCGTTCGCCGGACTCGCGCCGATCGTTTTCGCATCCGGTGCGCTCGCGGGCGCGTTGATCGCGGCGGGGCTTTTCGTCGCGCGTCCGGCACGCGCGGGCTGGGCGCTCGCGGGCAGCGCGCTCGGCGCGGCGTTGCACGGGCTGGGCGGCGCAAGCGATGCCGTGCTGCTTTCCGGCGCGTGCGGCTTCAATGCGGCCCTCGCCGCGCTCGCGACCGCGCCGCTCGGCGCACGCTACGCGCTCATCGCAATTGCGGCGGCCGTGCTGATCGAGCGCATCGCGGATTGCGCCGGCATCGCGGCGTTGACCGCGCCGTTCGTGCTGGCGTCGTGGGCGGCCGTGCTGCTCGCCCGGCGCGCCGAAGCGCAATCATCGTTGCATGCAGCCGCGCTCAACAGGAGACTCGTATGTCGTTTGTTCACACGCCTCAACGCCGTATCGAAGAAAGCGCTTCGCGCTCGGCCGCCGAAACCGCGACGCGCGTCGATCTCGCCGCCGCGTACCGGCTCGTCGCGCTGAACGGCTGGGACGACGTCGTCTACACGCACATTTCGGCGAGCGTGCCGGGCGAGCCAGGGCGATTTCTGATCAACCCGTTCGGCCTCGCGTTCGACGAAGTGAGCGCGAGCAATCTCGTCAAGATAGATATCGATGGCAATGTGATCGGCGACAGCGTTTATCCGGTGAACGCGACCGGCTTCGCGCTGCATGCGGCCGTGCACGCCGCGCGCGCGGATGCCGCCTGCGTGATGCATCTGCATGTGCGCGAGGCGATCGCCGTGTCCGCGCAGCCGCATGGCCTGCTGCCCGCGTCTCAGCACGCCATGCGCTTTCACGGCCATCTCGCGTACCACGATTACGAAGGGCTGGCGTTCTCGCCTGCCGAAGGCGAGCGGCTGGTCGCGAGTCTTGGCACGCATCGCGCGATGCTTCTGCGCAATCACGGACCGCTCACGCTCGGGCGCACCATCGCGGAGGCTTATGTGTTGATGGATATGCTCGTCAAGGCATGCGATATTCAACTGCGCGCGCTCGCGGGCGTGGCGAAGATGATCGTGCCGACGCCCGATGTCGTCGCGCGTACCGCGGCGCAGCTACATGACGACGACGCCATCGAAGGCGCGCTCGAATGGCCCGCGCTTTTGCGCAAGCTCGACCGCGTCGATCCGTCTTATCGCGACTGACATCAATCAAAGGGAGAACGAAGCCATGCCGACTTTCAACATTCAGCTCTTCGAAGGCCGCACGGCGGAGGAGAAGCGCAAGTTCGTCGAGGCGATTACGCGCACGACATGCGAGACGCTCGGCTGCGAGCCGGGCTCGGTGGACATCATTCTGACCGACGTGAAGCGCGAGAACTGGGCGACCGCAGGCAAGCTGTGGTCGGAGCAATAGCTTCAATGACGCGCTGACAGGCGAACGCAGCGGCGTTGCGCCGCCGCGTTCGCGCTTCGCGCCTCGTTACATCGTTTCCTTCGCGGCGAGACGGAACTTGTGCAAGAGCGGTTCCGTGTAGCCGTTCGGCTGCGTGCGGCCTTCGAACACGAGCGCACAGGCGGCCTTGAACGCGTAGGAGCTATCGAACGCGGGCGCCATCGGGCGATAGTACGGATCGGCGTCGTTCTGCTTGTCGACGACCGCCGCCATGCGTTCGAGCGTCTGCCGCACCTGCTCTTCGGTGACGATGCCATGCCGCAGCCAGTTGGCGATGTGCTGGCTCGAGATGCGCAGCGTCGCGCGGTCTTCCATCAAACCGACATCGTGAATGTCTGGCACCTTCGAGCAGCCGACGCCCTGATCGATCCAGCGCACCACGTAGCCGAGAATGCCCTGCGCGTTATTTTCGATCTCGTTGCGGATATCGTCGTCCGACCATGACGGATTCTCGACGACCGGAATCGTCAGCAGGCCGTCCAGCAACTGGTTCTTCACGCCCTCGTAATCGACGTTTTCCATGTCCTGCTGGACGCGCTGCACATCGACCTGATGGTAATGCAGCGCGTGCAGCGTCGCGGCGGTCGGTGACGGCACCCACGCGGTATTCGCGCCGGCTTTCGGGTGCGCGATCTTCTGTTCGAGCATCGCGCGCATCAGGTCGGGCATCGCCCACATGCCCTTGCCGATTTGCGCGCGTTCGCGCAGGCCGGTGTTCAGCCCGACGAGCACGTTGTTGCGCTCGTAGGCGCTGATCCATGCGGACGACTTCATGTCGCCCTTGCGCATCATCGGGCCGGCTTCCATCGACGAATGCATCTCGTCGCCGGTGCGGTCCAGAAAGCCCGTATTGATGAACGCGACGCGCGCGCCCGCCGCCGCGATGCACGCCTTCAGGTTCACGCTCGTGCGGCGCTCCTCGTCCATGATGCCCATCTTGATGGTGTGACGCGGCAAGCCGAGCAGGTCTTCGACGCGCGTGAACAGTTCGTCGGAGAACGCGACTTCGGCCGGGCCGTGCATCTTCGGCTTGACGATGTAGATGGAGCCGGTGCGCGAGTTGATCCGGTTCTTCAGATCGTGCATGGCGCCGAGCGAGGTCATCACGGCGTCGAGAATGCCTTCGGGCACTTCGTTGCCGTCGCGATCGAGCACGGCGGGGTTGGTCATCAAATGACCGACGTTGCGGATGAAGAGCAGCGAGCGGCCATGCAGCTTGAGCGTGGACCCGTTCGGCGCGGTGTATTCGCGATCCGCGTTCAGGCTGCGCGTGAACGTCTTGCCGTTCTTCGTGACCTGTTCCGACAGCTTGCCCTGCATGAGCCCGAGCCAGTTGCGATAGAGCTGCGTCTTGTCGGCGGCATCGACGGCGGCGACCGAATCCTCGCAATCGATGATGGTGCTCACGGCCGCTTCGATCAGCAGGTCTTTGACGTGCGCGGCATCCGTCTTGCCGATGGAGTCGTTCGCGTCGATTTGAATCTCGACGTGCAGGTCGTTGTGCTTGAGAAGCACGGCGCTCGGCGCGCTGGCATCGCCCTGAAAGCCCGCGAACTGTTCGGAGTTGGCGAGGCTGCTCTTGCCGTCCTTCAGCGTGACGACGAGCTTGCCCTGTTCGACGCTGTATTTCGTGGCGTCCGCGTGGGAGCCGTGCGCGAGCGGCGCGTTGTCGTCGAGGAAGGCGCGCGCATACGCGATGACCTTCGCGCCGCGCTTCGGATTGAACTCGGCGGTGCGCCCGGCGCCGTCGGAGTCGTCGATAACGTCGGTGCCGTAGAGGGCATCGTAGAGGCTGCCCCAGCGCGCGTTGGCCGCGTTGAGCGCATAGCGCAGGTTGGACAACGGCACGACGAGCTGCGGTCCGGCTTGCTCGGCGATCTCGCGATCCACGTTGGCCGTGGTTGCCTGGACATGCGCAGGCGCGGGCACGATATAGCCGATGTCTTCGAGAAACTTGCGATACGCGCGCAAGTCTTTCACGGGGCCGGGATGACTGCGGTGCCAGTTGTCGAGTTCGCCCTGCAAGCGGTCGCGCTCGGCGAGCAGCGCGCGGTTTTTCGGCGCGAGGTCGTGTACGAGGGCATCGAAACCTTGCCAGAAGGCCGCCGGATCGACTCCGGTGCCGGGAATGGCTTCTTCCTGGACGAACTGTGCGAGACTCGATGCGACCTTGAGGCCGTGCTGTTGAATCATGTCGTTCATGGGCACTCCGGCTGATTGCTACATAGGATTGGGGCTTCGACTATGTTAGCGCGGATCGGGGGTGCGATCGAATGTTGACGGCGTGCAAGGCGTGTGCCTGGGGGACGGGGCGTGCTTCGGTGCGCGGCCTTCGGCAGCGGCTAGGCGAGCCGCTTTAGTTCCGCGGCGAGCGAGAGGAACTGAGTCTGCATGAGCGGCAAGTCCTCGCGTACCGTCGCCCAGATGACGCTCAAATCGACCTTGAAGTAACCGTGCGCGAGCGCATTGCGCATTTCGTAAGCCGACACGAAAGGAACGTCGCGATGCCGGGCGGCGAACTCGGGAAAGTGGCGCCGGATGTTTCTGCAGGCCTCGCCGATGATCTCGAGGTTGCGAATGACGGCGTCCTAGATCAGCTCTTCGCTCAGGAAAGCCGCTTCGTCGATCGCTTCGGTGTACCGCGTCGCGCGCTGAATCGCGCCGAGTACATGGTCTACGTACTCGGGCAAGGCCTGCGCATCTCGGCTCATACGGGAATCGCCCCGGAGAGAATGGCGTCCCGCGTCCGGTCCGGCAGCGCGCCGGGCGTCAATACGTCGACGGGCACGCCCAGCAACGCGCGCAACTCATGGCGAATTGCGCCGATATCCAACATCGTGGTTCGCGGCGTCGGGTCGATCAGCAAGTCGAGGTCGCTCTCATCGGTGTCTTCTCCGCGCGCGACCGATCCGAACACGCGTGCATTCGACGCGCGATGCGCTTGGACGACTCGTCGGATTTCCTCGCGGTGAGCTTGAAGGGCGACAGAGGGTTTCATGATTCCGATGAGCGCGATGAGGGGCGATGAGGGGCGATGAGTTGCGAGGGCAGTCTAGCATAGCCCCCGCCGCCAGAAAGCTGCCCGGCGATGCACTATCACCCCATCAAATCCTCGATCATCACCGGCAGCTTCCTCACCCGCACGCCCGACGCGTGATGAACCGCTCCGGTAATCGCCGCCGCAATGCCCGCAAGCCCGATCTCCGCAATTCCCTGCGCGCCGAGTTCGTTGAACACGGTGTCCGGATGATCGAGAAACGTGACGTCGAGCTTCGGCGTATCCGCGTTCGTTGCGACGACGTAGTCCGCCAGATTGCTGTTCACCGGCGCGCCGCTGCGCTCGTCGTAGACCGTGTGCTCGAAAAGCGCCATGCCGACGCCCATCACCACCGCGCCTTCCACCTGATTGCGCGCGGCGCGCGGATTCAGGATCTTGCCGCCGTCGATCACGGTGACGACACGGCTCACGCGCAACCGCGCCGTCTCCGGCTCCCACGTCACCTCGGCGAAATGCGCGCCGTAGGAGTGAATCGACCATTCCTTCTTGAGCGGATCGTCGAAGCCGCCATTGGCGCTCGCACTGCCCGATGCCGCATGCATGCGCGCCGCCTCCAGGATGCGCGCGAACGGCACGCCGCTTTCCGCCGCCTCGTTCCTGCGATGCACGCGCGCTTCGCTGAACGCGAGTTCCTCCGGCTTCGCGCCTGCGAACGGCGACGCGTCGACCGCGCCGGCGCGCGACAACACCATCTGGATGGCGGCGCGCGTCGCGTCCAAGACGGCCGGTATCACCGAAGCCGTCGCCGCCGATCCGCCCGATATCGGGCCGAGCGGCAGCGCGGTATCGCCGAGGCCGACTTCGATCTTGTCGAGCGCAATGCCCGTCTGCTCGGCCACGAGTTGCGCCAGAATCGTGTAGGTGCCCGTGCCGATGTCTTGCGTCCCGCACACGACGCGCGCCGTGCCGTCCGCGCGCAAATCGACACTCGCTTCCGCCGAAAAGCGCAGCCCCGGCCAGCTGCACGCGCCGACGCCCCAGCCCAGCGTGAGGCCGTCGCGCTTCATCGAGCCGACATTCGGCGTGCGCGCCGACCAGCCGAATCGCTCCGCGCCGGTTTTGAGGCATTCGACCAGATGCCGCGACGAGAACGGCAAGCCGCTCGCCTCGTCCATGCGCGGTTCGTTGCGCAGCCGCAGCTCGACCGGGTCCATCTTCAGCGCGATGGCGAGCTCGTCCATCGCGGATTCCAGCGCGTAGAGGCCAGGCACGGCGCCGGGACCGCGCATCGACGTGGGCGAGCCGACATTGCGCTTCACCGTGCCGCCCGTCACGCGCAGGTTGGCCGTGCTGTACATCTGCGGCGTGGCTTCGCCGCAGTCCTCGGTGTAATCGTCGGCGAGCGCGGCGTGGCTCAGGAAGTCGTGCTGCAGCGAGACGAGCTTGCCGTCCGCCGACGCGCCGAGCCGCACGCGCTGCTGCGTGACCGGACGATGCCCCACGTTCTGAAACATCATCCTGCGGCTCAGCACGAGCTTCACCGGCCTGCCGGTAAGCCGCGTCGCGGCGGCGGCGAGCAGCGAATGCGGCCACATCCACAGCTTGCCGCCGAAGCCGGAGCCGAGAAAGCGCGAAATCACGCGCACCTTTTCCTTCGGCACGCCGAGCATCTGCACGAGCGTGCCGCGATGGTTCGACACCGCCTGGCTCGTCTCGTAGAACGTGTAGCCGTTGCCGTCCCACTGCGCGACGGTCGAATGCAGCTCGATCGGATTGTGCGTCTCGACGGGCGTCACATACGTCTCGTCGATCTTCACGGGCGCGCTCGCGAACGCGCCGTCCGGATCGCCGCGCTCGCTCTGCACGCCGGGCGGTTCGTCTGCCGTCAGCGTGTCGCTTACGTCGTGCGGCGCGACCTCGTACCCGACCTTGACCGCGGCGGCCGCCGCGCTCGCGGCTTCGAACGTGTCCGCGATCACGCAGGCGACGTATTGCCCGTAATAGCGGATCACGTCGTCTTCGAACGGCGGGCGCTGTTCGTCGGCATAACCGTTCTCGAACGAATTGCCCGGTATGCGATACAGCCGCCCGATGTTCCCGCGATGCAGGACGAGCTTCACGCCGGGCAGCGCTTCGGCGGCGGCGAATTCGAGCGACGTGATCCGGCCGCTCGCGATGGTGCTGCAGACCGGCACGGCGTAGAGCATGCCGGGCAGATCGACGTCGGACGTATAAGCCGCGCGGCCGCAGACCTTCAGCGGTCCGTCGATGCGCGTCTGCGGCCGTCCGATGAATCCGTGGGCGGACGGCTTGATGTCGGGCGCA